>DUKM01000008.1:0-665 GCA_013329255.1 Candidatus Poseidoniaceae archaeon | reverse complement strand
ATAAAGTGGCCGTTTTAACACAGCTTGGCATCGAACAGCAAAGCGCTTTTGTCCAAGCCTTTGAGGCTCTGTTCTGATCAGAGGAACGGTGGTCGGACGACAACCGCTTTGACGGATTTCCGAGGGCTGGCAACGATCAGCACCTCGTCGCCTTCGCTGACCGAAGAGAGGTAACCGATGCCAATTCCGAGGTTGTCTAAACTCGGCGCAGGTGCGCCGGAGGTAAGAGCGCCAATGGAAGTTCCATCAGGCAGAGTAACCGCTTTTCCTGGCCGTGGCAACGGGCCCTTTTCGGTGTACTTGATGCCCCACCAACGCGCATCGTTCTCGTCGTGACTTACCACTCGATGCTTTCCAATGAATTCGTGTTCTAGATCAAGGCCGAATGGAACGTTCGTTTCCCATGAGTCACGGGCCAAAAACGAAGCGTCTTCGCCCTCAGCAAGCGGTGGCCAGCAGAAGTCGACGCCTGACAGCAAGAAGCCTTTCTCCAACCGCAACGTGTCCCTCGCTCCGAGGCCAACGGGAACGGCCCCCGCTGTAATGAGGGCTCGCCACAGAAGCGGGGCGTCTTCGTTCGCTACGAAAATTTCGTAACCCGCTTCACCGGTGTAGCCTGTCCCTTGTAACCATCCTGAGATGCCGAGTGGGTTTTCTCCGAAGGC
>DUKM01000043.1:20389-34400 GCA_013329255.1 Candidatus Poseidoniaceae archaeon | reverse complement strand
GCCCCATGAGGTTCATTCAGAATCGCAATCAGGCGAGTTTGTCCCTCTTGGGCCAAAGCGCGACGATGTTGCCCCTTCTTTTGCCGTTTGGAACGCTGTGAACGAGCCATGGATTCACCTTCAGTTCAAAGCCGCAAGAATATCTTCAGTGATCGCATCGATGGGCCGGTCGCCGTTAATTCGATGAAAAATTCCTTCATTCTCATACCAACCAGCAAGTGGAGAAGTCTGTTCATGGTAAGCACCTAAACGCGACATTACGGTGTCTGCATTGTCGTCTGCGCGACGCTTTTCTTCCCACTCACCACATTCGCAGCCACCTTCGGAGACTGGGTTGAACGTGTCGTGGTACACACTCCCGCAACCAGCGCAAGAATATCGCCCACAAATTCGGTCGACAATTCGTTCATCTGGGACTTCAATCGCAATGACATGAGAAACTTCCGTGATGGTTGCCAAGGCCTCTGCTTGAGGGATTGTTCGAGGGAAACCATCGAACATGACGCCTTGAGTTGCATCAGGGTGAGTGATTCGATCTTTGATTAGGTCAATGATTACATCGTCTGGGACAAGTTGACCCGCTTCCATGAAGGATTTGGCCAGAAGCCCAGTTTCGGTTCCAGCTTTGACGGCCGCTCGAAGCATATCGCCTGTGGAAACTTGGGGGAACCCAGTTTTTTCGGTGATGCGTTCGGCTTGCGTACCTTTTCCCGCACCAGGTGGCCCAAAGAGAACAATGCTGCTCATGCATCGTCGAGTTGGTGCTCCGTATTAGAGATGCTCACGGCTCATTGGTTGTTTTGTTGAAGCCATTGATGACCGTAATGTTGCCATTGCTCCATGGTCCAACCAGCAGGTAAACCTGTTGGAGGCAAGGGCGGGCCGATGTGAACAGGAACGGCCGTTGGAAGCACTGGTTGTTGAGGCGCTGGCAACGCTGGAAGTTGCTTACCAGGGAGCGGCAACGGTGGCAACCCTGCTGGAGGCATTCCAATCGGTAATGCTGCAGGTGGCATGCCCAGTGGCGCTGCAGCGGGCGGAAGGCCCTGAGGTACCGCAGCAGGGGCTGCAGGAAGGTTGAGTGATTGAGCGAGCGCTGCTGCAATTTCATCTTGTGACACTTCGGCGCTTGCGATCTCATTGACAGCGTGGCCGATGTCTAGTGCGTCGTCTCGGCGAGTTCCGAGGTGGTCTGGATTGACAAAGGCATCAGGTGCAACCAAGTCACTCCCATCATCACGGAGTTCACCGCTTCGCTTCATGCGCAAGGCCAGTAAAATACCAGCACAAACAAGGACGCCAAGCAGAGGAATAGAGGCATAGAGCGGCAAAATCGCAAACAAACCGCCATCGCTGTCGGCGGTTGTCACCGTTGTTTCAATTTGAATCATACCGACCTGAGTGCTCCCCCCCACGAGGGTAATTTCCGTTAACATCAAACCTTTGAGTGCGGCATCTGAAGGCGTCACTGTGACTTCAACCGTGATGGAGTCACCAAGGGCAAGGTTGGTGATCTCGCTTGAAGAAAACGACACTTCCCAAGCGCTTGAAGCATTGCCATTCTCGTCAAGCACTTCACCCGATAAGACCGCATTAATTGGCAGATTCCCATCGTTTCGGACGATGAAGGATTGTGAAGCACCATCATCACGAGAAACACTTCTGAAGGGGCGTATGGTGTCATCGGCGACGGTAATGTTAGCAAATTGAGAAGGGAGCACGGCCACGTCAACGCGCACTGATGATTCCACTAAACGCCCATTGTTACCACCTGTGACGGTGATCAGCATGTCGAACGCTTTGTCCGAAACTTCGCTGTTCGCCGGTGGAATGAGTCCAAAGCGAACCGTCTTTTCTTCGCGTGGTTCAAGATAAGCAATTGGATTTGCAAACCCAACAACCCAACCATCGGGTGCGAGACCGTTCGACCACGCAAGTGTGAGTGGTGCGTTCCCTGTATTGACGAGGTTGAATGTACCGTAACTGAACGTCGAAGCCAATGAAGTTTCAATCACATCTTCGGGCGGCCCGGTTAACACGAGCGCAAGTTCATCGCGCACCTTGAGCACGGTCGTGTTGGAAACAAACACTTGGGCGTTGAGTTCTGTGCGAATGGTGAAGCTGTTTGTTTCGCCCTCTTCGGCAACGCTTGGAACTCCGAGAATGAAATTGACAGATACCGATTCACCAGGGGACAAATCGAGGAAAACTTCTCTCGCGTCCGCTTGATCATCGAGGGAGACTTGAATCGGCCATGTAGGGTTCGAGGGTTGAATCTTGACCTTCAAGTCAAGTTCCGTGTTGCCTGTGTTTTCTACGGTCAAGTTCATGCTCGCTTGTTCACCGCTGTCGACAAGCACCTCACGGGCTTTAGAAGATGGACCAATTGCCCCCAAGTCATCGTACAAATCTGATTTGAAGGATTGCTGGGGTAGAACGGTCACCGTTGCGGATTCACTGAAGTTGAGCGAGGGGTCGGTGCTGGAGGTCACAAAGCACGTCACGGTGTCGGTAGAACCAGTCAACGGCATGCCGTTTGAAACAGGAGGCACAAACAAGTCAATCTTGATTGCACGGTATTCACGAATACCAATCGGCTCAATTTCCAGCGTCGAAGAGTTGGTGTCTTTCAGCATGATTTGCCAGCGGTGTTCCGAGGAACAACTCATGGCGTATTGTGCTGGTGCGTTGCCAATGTTAGCAACCGAGATTCGGAAACCTGCAGAGTCGCCGGGTTCGGCTGTGAGTCCGTCTGTTCCAAGAGGTGTGATGAGAACTTCATCCAACTGTTCGATGACAAAGGTTAGCCGTTGAGTGTGCGCCACTGTTGGATTGTCTTGGTAGCGAGCGGTGACATCAACGATGAAGGTTCCAGATCGTGCATACCTCGGATCTTCAGGGTCATCGAGGTTGGCATACTCATCTTCGAGATGAATCGTGAGGAGTTGGAAGTCGCCGGCCTCGCCTTGGCCTTGAACGGTGTACGGGCCAAGTTCTGAAACGCTCTTGGTCCACAGGTCATCAGGAGAAAGCAAGAAATCGGGACGCCCCGGTTGAGGGACTTGGACGTTAGTGACGCTCAATGTAACGTTCTTTTCACCGGTACCTTCGTGAAGAATGTGAATCGGGATGTCAATTCCAGTTTGGTTTCGAACATCGAAGATTTTCACAGCGGCAGACTCTCGATCCTCAGAAGTGAGTGGAGCACTTCCATCGTTGTTCAATGCAATCACTCGCACGCCGAGAGCGGTCACTTCTATTTCTTGCTCCCAGATGTTGTTATCCGCTCCAGTGTTGGCGTCGTTCATCTCTGCCACCTGATCGTTGGTGTCCACACGAAGGCGCATTTGATGCGGACCAGTCGTGAGGAATTGGTGTTGAATCAGAAGTGAATCGATGGTCCCTGCTGCAAGGGCAGGCCGGTCGCCTTCAAACAGGGTATCGCCGGTGGTTAAGTCTTCGAAAATCACTCTGAACGTGCCCGTGGCTAGCGTGCCTTGGTTGATCCATCCGATGCGTATAGCAATCAAATCGTTTCGAAGTGGTTCGGGAGACGATGGAATGATGCTGCCGTTGTACAGAGCAATGTCTGCTTGTGGGTTTGGCGTAGCATCGGCCGTGACAACCAAGCCGAAGTCTTGGGTCGTACCGCCTCGATGGAGGACCTTCACCAGCCATTGGCCCGTTTCAGTCAAAGTGCCAGCAGCGACCTTGATTCGTTCCACATTGTTCACGGTGTCCATGACCTGGGCGCTTGTGGTGTAGCCATTGGCAAAATTGTTGCCAAACCATTCGGTTCCCGAAGGTGAAACGAGAACAAGGTCGAGGTTGTTGACAAGGCGTGCCTCGCTTTGAGCTGCGTTCGCCGAGCCGGCCTCATCGGACCATGCGAGCGTGATATCGATGCCGTGAGACGCATCCAAATTGAACGCATACAACAGACCAAAGCCAGCATCTAACGGCGTGTTATCGTCCATGAAGGTGGCAAGAGCGCTGGTGGTTGGAGATGCCTCATCCCAAACAGGAAGAACCGTGCGCTCCAAATCGACTTGCCCCCAGCCCTCGACTGAGTTTGGTACATCGGGCGTTCCGAGGTCTCGAGCACCGTTGATCATGGCTGCCTTGATGAGCGACCCTGACGGTGCACTGATCCCTACTTCTTCACGGATGAATTGACGCGTCAATGCTGCTACGCCGCCTGCGACTGCAGTGGCCTGAGAAGTGCCAGAAAGCGAGGTGTAAACATCGGCTCCGTTTCCATGCGTTTCAGCGGAGCACGCAAGACCGGGGGAGGTTTTTGCTTCTTCAGCACGGCCTGAGCAGAGGTCAACACCTGGCGCAACTAAGTCGGGCTTAATTCGTCCGTCGAGGCTAGGACCCTGACTGGAAAAGGTTGCAACTGTCCCAGCGGTTGTGCCGGTGCCAGATGCTCCGATTGCAAGGACGTTCTTTGCGGTCCCCGGTGCTGTGACTTGCGAAGCACCCTGTGCACCACGGTCGCCGACAGAGAACAGTGGTAGCATGTCGGGTTTGTCGTGAACGAGGATGTCAACAGATCGTGAATCCGCAGTGTATTGTCCATAATTTCCGTTGGCGCCCCAAGCGTTGATGGCGACACGAGCGGTCATCTGTTCGGCGTCACGAAGCATGTCGTAAATGGAGCCAATGCGACCAAAAACACCAGTTGGGTCGTGTTCCAATGCATACATCACGAGGTCGGCATTTGGGGCTATTCCGGTAGCTGTGGTGTTGCTTGCACCACTTCCGAGGGTTGAAACTGCGATGTGGGTGCCGTGCCCTGTGTTTGAATCGGCGGGTGATGCATCGAGTCCAAATTGAGTGTACACTGCTGCAACTCTGCCAGTCAGATCTGGGTGATCTTGGTCCAATCCTGTATCAGCGATAGCAACCATTTCACCCGAGCCATCGAGCGTGAATGAAGCGTTATTGCGCACATCGATGACACCGGAAGCGGCGGCAGCTAGCGCATTGTGAAGGTTGAATTCGGTTGCAGGTTCGACCCAAATAATCCTGCCATCTTGAACGGCGTGAGCGATGAAGGCATGAGTTCGCTGTGCTTCGAGTTGCACTTCACAGACCCCAACGCCACACCATGCTTCTTCTGCACCCATGCGGATGAAATCAAGACTCAGTTGCTCGAAGCCTCCAATCCCAAGGTCGCTGGACGGGACGAGAGAAAGGCGTTCCGCAGTGAAGCCACTGGCCAATGAAGATTCAATTCTCCATCCAGGATGCTGAGCGCCTACCCAGCGAACATCATCATCTGCGTGGAGGGCTCGAATTGAGTCTACAGGCGGTTCAGCAAGGCGAACCAACCAGCCTTCATCGCCGATGAAATCGAGGGGGGTGAATCCGTGGCGAGCGATCAAGCCGTCAAGAACAAGTCCGTCATGGGCATGGAGTTGTACGATGGCCAAACCTGTGCTGGAGAAATCGTTAGCGTCAAACAGACCGTTTGCTGGAACCGGATGTTCGCCCAAAAGTGGATCGAAACTCCCGATGTTCAAGTTGAGGAGCCCGGATGCAGGTTGCAATGGGACACGGAGGGTTTGTGTTGGTGTTGCTGCATGCCACATCGAACTTGCCAGATCCAACCTTTGCTCTTCAGAAAGCGCTACGGGCAGGTCTGCATCCTCAAGTTCCGCATCGGCAGAACCGGCGGTTAAAAGTGGTGAAAGGGATGTAAAGACCAACAAAACAAGCATCAGAAACGGTTGGCGCAGTGCTTGCATACCATTGCGACCTGTCGGACCCTTTTGAAAACGCCCCTTGCTTGTGCCCCTACGGGGCAAGGTAAGGCAAGCGCATCACAAGTGGTTGTAAGCCGAAATGGCTGCATCTGTTTTGGCAACAGAAGTCATCCAATCGGTCTCAACACCCATCAACGCCCGGATGGCGTCGACGTTCTCAGGAATTACGTCGGATTCTTGATGGATTGCTTGGAAATAGTACAGCGTATTCCCTTCAAGTTTCACGCCATCTTCCCAAACGAAGATTTCATGCAAATCGCCCCACTTTCGCCCAATGTCTCTGGCAAATTCCATCACTTCTGCGGTGGTTGTGATGCCAGTTTCCGCTCCGTTCATAATGACGAGCCGAGGGCGTTGTGACCACATCGACAACACCGATTCGGTGGACAATCCGTGGCCTTCAGGAAGGGTTGCGACAATGACATGGACATGCATGAGCGTGGTTGGGACGGCAACAGCCATCGAGTTAATTTGGATTTCAGGTTTAACGGTCATGACGTCTGGACCGTGATGAGAAGGGACCTTGAGCACCGGTTTGATGGCGTTGATTGGCCCCTTACTCGAGTCCCCTGGATCTGCTGCTCGACGAATCATCGTGCACTCGACCGACAACGAGCCACAGTGTTCGTAAAGCGGCACCAACGTACGAGAGAGCCCAGTGGTGTTGCAGGATACGACCCGCGTCCCTTCTACATTCAGATTTTGAGCATGGTTGGCGGAGGATGTGTAAGACATACCCGTCATAGCGTGTTTCTCACCGCCTTGGAAAATCCACTTCACTCCGGCGGTTTGGTACTTCTCTTTGTTGGATGCTCCGACCTTTCCTGGCGAGCAATCAATGACGATGTCTGCAATGTTGAGCAAATCAGTGAGCCCACCGTGACAAGTGTAGCCAGCATCAGCAAACGCCGCAATACGGTCTGCGTCATCGTAGGTGCAATAAATTGGGTAACCTTTGCGCACGGCTAAGTCGCAACCAAAGGCAGGCCGTGTTTTAGTGACACCGACTATTTCCATGTCATCTTGAGCATCGACAGCGTCTGCAACTCGCTTTCCGATCGTTCCGTATCCGTTAATTGCAACCTTGATGGCCATGGTTCTCGGTATGGATGCCCTCGTAGACCCTCTATTAACAAATCGTTGAATGTTGCATGTTGGGTTACGTGAACTCCGCTTGCCAGATCTGCAACAAAGATGGCTCAAATCAGCGCTTCCCTACGGGAGGCTATTTGGACGGGAAGCAACAGCGTTTCATTATGGCCGAGGCTCATGATGTGGTTGAACGCTCCTTCAACATTAACTCCAAACTCGGCCCTCGGCTCATTGCTGCAGCCGAGCAAAACGCAATTCTTCGCATTGGTTGGACCAATGCGGGCGAACCTGTTCCCAAAAATGGTGAACTTGGGCTTTGTCCAAACTTGCCAAAAGGCGCACGGATGCGTGCCCTCGGAACCCTGGGGTCATGGACGGCTCCGTTCGGCAGCGGTGGAACATTCACGCTCCAAGGCGATGCTGGCGGATTCCTCGGAGCAGGAAACCGTGGAAACACCATCGTTTGTGAACGGTTGGCTGGAGATTACGCTGGCTATGCAATGAACGACGGCAAAATAAGCATCCTCGACGGAGTCGGAAACGATGCTGGCGCTCACATGTCTGGCGGATTGCTCATTGTCCGAGGTGCTGCAGGGTCCCGCGTTGGCGGGGGAATGATGGACGGTTTGATCGTCATTCACGGCGATGTTGGTAGCGATCCGGGTGCTGGTATGAGCGGCGGTCGAATTATCATCAATGGACGGTGCCCAACACCTCCGCATGGCGTCTCTTTGCGCCCGTTGACCGCAGCAGAAGTGAAGTCGATCAACAAGCAATTGAACGATGAAGAATTGCACATTCCAAGCGATGCAGTTTGCTTAACCGCCGCTGAAACTATCGTGATCGAAGGCGAAGGCGGTCAGATGTCCTCTTCGGATTTGTCAATGGTTGGCCTGGTCCCAGACGAGCGGCACCACGCTCCCGACTATGCGACTTACGACACTGTGGCCCTCATAGGAGAGCGCGGCGGTGAAACAACGCCAAGTGCACTCCCACTCCCTCTCATGGCCATCATCGAAGACGGGGATGAACTTCATCTTCCTAGCGATGCCTTGCCACATGCGGTACAGTTGTTGAACCATCAACCGTTCTTAGCCCGCTCCAATCCCCGAAGCGTCGACTACGTTCTCCTCGACAAGCACAACCTCTCTAACGCACCTGAGTTGTTGGCTGCCTCGGCTGGCGCTGTGATCGATTTCGATAACATGCCATCCATGAACTCTGAACAAATTGACGGCTTGCTTGTTGCCGTTCGAACCCTTCTTGGCCGAGACAAACCCTTTGCTTTCCTCAACGCATTGGGGCGAATCACAAACCTACATGTGAGAGCAGCGCACCACGGGGCAGACATCGCCTTTGCTCGAATTGAAGACGGCAGCGGAGTTGCAGAAGCAGCAGCTCTTCCGCTCATCGGGCGTTCCGCAAAAGCACACCTCGAAGAAACTCACACTGATGCTGGCGTTCTTTTGGGCCTTTCCGCCAGCGCTCACGACGTCGCTGTACTAAGGGCGTCAGGCATTAAAATCATAGCCTGTGAAGTCCCAATGGCCGAGGCACAAGACCTCGTCCATTGGTTGCAAAGCATTCACCAAGAGTTGGCTGAAATTTTGTCAAGGCTTGGTCTTGAATCAATCGATCGACTCCAACGGCAAAACCTACGCGCTCTTGACCATGAAACAGCCGCAATAAGCGGTTTGCGCTTGGTTGGCTATGAACGACCTCTCCCCCATTGGTTCGCCCGATAAGGTGATTTTATGCCTACCATCTCTGTCGAACAATCCCTCATCACTCAATTGCTTAGCCTTCACGGCATCAGCAATGACATTGAACGAATGGGTGACGAATTGCCGCTCCTTGGAACGGACATCGATGCCTGCGATGAGCGCACGTTGGACATTGAAATATTCCCTGACAGACCTGATTTATTGTCGGGAGAAACGCTGACTCGCGCCATCCGCCCTTTCCTCTATGGAGCACCAGCTAAACCCACTCTTCAGGTCGAGGAAGGACAAATCGAAATGTCAGTGGATGCATCGCTGGAGCATGTCCGCCCGATCATTCTTGGTGCCGTTGTTCGAAATGTCAACACCGGTACAACACCTGAAGAAAACGAGGCGTTCATCAAGGCCCTCATGGACCATCAAGAGAAATTGCACTTCGCTTTGGGACGAGGGCGCAAACGCGCTTCGATAGGTGTGCACGACCTTGAGACGCTTGCTCCGCCATTCCGCGTCATGACTGTACCCGGCAACATGGAATTCACCCCTCTAGCAATGAATGAACCAATGAGCATTACTGACATTTTAGGACAACATCCCAAAGGCGTTGATTTCGCCCATCTGCTCGAGGGTATGGAAGCCTACCCCGTAATTGTAGATGCCAACAACGCAGTCCTTTCGTTCCCCCCAATCATCAATGGTAACCACACGACGGTCACCTCGACAACAAGGGACTTTTTCATCGACGTCACTGGGTGGGACCGCAGAGCTTGCGAATCCAGTCTCATGCTCATTGCCAGCCAACTTGAAGAGCGCGGAGGCCGCATCGAATCAATCAAGGTGACTGGCTTTGATGGCACTTCAGAAACGCTGCCCAACCCCAACCCAATTCATCATACAGTGACAGACAGGTTGCTCGATGGTTTGCTTGGTCGGTCGTTGAGCGATGAAGAGATTCACACAGCAATCAACCGAATGGGAGGATCTTACCTCGGACGCACACCTGCCGAATCAGCACCTGCGCGCCAGCCAATGAACATGGCTGATGTGGTGGAAGGAGACAATATCCTGACCTTCGAGATGCCTCGATGGAGGTTCGATATTCTCCACCCTATTGATTTGGTTGAAGATGTTGCCATAGGCCACGGTTTCGAAGACCTTGGTAGCGATGTTCCCAAAGCCCCTCTTACCGCACTCCCCCGCCCCGACGGGCACATTCGCCGACGGATTCGTGACTCACTGCAAGGGCTTGGCCTGATGCAGGTTCAGTCGCTTACACTGTCCAACGACATCGATCAGTTCGAGGCCATGCGCTGGCCTGCGATGGGAGAGGTGACAAGAATCACCAACCCCATCACGATTGAACACACCCTGCTCCGCCAGTACCTCTTGCCCGGTTTGTTCAGATTGCTCGCATCAAATCGCCACCACGATTTGCCTCAAGCCGTTTACGAATTGGGAACAGTGGTTCGCGACCATAAGAACGGTGACAGGTTTGCTTTCCTGGTGGCAGAACAAAACGGTGGATTTGCTGCGGTTCGAGGTCGAATCCAAGCCATCATGCGAGACTTGGGGGCCGAATCATATTCCATTCAACCGCTCGGAGGAAGCATGGGGCCTTGGCTCACCGGGCGTTCAGCCAAGGTTCTTGTCGACGGCATCCATGTCGGGTGCTTTGGAGAGATGGACCCTCACATCGGCAACCACTACGAGTTGAAGGTGCCTTTGAGTGGTGCTGAATTTGACATTAAGGAACTTGAACGGGCCTTACCTGACCCTGTATGAGGCGAAGTCATGTGCGGAAGATTCGCATTGGCTCAATCCCCCATCGAGTTAGCAGAAGCGATTGGTGCTGAACCTCTTTCCGAACTTACACCTTTCGAGCCCTCTTGGAACGTTGCTCCGACGCATTGGGTTCCTGTCATCACAGAAAATGGCCTAAGTCAACGGTCCACTGCACCTCGTCATTTCCGCCTAATGCGCTGGGGATTGCGCCCACAGTGGGCCAAGTCAACCACGCATGAGCCAAACAACGCTCGCTCCGAAACTGTTCATGAGAAACCAATGTTCAAGCACGCATGGGCTCATCGAAGATGTGTGGTGCCGGCAGATGGCTGGTATGAATGGATGAACACAGTTCAGGGAAAGGTTCCATGGTACCACCAGCGCATCGATGGCGGCACATGCTGGCTTGGAGCAATTTGGGAATCGTGGTCCTCTCCTAACGGCGATCATGTCGAATCTTTTGCCTTGTTGACCGTAGAAGCGAATGAAGATGTTCGAGATGTCCATCACAGGATGCCGCTCCTTCTGGAAAAGGATGACGTCGGAAGGTACCTCGACGGAGAGGATCTAAGGGCACAGCCAGCATCACTTCGAATCGATCGCCATGTTGTGAGTCGCGATGTGAACACCGTTCAAAACGACGGCCCTCACCTGATTGATTCTGTTCCTACCCTTTGGTGACTAGGAATAGGGATGGTAAGCACCTAACTCATCACGAACGTGAGCAACGGGATCAAAGGAGCCGTTTGGTTGGCGCTGGTAATGATAACCATCGGTGTGATGGACCCACTCGATTGCCGACGCTGGTTCCTGCTCTTGTTGAAGAGGGGTTGCTTTTTGATTTGAGGCAACGATGCCGTCGTAGCGTTGAGATTGTTCCTCAGCCCGCTTTACATTTGCCTCTCCATTGCCAAAAAAAGACAAGGCTGCTTTGTAATCCGCCTGCTGCTGTTCTGTTTGCGCTGCTTGTTCTCCTGTGTCATCGGTTTTACGATACACAATAGGGCTCGGCGCTTCTTCATCCAAAACCTCCATTTGCTTCTTTTTTCCAAAGGGCCAAATTGGTGCCATAGGTGGCCCAATTAGCCCCTATTGATGAACAATGCGCTCAAGCAGCGACACATTGGTGGCGTCACTTTGAAATGGGTCACGGTGTGGACGAAGTATGCGCTGGGGTCTCATCTTCCTGATGGTATTGCTCCACGGCCTCACACCGATGGCAAGCACGTTCACTCAGGCGGAAGGCGTTGCCGCAAGGGGCACAGATGGAGCATTGCTGGGACTCACGGAAACGGTTGTCCATCGAAATGAATTGGTCGAAGTGCCTTTCACGCTTCACAACACTGGCTCCGAGGATGCAACGTTTACCATCAATGCCACAAGCATTCCAACCGATTTGAGTGTATCGGGATTACCGCTAACGCACACGCTTGAGGCTGGTTTCTTGAAGGCACTGAAGTTTAACCTGAGCGCAAGCGCTACGGCGACCTATGGGGCCGTGAGCTTCCCCTTGCTGCTTGCAATTGACGGAGAAACCACCTCAATTCAAGCCAACCTCAGTGTCATCATTGCTCCCTACTCCCGATTAGATTTCGGCGTCCAAGGCATCTCTTCGTTCATCAGCGATGCTGGAACGAGAACATCGGTCGCAGTCAACATCACCAACAACGGATCGTATCCCGATGATGTGACCTTCAACCTCTACACACAAAGTGGATGGAATTGGGGTTGGAACATGAACAATTCAGACGATGTGAATGCGTTCGAAACCCTGCAACCAGGCCAACTGTCCTACGTTTATGTGTGGGTCGATGTCCCGCAAATCGCAGATGGAAGCCCTCTTGCCGGCACGGGTCCTCGATTCCAGCTCAAAGCGGTATCGAGCGTAGATAATGCAATTTCACAATGGTCATTTGATCTTATTTTAGGGGCCTATCGAAACGCCTCCATTGATCTAAAAGGTCCCGATTTAGTGCTCGACCCTGGAGCAAACGGGCGAATCGAAATTGATGTACGTAATGTTGGAAACACAGACAACAGACTCAACATTACCCTCCAAGCAATCGATGGTGACGGTCAACCAATTGCAGGCCAACCATTGCAAGACCGAATCGCTCGAAACGGCTGGACAATGGCCTTGTTCAATGGCCTTGAGGGGCTTCAACTTGCACCAAACGAAACACGAACGATTGAAGTTGGTTTTCAGGCCCCCGGAGATTACTCTGGAGAAATTGATGTACGTTTGAGGGTTTTTGCTGAAGGAGCCGCCGAACGGGTGAGAACAATCGATGTCAGTGCGACAATTGAATGGAAACGCAACGCAACAGTTCAATTGAGGACCGATGAATGTCAATCATTGCTTCCAAATGGAACATGCAGTGCCTCCATTTTCATTGAGAACACAGGGAATGCAAGGGACACATTTACCCTCGACTTGTTGGGTTCGCCTGCTGATGTTTCAGCGGTAATCACCACAGAAAGCGTGAGCTTGAATCCATACGAATCAATTGTTTTAGAGGCTGTTTCGCTCACCGCCAGCCCTGATGCACTCGCGTTCACGACCGGTGATGTAACGGTTGCAGTCAGGCTTGGAGGTCAACAGTCAACGCTGAGTGAGGTTCGCATTCCCACAAAAATAGCCCCTGTCATTCTATGGGTGTTTGAAGACATCGTCGAAGAGGTGGATGCCAGCGGCCGTCTTTACATCTCCATGACCGCCCGCAATGAAGGCAATGCTGTCGATGGGTTGTTGGTCCAACTCCAATCTTCCCATTCAACCCCGCTGTCATTCATTCCCCCATTCGTCGCAGTTTATGAAGAAGGGATTGAGAATCCCCGATCGTATGAAATCACAGATATTCCAATTGGCTTCAACTTCACAATTGAGGCTTGGGTTGACATGCCTAAAGATCAGAAAAGCAACGGAACCGTGTATGTGAACACCACCGTTCGTTCTCAGTTTGCGCCGGACGAACCCTTTGTCATCACTTGCACAGGTGATTACCTTGGCATGGCTTGGCAGCCCGGTGAGGAAGATGGTGGTTGGTTTGATGTGAGTGCAATCATGGGTGCAACGGTTGGAATTCTGAGTGCTTGGATTTGGGTCATTCTCTCTTTGCTTGTCTCTGTCATCATCGTTCAAAAAGCAGTTTTAGCCCGAAAAGAAAGGAACACTCAACAGGCATTGTTCAACGAAATGAGCGCTCCGAAAGAAAAGGAACAAGCCCAAGATTGGATGCAAAAGTTCAGTGAGCGCAAGGCACCAATAGCCGAACCAGCGGCGTTGTCTGTTTCTCCTGAACACTTCCAAGAAGCCTTCACAAATCGAGCAGGTGCACCGACTCAAGCAACTCAACCAGTGAGTTCTGAAGTTCATGGTGCTGCTGCCCGTGCACTGGATGCACAGGACAATCAACGGACCATTGGGATCGCAAATGACCTGCTGTCCGATATTGCATCGGGAAATGTGGCACAACAAGTGAGTGACAAAACGGTGTTACCTGACGTCAGTGTTGCACCAAACATGACTGTGCGTCACGATCCAAAAGAAATCTTGAACCCAACACCCCAACAAGTCCACTCACCCTCTGTGCCTTTGCCGGAGGCACCATCAATGATCGATTTGGACGAATTGGATGTGTGAAA
>DUKM01000043.1:10372-20006 GCA_013329255.1 Candidatus Poseidoniaceae archaeon | reverse complement strand
GTGGCGATTCCTGAAAGCGATGTGACCATGCTCATCAAACAGGGAATACGCGACTCAAAGGACCTCACGCATGCCAAACGCGTGGCTATGGCGACCTGGTTTCATGAGCAAGCAAGTCAGCGCGGTTGGTTGCACCAACTCGTGGTATGCCCGCCGCCTCGAATCGATGCAGCAGTCAACAACAACGGGCTTAATTTGCTGGAGGTGGAGTTGTTTGCTGAAGCCCTCAACCCGTTCAAGTCGATGGTCAAAGAGGGCGTTCACATCTTGAATGATGCATGTGATGTCAACGCTCAGCGTTTCACCGACCGAATAGCAGCAAGGCTTTCACAATGGCCATGGGCCATGAGTTCAATGGCATCAGAACACAAGGCTGACACAAATCACGTTATTGTGGGCATGGCGAGCATTTTGGCCAAAGTCAAACGAGATGAAGCCATTATGGAACTGACTCAAGAACTCGGGTTTGGTATTGGTTCAGGATACCCTTCAGATCCCAACACCCGCGCCGCTTTGCCAAAATTGCTTGAAGGCAAGCATCCGCATGAATCGCTCCGCTGGTCTTGGAAAACCGTGCACCGTGCTTGGAAAGAACTGCACGGTGAACCAGCCCCCACCCGTTCTTGGAATGAAAAAAACCAACGCACGCTTTTTGATTGAAAACCATTCAACCAAGCCAAGCAATTGATGAAGGAAAGGCCACAGGCACAAATGAGTCCCATGACATGGTCACCCGATGAAGCAACAATTGCTGCGTTCCGTCACCTCGCATTGCAAAACGCAATCGAATACGAGGGCAAAGCAGCGCCAGGTTCAGTGATTGGGCGGTTGATGGGTTCGCGTGCCGATTTAAGACCACATGGAAAAATCATTTCTCCATTGATTGCCAAGGCCGTTGCCGAAGCAAATGCAATGGCCACCAGTGAAGGACTTGATGCACTTCGGGCCATCCTCGAAGTAGAAGCACCTCACCTCTTGGAAAAGAGAGAAAAGCAGGAACGACGGGTTGGTTTACCTGAACTCAAAAATGCAGAAAAAGGCAAAGTGGTCTTACGCTTTGCACCAAACCCAAACGGTCCGATGAGTTTTGGACACGCACGTGGCATCGTGATCAACGGTGAATACGCAAAAGAGTGGGACGGCGAACTCATTCTGCGATTTGACGATACAGATACGGTTGTCAAACCCCCACTGCCCCATGCTTACCAAGAGATTGAGGACGAGGCAGCTGCCTTGTTGGGCTTTGCGCCACACCGTGTCGTAATCGCAAGCGACCAAATCCCACACTACTACGAGCATGCAGAACTGATGCTCAATGCAGGCTTTGGTTATGTGTGCCAGTGTTCTGGTGAGGCCTTCAAAGTGTTCCGTGTCGAAAAGAACGAATGCCCTTGCAGGCCAAATTCCTCGACGCTCAACATTGAATTGTGGAACAAAATGCTGGATGGTACCTTCAAGCCCGGTGACGCTGTTGTGCGGGTCAAAACCGACATGACGCTAAAGAATCCTGCCTTGCGGGATTGGCCGGCTTTGCGCATGCAAGACACAGAAAACCACCCTCACCCACGACCGAGCATTGCGTCGAAGTATCGAGTTTGGCCTTTACTTGATTTCCAAAGTGCAGTCGAAGATCACCTGCAAGGCGTCACACATATCATCCGAGGCAAGGACCTGATGGATTCAACTCGCAAGCAAACACTGCTCTACCAGCACTTTGGATGGACTTACCCTGAAACCATGTACTGGGGCCGGGTTAAAGTCCATGAATGGGGAGGATTTTCCACCTCACAAATGCGAAGGGACATCGAAGCAGGGATGTTCACCGGCTGGGATGACCCACGCTTGCCAACCCTCTCCGCCCTCACCCGTAGGGGGATCACCGCTGAAGCACTGCGAGCGTTTTGGATTGAACTTGGCGTGACTCAAAAGGATATTTCAGTCCCTCTATCTGCCCTTTTCTCACACAACACAAAGCAAATTGATGACGAAGCCCCTCGCCTTTCGTTTATTCGTTCCCCACAGTCGTTTGAGCTGCATGGTGAGCATCCAGAACGGGTTGAAGTGGATGTGCACCCGAATCATCCAAACATGGGCCAGCGCGTCTTTGAGTTGAACGGGAAGACCATTTGGATTGAACAAGAAGACGTCACAAAAGGAAATCTACGCCTGAAAGGCTTCGCTGATGTAGCCATCGAAGGCGCAATTGCAACTGTAGAATCAATCGAGCGTCAAGACCAGCGCCCGATTGTTCATTGGCTCACCAACACCCAGAGCAAAGATGGAAAATTGATTGTGGCCAAGGACGGAGAACTTCTTGAGTTCAACGGACAGATGGAGCACCACAACTACCCTGAAGGAACGATGGTGCAACTCGAACGTATTGGTTATGGACGAGTGTTGGACGCTACAACAATTCTGTTTAGCCACGCTTGATGCCGGTGAAGGAAAACTCATAGGGGGCATCTGTCCTCAAGAAGAACATGGCAAAGACCGTGGCAGACTTGGATTTGGATGATGAACACATTACAATTGGCGTCCAAGACACGCTTCAAGAAGGTGCTCGAAGGATGCTCAGCATCCCTGGAGGCATAGTGGTCGTGCTCAATGATAAAAACAACGTCAAGGGTGTTTTAGGACACAATCAATTTCTGAAAGCAATGGCTGAATCAGCCGATTCGAGCGAAGCAAAGTGCGCTGAATGGATGGAAATGGATTTCTTACAAGTGCACCAAACCGACAAACTCAAGCATGTTCTTTCTGAAATCAAAAAGCGCTCGCCGCAAGCCGTTGTAGCCGTCGATGAAAACGATGAGTTCTGTGGATACTTCTCACCAAGTGATTACCAGGAAGCGTCAAATCTAGTAAGCACCATGAAGTCACTTGGTATGTGATTCATGCAACGAGTTTGATCACACGAGAACAACCAGCGCAAGCAAAGCGGAGCGGACGCTCCTCGCTGATGACTGCGTTATTGGTTGAACAAGCAGGGCAAGGAATACTCGGGGTGTTCAGGAGCGCCAATGCTTGCTCTGAAGCGCGTATCCTTGGACTCGCTGCAGCGGTGATCCACCACAACACGATGGTGAATGCAACAGCACCACCGACGAAAATCGGTGGATAGGCAAGGAAGTGGATAAGGGCAACGAGTGGAATGAGCACCATCTCCAACAACAGAGCCTTGCGGGCTCTGGTTCGTGTCATTCGAAGAGCAACGATGAGGCCAACGAACATGCTGATGCCAACACCGATCAAAATCGGGAGCGGTGCGTACAAGGGTGTGCTGGTCGGAACGAAACTAAATGTGAAATCTTCATCCTGTTGCATATCGGTGGCTGTGATGGTGATGCTTTCACCCCACGGGTACCGTGAGTGTGATATGCTTACTTCGTCCGACTCCAAGATCTTGGCATCAACAAAAGCAGAGAACCCAGTGGAAGTCCCCTCTAGGGTCAGGGTGATGTCAGACCAAAGCGCAGCAGGCTGAACGATGACGAAGTTGCGAAGGAATGGCAACTGTTTGTTCTGTTCTAGGAATTCAGATGTTTGGAAGATCAGGGTGACGGGGTGGTTCACAACGTCCTGCTCACCGTTCAAGTCAAGGTCGATGGAGATGGTCTCGAAGTTTCTGAAACTCCCGAGCAACTCTTCCCCATCAATACCCAGGCCAACGCTGAGGAAGTAAGAGCAAAGGCCGGACGAAGTGGATGCGCCAGTCAACATTTGACGCTCAAATTCATTGATTTCATTTGGTTCGATGGAACGACTGAAACGTTCCTCTTCGGTAACAGATCCTTCCTGGAAACTTTTCAATGCCGGCGTGAGGTCAGTCACATCGTCTCCAATATGGTCAAGGCCCCAGCGCATCCAAAAGGCCATTTCTCCACCAATGGTGATGCTCGTTTCTCTTGTGAGAAGAACGGATTGTTCTTTGTTTTTGATGTCAAAGGTCCCAACCACCTCAATCGGACTCCCGTCCCCGTTGGTTTGCAGTGGTTCATCGGGTGGGTAGTAGGTGCCAGTTCCAGAGTTGGAGTCGAAGGTTTCAATCGCGAAGGTTGCACTCCCCGATAGGGTACTGCTACCAGCCTGAAGCACGAGTTCAACTTGTGCTTCAACCGATTCCTCACCACCCGCCGCTTCGAGCCAAGTCCAAGTAATTCGGACTCCATCACCCTGCGATGTTTCAATCGGGTCGCCGCTGACTAAGACGCCGTTGACGCGCATGTTGAGCGATTCAGAATTGGACAAAATCTTGGTGCCCCAATAGGACTCGATGACAATAGAGAAGTAAACTTCGGAGCCGTCGATTTCGGGTTCTAAGAGCGTGAGTGACACAAGAGGCATCTCGCCTTCCATCACGGAATCGCTCTCTTCGCTGCCCCATTGGAATTCGAGTTTAGCATCGCCAGCAGGCAAGCTAAACACTACGGTTTGGGCGGTGATTGTCAACACAACATTGCTGGAGGATGTGATTGAAGTTGCTTCGACCTCAATATCGAAGGTCAAGGTCCCGGTGCCTTGAGCCAAAAAGGAGTTGTCAGCAGGGGTTGCTGCTGAGAACGTCTGAGAGCCAATTTGAAGGGATGCTGTAGCGTTGACTTGCGCTCCCGCTGCGTTGCTGACTTCATACGCCATACTCAAGCTCCACGTGGAGGCAGGCACCCGCCCAGGCCAAACTTCGGGGAGCGACCATGTGCCCACTGTTTCTTCGGAGGAAACGGCGGTGGCGATGGATTTTGTCATGGTGGTTTCGCCGAGATCTTGAATGAACGGCGAAAGGGTTCCGCTGCTGTCTGAGCCAATGAGGTGCAAAGAAACGCCGACTGAATCGCAGCAAACAACGGTGTCTTCAGCTTCAACCGTACCGATGAACAGGGTGTTCATGGGTGCGAGCAAGGCGAGAAGAAAAATTGAGGCAAAAAGAAATGGACGCCAAAACATAGTCCTCACCTAAGAAACACCAAACGGACATGGCTCATAACATACACGATGGTTCGTGAGGGAAATTGGTCAAAGTGCCTTTTCCAAGAGGGCGCCAAGTTCCTTTTCAAACAAGGAGACAACAGCCTCACCGACTTCACCTTGAAGGTCGTCCGGAAGCAAGCGAAGGCCAAGCCTTGTCGCTGCTCTGGTTGCTTTCAACTCTGCGTAGATCGTTCGCGCCTTGGTATGGAAATAGTAAGCGACCGCTTCTTTAATTTCAGCCTTCAGTTCTGGGTCTTCCTCAACCTTAGTTCGAATGTGAGACTTGAGTTCATCCTTCACTAAATCCCTGAATGCTTCGATGACAAGGTCCTCTGTCGACATCAATTCTTGAACTTGGTTGCGAATGCTCCCCGTTAGAAGTCGTTCTATGGCCATATCCAGCCCTAGGGGCGATGAGGTTTCAATCCGTCGATGAAGGTGAGGCGATCAAAGACCCGTGAACAATGAAGAAATCTGCTAATTTTGAGGCATGGATTTTCGACTCATCGCTCCCATCTGGCCACCCATTCATTGTCTGGTGCACTTGACTCACCACATCAACTGGGTGTGACCCTATGAGCAAGCGGTGCCAAATTAACTCCTCAATGCGGGGGGTGGAAAGTTTAGGATCGTTGAGGCATGGTAATACCAATTCAGAAAGCGCTTGGGTACGCGCCTCAACATCCATTTTAGGCCAAGCCTTTGTCAATCGAGTCAGCATCCTAGCCGAGAGGTTAGGAATCATTTCATTGGAAGGCGATGGAACGTCAGGAAGCGCCACAACACGAATGGAACCTTCATCGCTCAACACATCCCGAATGGAAGTATGAACTGGATCAAAGGTGGTGTCAAGAGCTTCCCTCAACCACAAGCCCGTTCCGGCAAAAGGTCGCAAGCGACGCACCCTGGCTCCGTTTGGAGCAAGGGCAGAGGCGATGGCCGCGCATTGCGCCACGACATCCAAAGCACCATGCCGTTCGCTTTTGGAAGATCCTAGGCGCACGGAAACGGCAACAGGCGTGAGGTGATGATATGGTTTCTCTTTCAGGTCGTCAAGCGCCCATGTGTCCTCAAAGGGGTCGAGGAACAAGAGGCAACCATCCTCGATGTGCTGAGGGTGAATCACCTCATCTCGAGGTAGGGTTCGGTGAGGGGGCATGAAACGACGAGCATACGGCACACCCAAATCGAGGCAGGCTGCTTCAATGAACGATAGGCTGAGAACACCCACGGCATCTGCAGGGGCGTGAATATGAACCATTGAAGCGGTTCGGATGTGATTACAAATCGATTCAATTCTGGGTTGAATGTCTGCGAACGGTGCGGATGCTAGCAAGTCATTCATCTTCGGCACCGCTTGTGTGGTGTCGGTCGATGTTCATCAGCCTGTCGCGAGGGACGGGTTGTGCATCACTCGACCATGAGTCGGAGTTCTTCTCGCTTGTATCGCCAATCGGATGGCAAGCGACCTTCGCCCTTGTAGTAGTTCGCCAATCGGCGAATCTTTGCTTCTGTGATTTCGAGGGATCGCTTGTTGTGAAGATCCTTGTGGTTGCCGCTGCCGACGTGGTTGATGATGCCGACTGCTTTGCGCATGAGGTTCATCATGTCTTCAGGGTAGGTTCCACCAATGTTGTTTTCCAAAAGAACGGCGCCGATGCGCTTTCCGAGGACGAGTCGAACGTCAGGGACTGCGTGTTGGTCGCGAAGAATAGTTCCAATATCTGCGGTTGAACTGCCTGCCCTTCCGAGGTCGAGAATGAGTTCGGTGACGGCTTTTGCATCAGTGTTTGACCACTCTGGTGCTTCGCTCACATGTGGTCGGCTGGAACCGCTCTTTCCTTTCCGTGACTTGTACATACGTGCCATAAGGACATCTCCAAGGAAAACGGCGACTTGTCACCCCTTCTTAATCGCTCCGCATGATATCCTCGCAGGGAGGGACGGTCAAACGGTTGACTGAGGAGCCGAAGCAACAAAAATCAGAGGCGTTGATGCGACTTCGCCAAGCGCCCCGGCGTCGCCGGCCACTCCCAGCCGGGAGCGTGAGCACGGGCCAGACCAACGACTTCCCCGTTCTGATACACGAGGAGGTCTGCACCGCAACGAATGCCTTCATCGAAGGTTTCCACAATCGTTCCAAAAATATCGCCTTTCCAAACCACATCAGATCGTAAATGAACAATCGGCAGTGCATTCGTAGCAGCCAAATCCCTTACGACCGATTTAGAAAGCGAAAAACCGCCTCTATCAATCGACCAGAGTGCGACCTGCTTCCCATCTTTTTCCAACCGATAGCGCGGTGGTTTCCCTCTCACTTTGAGCGGTTGAACCCAGGCATCGTTGTTCATGTTCTTTCGAGCAACGCTCGAGTATGTATCAAGGAGCATTCGTTCGTTCTTTCGGCCACGAGCGCTGAACTCATCGACAGCGTCTCGGACCGCTTCACTGAGCCGTTCAAGAGCATCATGATTGCCGGCGCTGGCCCCTTGACGCGTGTCAACAATCGGAATAGATTCGTGAGTGAGTTCCATGCCTGAATGGTTGATGATGCGCTTGTAGGCGTGTCGATTGACAAAACGTTCAAACATTCGCTTGATTCGACCTTCTTCATCACCAGTCCATTCCCCGGTTACAGGAAGGTCATAGTGAGCCGCTGGCCAGACTTCTTCAAGATCTCTTGGCACCAAGCCAAGCGGGGATGTCACCATGACTTCGTGGCAGGCACTCGTTCCGATGGCTCGAATAAATCGACCATGGGATTTGGACAGACGGTAGGGTTTTCGAGCTGAACACGGCAGAAGGATGAGGATTGTGTCCAACCCTGTGGGGGCAAGGTATGCGGTGCTGATGAAGGACTCCCAGTCAGCGATGAGTGGATCGCTCTGTATGGAGGCGCTGTGGCATGGGAATCCATGAGTTCGAGCCACATGTGAGGTCAGCAAACCGGGAACTGTTGTACACAACGCATCGTGGCGCCGAAGGTGTTCAACTGAACGAGCGCTGTTGAGGGATTGCCGGTCAACGAGCGCCCGCATCTGATCCGTCGCCAACGCGGCGCGGACCTCAGCTATGGCCGTTGACCAGTGTTCGACCTGTTGTTCCATGGATGGAGTTTCACCCATTGAAGGCACGCAATACCGTGGGCCTTGTCCTGTTAACACCACACCTGCTGCGTTTGCTTGGCGGCTTCTCGACAGATCGAAAAGATCAACACCAAACCATGTGAGAAGGGCGACGTTGTCGGGTCCACCAAGCCCGGGCGTCCAAAGAAGAGCCCCTGGGAACCGTCGCTTGAGCACGGTGATGGCTTCAACAAGTTTTCCGGGCTGGCCTGCCAATTGGAGGGCATCAACCAAAACGACCACATCGGGAAGGAGCGAAGGGTCCATCAGGGCTTCATCATGGTTCAGGCGTTGCCAAGAAACGGGGAGGAGTTGGGCCGTTTCGGCTGCTTCACCAGCATCTGCCTCGTCGAGTGAAGGTGGCAACACGTGACCGACTGAAACTTGCCACGAAGGGGAAGGTGACTCGAAGTTAGGAGGCGAAAGCGGCAAGCGACTCGTCAGGGACAACTTCGAAGGAATGTCTGTTGTGCTGGTGGAACGGAAGGGTGCGAGAACTGCATCAACATCGACGTCACCATCGAGCAGCACAAGCGCAGGGGTGTGAGCAACGGGGTTCTTGCGATCGCCCAATGCCCACATGCGTGCGAAGCGATGACGAGCAACAACGCTCCGGCCTAAGCCCTCCTCCATGTGCTGGCCTGCGGCCTATGCTTCTTGAAAGATTGGAAGCAATTCGTGGCCTACCTTGAAAGAGGGTGTCCAACAGCGGTCTTCATGGACGGCTCAAAACCACGGTTTACGGCTGTTTTTATGGTCTTCGTGATGGCCGGGATGTTCCTTATGGTGCCCGTTAGTGCAGCAGAGAATTCAGCAGGTCGAGCATCGGAAGAAACCGTTCGCGATGGAAGAGTGATTGGGGTATTAACAGTTCCAGACCAAACCTATGAACGAACCTGGACGCACCGCCAAGGCGAATGGTCAAGTCTGGCCGTTGATTGCGGCCAGTGCACTGTTTCTCTGGAATTGGATGGTGTTGAGAACGACGTGACATCAACGCTGAACCTTCAAGCCACAACGGATGGTACGGCCCGACTCAGCATCGTATCTCCGGTTCAAGAATTTGTGTCTTATTCTTTGATTGAAACCATCGATGAACAACAGCCGACGGTGCGACCAAGCCCGGGGGAATCAATGGAAGCAGCAGCATCGTGGATGTGCGATCAAATCAATCCATGCATCGACTTGTCCAAAGGCTTGGATTCCATTCCTTCGACCGAGTTTAGTGCTGGAGAATTCTTACTCGGTGTGCTGGATCAAGGGCAAGCGGAATACATTTCTGTGCCGGTGGATGCTGGCACCACAGTTGAATTGCAACTGCTTCATGCAACCTCGGACCTTCTCGTAGAAGTCTACATGCAGACAAACCTCGAAACCTTGCTGACGCAAAACCTCGTCCAAAGCGGCCCCCTCCAAGTGAACCAGCAGCCGGAGTCACTCTATTGGAACGCCGAGGAGGAAGGAAGGATGATGTTGAAAATTTCTTCAGATACCCCCAACACAGCTTACAGCCTCAAAAAGACGCTCCACACATCCAGTCAAGA
>DUKM01000043.1:2584-9997 GCA_013329255.1 Candidatus Poseidoniaceae archaeon | reverse complement strand
ATGGTGATTGAAACCACAGAAACGGAGGCCTTGATCATCGATACCTTACACCGAAACGCATCTGGGCAGGTGGAGCAGTTGGTTTCAGGCCAATGGCTTTCAACCGTTGGGCTTGAACTCTCCGTTGGCGAATCAACCTCCATCTACCCCTACCCAAATGCATCAGCTTATCGACTGCAAGTAGAAGGTGAACGCTTCGCATTCGAGTTAGCAAAAATGCCGTTTGACGACATTAATTCAAATCTTGAAGCCCCTTCGTTTCGCCCCTCTGGAAAGTCCCTTGACAACACATCTTGGCCCTTACTGCAGGCACCATCTGAATCGGTTGACGGCGAACTTACCCTTGCGATCCACGACACCGCTGACGTTTACAAAATCGAAATTGACGGGTTCGAAGGATCTGTTCACTTGCTTCAAGTAAAAATCGTGAGTGAGGATTTAGACAAGATTCAATTGGAGATGTGGGAGCTCGATCAAGAGACATGGGAAGTCATCGATTTCAGGCTTGTCAGCCAGGTCAACGGGAAGGTTCAATCCGCCCTTGAACTGTCAAGGGGTACGCATTTCGTCAGGGTATCACATGTGGATGTAGAGAACGCGACCAACCATACGAGGGGCGATCAAATCGCTCCAATCAAGTACGTCATTACGTCGGATTACACCATGATCAAGGAAGGGACAGAGCCCTATTTCCCACCCGACGAATCCACAGTGATGTGGGGTGAAGTGGCCCGTTGGTTCATGGGATTGTTGTTTTTAGCCCCATGCGCCTATTTTGCAATCTCCTTTGCTTCAAACCGAAAGTTAGCTCGTGAAATGTCAGAAAAAACTGAGCAACTTCAATGGTACCAATCGCAGATGGACAGTGGGGAAAAGGCCCCCTTAATGCTTCGTAAATCTTTGGATAAATCATTGCAAGCCATCGCTCAACTCGATTGGGCGACAGCATGCGCTACTTGGGGGCCAACAGATGCAGAGCATCGAACCGAAGGCATCAGCATGGCGGTTTGGAAGTTAGACCAAAGGCTTGCTAAGTCGGAAGGAACGCTTCCTTTGATGGTTGGAATTCATGTGATTGAGGGCCAATGGGAATTAGCGGCGTTGCGATTTGATGCACCTGAAGGCGAGGCTTGGGAAGTTGTCAATGTGGAACCAAAATTCCTCTACCGTGGGGAAGAAGTCTTTGTCGATACAATGAGAGGTGGTAACCTCACGTTCTTGACGCTGGAATTGAAGGGTTCTGCTGACCACGTGGATGTGGAACTCAACGGACGATGCAATGGAGAGCCTACTGCGGCCCGAATGCCGCAAACCATTCCAATGACTGACAAAGAAGAAGAGTGATCAAGCCCTACGTTCGTTGGCGTCCTGCTTGATGCGTTCAATGAGGTCTTTTGGGGCGAGAACAGGTTGAAGTCCTTGCAACGCCTTTTTGGATTTCTTGTCAATTTTCTTTGGCATGTGAAGTTTCACCAGTACAATCACATCGCCTCGACCGCCGGAGCGACGCCCAGGTAAACCACGTTTCCTTATTTCCAGCGTTTCACCAGAATTGGTTCCCGCCGGGATTTTGATTGTGAGGTTTTTTCCATCAAGATGTTCAAGCGTCACCGTAGTTCCAAGCACTAAATCAGCGTAGCCGAGCGGTAAGGACATGATCAAATCTGGACCTGAGCGCTCAAACCAAGCATGTGATTCAACTTCGATCTCAATGAACAGGTCGCCTTGTTGCCCCTTTCCTTGTGGTGCAGGCTGACCTCGCCCCCGCATTCGAAGCCGAGTGCCTTCTTCAGCACCAGCAGGAATGGAGAATCGAAGGGTTGAGGACTTCATGGATTGGCCCGTTCCATCGCAAGGCGAGCAAGAAACAGCCGATGTTTGACCAGCACCTTGGCAGGTTGGGCATTCTCGCACCACATCTTGGACGAAGGGGCCAACTTGTTGACGCATGCGGACTCGCCCTTGTCCATTGCAGTCGGAACATGATTCAGTGCGCCCACCTTCTGCTCCTGTACCATCGCACTCTTCGCAAGAGGCAGGGAGATCCAATTCGATTTCCTCGGAACTTCCGGAATAGATGTCCTTGAGCGATACAGTATGGAGGATACGGATGTCACTGCCTCGGCGCCGACCTGACCGACCTCCGCCACCTCCGCCGCCTCCGCCGAAAATATTGGAAAAGAAATCGCCACCAAGAATATCTTCAAAGTTGACATTGAATCCACCACCAAAGCCACCGAATGGAGAACCGGAGGGGCCGTTGTGGCCGAATCGATCGTATTGTGCTCGTTTTTCGCCGTCTGAAAGAACTGCATAGGCTTCTTGAATTTCCTTGAACTTGTCCTCAGCATTCTCTTCCGTGCTTCGGTCGGGGTGGTACTTTCGAGCAAGGCTTCGGAAGGCGTTTTTCAAATCCCCGTCGCTGGCGGATTTCTCGACTCCAAGCACCTCGTAATAGTCACGCTTGTCAGACATCACCATCACCCAATACCAAGCCCTGTCGGAGGACCTCTTTCAACTTCACCTCTAAGGGGAGGTCAAACGTCAAGGCCGCAGTTGGGGCAAAACCGCTCACCTGCTGTCACTGAACTCTGGCAGCCTTTGCAACGCAAGCCTTGGACAACTGGTTGCTGGACAATGGGTGTAGTTGTCGTCACTGGTACAGAAAGCATTGCCATCGCTTCAATGCTGTCGGATGGATTGGATTGTGCTGGTTTGTCCCAAGCGTATACTTTTTCGGTTTCGGACTGAGTTGAGCCTACGAGCGAAACACCCGTTGCACTAACGGTTGAATCGATGCCACCTTCATCGCTCATCGATGTGACCTGCAAGGTGGAATCATCGCCGCTTGCGCCTGTAGCACGAATTGGGGCGACTGGACGTTGCGCAGTGACTGGGTCCGCTTGGGCTGCAGCGTGAAGCCTAGATTGCTTCCGCATGGCCCGTTGTTCTGCGGCGTCACTGCGGCCAAACAAGCCGCTAATCGCATCCAAAAGTGAATCCATAGGTGATTTTTTGCGAACCGCTCCTATGGTTGAGTTGACGCCTTGTTCACCGAATGTTTCGGTACCGCTCACTCGTCGGTTTGCTTTCTGAATGTGCGCTGCATCCATCAACATGGTGACATCGACCCTATCGTCTTCATCAAGGGTCATTTCAGGCGCTTCACCATCGATGCTGGATACCTGTCCACTGAGGCGAAGTTGTGCATCTGCTGAGAGTTCGGAACTCAAGGCGGCGTTGCTTTGCCAAACACCTGCTTCTTCTGCTTCGTAGACCTTTTTCATTTGCTTCATCACTTTAGAACGATGGAATTCATGATCTTTCACTTCGGAGTTTTTTCTCCATAGAACAACGGCAATCACAACCGCAACGGTGTACCACAGATACATCAGCATCGGTTCGACTTGGAAGATTTCGCGCAAAGGAGTCACCGTCATGTGAATCAGCGCCATGACCAAAACGGGAAGAGCGGCGATGCCGTTCGATGTTGCACTTCGCTGATTGGCCATCGTGTTCCCTTCCCTTGCTCCTAACTTCGACTCATGTATGTTGCCGTTGCTTGCTTCGCTCACTCATCGGTCTGTTGCAGCTCTGCCTTTGCGTAAAAGACCGTCAACGAGACCGATTGAAAAACTTGAATGCAACATGAACATGCACAACGGAACACCGATCATGAGGGATATACGCCTGAATCGAAGGGTCATCCGAATGGCTTCGAAACCAAGGACAAGTCCGTAAGCAGCCAAAGGAACAGTGGCCAGTGGGTGGCCAAAGAAGAACAACCCAAGCGTGAGCAAGAATCCGAACCATGGCAAGTATTCACGAACGCTGATTCGGCGTGGGTGCTTGAGAACGGTTTTCGTTCGCCAAAACCCGTACCTGTGACCCATTCGCCACCATCGTGTGAGACCCGTTCTTTTGGTCATATGAACCGTGGTTTCCGGTGTTCGCCACAGCGCAAACCCGGCAGCAGAAAGCCGCATTGAAAGGTCGCTGTCCTGGCTGGAAATAAACGATTCATCCCATCCATCAACGCTCGTGAGCGCTTGTCGAGAGTGTAGAACAAAAGCAGGAATTCGACAAGGCCCGGCTTTGGTGAATCCATCGAATTGACCACCTCCGCTGCCTAGAGGCGATGCAAGCGTTGCCTCAATCCAGGATTCAATCGTTTCCAATTGGCCTTTTCTTGGCAACACTCGGCTTCCTAAAGCGGCTAGTTCCCGTGGTTCAGTTTGAGCAATTGTGAGCCATTCTTCAGAAAGGCGTTGCAGATGATGCGGCTCAACCGTGCTGTGACCAATCAATTCGAGGATGTGTGTTGTGTCGTCTGGCAGCAAGGTCAGGGCTAAGTTCCGCCCTTGGGCTACAAATTTGCCTTGGTTGTGATGCAATTCTATGGTTGGGCCACCGGCCTTCTTTGACCGTTCTATGGCTTGCTTGATGCGATCAACTGTCCCGTCCGTGGAACCACCATCCATCACCAACACCGTGTGCTGGTGGGCTGGGTAGGTTTGCTCGATGAGCGAGTTGATGCAGTCGTCAATGTACTTGACTTCATTCAACACAGGAAGGACCGTCGTGATGTTCATCGATTCAACCGCCCCCATAGCCTCGGCTTGCAATCAAAGATATTCACCTCTTCGCTTCGGTTTGCCAAGAAAGGCATGTTCATGTGCAACCTTCACTCAGCCGCACCCATGGACAACCCTCTGATCAAATTGAACGGGATCAATGAGGGAGTTTCAATCCTAATCGAAACGCACCTCGAAGGGGCTGATGACCCAAATAAAGTCGCTGACGCCATTCACGCTCTGTTTCCCGCCTTCCCACTTCCAGAAGATGCAAATCACCCATCGTTTCAACAAGCCAGCAATGCTGTGTGGACTGCACAAGACCTGCCAATTGACCACTTTCTGGCCATGCTCCACACACAGCGCATCCTCGACACGGCGCTTGACGCCATGGGACGCAACCATGAAGGCGAATCGACTCAATTTTCGCTGTCAAGGCAAGCCGCTCTCGCTACCAAAGTAGCGTTCCCACTTCCAGGCGAAGTGCCCTTGGGCGGCGTAATCACAGTCAAATTAAGTTCACCAAACTTGTTGGATTGGCTCCATGCTGCGACTTGGCACAAAGGAAGGGATCGCGTTCCGAGAACCATCAACGACGAACGAGCGATGGCGAAGGACGGAGAAGCAAACACCTGGGTCTAATCGATCAAACCTTGAGAAACCAAGAACTCAACCACCTTGTGGTCGGAACCAGTGAACACCAGTGATTGGCAACTTTTCGAGGTGTGCCATTCAACCCGATCGTGAGAGGTCCAACGCTCCTGCAAATCAAACGAAGGCGTTTGGCCGATGAATTTGCACTCAAGAACATCAAGGGCAATGACTGCCGTTTCAAGTTCGTGGAACCACGTGCCAACCGATGGATCAGCCTCGACTTCCCAGCCAAATTCTTCTCTGATTTCTCGAATGACCGCCTCAACTTTGGTTTCGTGTGATTCCAATTTGCCCCCGGGAAATTCCCATGTGCCAGAATGATGTTCATGGGAGGCTCTGCGAGCCAATAGAAACTGACGATCACGAACGAAGAGCGCACCAGCAACTCGCAACACTGGCTTATGCACAAGTCGAGCAAGCACCCCTTTGACAAGGGCTAAGCTTTGCTTTGTTGGATGCGACTCATGCTTTGGCAAATGGACAAACAAAGTTGGTATGGCAACAGAGCCCATCGACTCAAGCGTCCGATACAGAGTTTCATTGCACAAAAACAACCCTGCATCGTTGGAGAGTTCTGCCTCCACATCCCAATCCTGAAGCCATGTTTTGATTGGTGCAGTGCTGAATAAATCGCCAGCACCAGAGAGAAGGGAAGAAGTCACTTGACGTCCATTGTTATCAGGAATACGCATTTCCAATCTGTCTTGGGCTCTCATTTCAAGACGGGGGATTGTGCATTCACCACAGACGCCAAGGTGGACAATTGCATCCCATACTTCACCAGATTGAAGGCGTTCAGCGACGGCCATGCTTCCTTGTTCATCGACGGTGAGCACGGTTCGTTCCAATTCAACATGAACACTTTTTGAGGGCGTTTGACGCAACTCCTTCCAAGGGTCATCCAACACCAACTCAGATGGCATGAGGTTCACAACATCCTGTGACACATTAACCGAAGCGCCATCGAATGGCTCGAATCCGGTCAACAAGATACGCTTCACGGTTCCCCGTAGAAGTGGAGGTTTTTCATCTCCATGCCTGTTGTTTAAGCGTCATCTTGACAAACATGAGAGTGCAGCATAGGTCACAGCGAAGGGGGGAAAGACGTGGAAGATATGGTTGTGTGGTCCCCTGTCCCTGAAAAAACTCAACTGACAGACCGCCGTGAAGTTCGATTCCTGAGGGAAGTTTGGCGCCAAATTACCTTCGGAGTTGGGGCTTGGGGTACACTGCGACCGCTTGTGGCCGCCGTGCTTGCAGCGATTCCGTTTTTGTTCCTAGGTCAGCACTTCAACCGTCAACACAGAAAGGGTTTTGATTGGTTTATGTTGCAAATACCGCTTGCACTCACCCTCGTGCTGTGGATTGGCCTTTGGCTTTACTCAATCTATGATGCGTGGCTTGCCGCAACGAAAGTTGGCACTGATTCTGAAGCCTAAGATCGCCAAAGTTGGTCGGTTGAAGGGATGCTTCCATTTGCCAGTCCGGTCAAGTCATCAAGATCATCTTGATCAAATTCTGTTGGCAAATCTCCGGAGATGAACGTGCCGACAGACCGAGATTCAATGGCCCAATACATGACAGAGTCTTCGTTGTTGGAGTGACCTTTGTTTTCGCTGTCTTCATGATTCGCAGGAGAGGTGTAGACAAGGTTCACGAGGCCAAGCAAATGGCCCGCTTCGTGAACGAGCACGCTGTTTTCCACCTCTTCCGCTGACGGTCTGTTGAAGAATCCTGCTGCATCGTCCACTGAGTCACCAAAAATGGCAACTGTGGAAGCATCGACAGCGACCCCCAGAACGTTATCATCAGAGTAAGTGTTGGATGGGAAAATGAACTGCCAAGTCAGAACTGAGCCGTCCCTTGGCTCTTGCGACTTCGTATCCCAGGCTTCATCTCTGACATCCTGAGCAGACCAACTGCCTTCATGATCGAAGGTGGTTTCCTCAAATTTGAGTTCAACGCCGTTTGGTTTGTCGCACACTTGCTCCAATCGCTCCACGAGCATGTTGGTGCTGCTGGTTTCTGGTTTGTAACCCGCCTCATAATCGACTTCCACAACGAGTTTGGTGTAGGTCCCGCCATCAAGGCAAGCCAGCGTTAAGCCACCAGGAATGCCATGGTTTTCCAAGAGGTCATTCACCGCATTTGAGGCCCCGATGCAACCGGTGAGGGCTGGCAAGAG
>DUKM01000043.1:0-2211 GCA_013329255.1 Candidatus Poseidoniaceae archaeon | reverse complement strand
CCTCCATGTCCTGTCTTTCAAACTCATGGTTCACCAGTCCTCTGGAATTTCCAAAGGAGAGAACAACTGACCTGGCCCTTGTGCACGAGCCAATTGCGAACGTGACAACGCTTCCCAAGGCCGTAAGGCGAGCAAACCCTCTGCGAGCGTCGCCTCAATTTCAACAAGGGTTACCCGAATCAGCGTGGAAAGAATGTCCATTCGATCTTCGTCGATGATTTTGAACACCTTTTCCAAATCGAATGTTGCGCTGACGTCGCCTGCCGTTCCTTCTTCGATTGGCCAAGGGGATGTAATTCGCTCGCTGAAACTTTGTCCTGTGGCTTCAATGTGGGTGTCGAGGGAGCGAGAAAGCCCAGCAATATGCCGCCCTACCACCAGACTGACTTCGATGAGAGGCATGCTAAGTTGGTTGATCAAGTTGACCACTCGCTCTTGCATCGTGACCATGCCTTCAACGGCTGCGCTCGACTCATCGCTCATGAAAAGGCCTCACTTCATCATTGATTCAACGTATTGCCAACCGAAGTGATTCCATTGATCTTGAGTCCAACCCTCTGGCAAACCTGTCGGGGGCAATGGAGGTGGTGGACGTTCGCCTTCTACGGCTATGGAAGCCTTGACCGGCTCTGCAGCAACCGGTGCATTGACCGGAGCTGGCGATGCGCTCGGAGAGGGCGTTGGTGTTGGTTCGCCAATGGCTGGCAACGCCTTTCCAGCGTTCAATTCTTCCATCACTGCGGCTGTTTCATCCACTAGGCCGTCTTCAAGTGCCTCGCTGCGAATGCGGCGATTCATGACAAGCATCCACATGGCAAGGGAGAGGGAAACAATCGCAATCAGGTAAAGCACGATGGTGAATGTGCTTTCTGCGGCTTGTTGAGCCAAAGCATCACCGTCTCGAACAGTTTCACCTTTCACGATGAGCGGGTCCACTGTACGACGATCCATTTCTACTTCATCCACGAGGACGAGCACACGGTATTCGACGGTTTCACCTTGATTCACATCCGCCAGCGTAGGCAACTGAGCCTCGCTGATCCCGCCTGCCGATGCGACAACATCCGCTCGAGCGACTTCAGCCCAGAAGCCGCCTTCGACGGCTCGCTGCAGGACAAAGGCCACATCGCCTTTCCCGCCTTGATTCAAGACCGAGACGTCAAGGGTGACTGAAGCACCTTCGATAGGCGAAGGGTTGCTCCATGAGAGGGTTGAGGCATCGTGACTTAGGTCCATCAAAGGTCCGACTAAGGCCAGTGGCCAAGAAGCGATTGGAGTGGCTAAGGAATTGTCCATGGTATCGAAAGGATTGCCTGCTTCATCGGAACCAGACACCCACACATCGACCACGTAGGATGGCAGCAAAACGGTGGCCCCTGCATCGGTTAGGTCAAGGTTTCCTGTCCAGAAAAATTGTTCCCCAAACGGCGTGGTATCAGGGAGAGGCACGCTTCCACGGGAAATCTCTGCTTCGCCTGCTCGAACTCGATAGTGCAAAACAGCAGGTTCCTGAAGATCAAAGCCGTAGTCGTCGATCGTTTCCAACATCACAAGCAAGTCGCCAGCTTCTCCGATGGAGAGCGGTGAGCCTGCGGAGACTTCATCGAGGGAAATTGCAGCAATGGTCGGGCGGGTGCTGTCCACAGCAAGGCGCACTCGGGGAACAATCGAGGTTTCATCCATGGCCAGACCTGGTAAATCATCCAAGTCCAATCGCAAATCCAGATGACCGGAGCGAACAGAAGGAATTAGAATGTCGAGACTGAATTCTCCCGCATCTCGGGTCGAAGTACGCCAAATGTGGTCGTAGTCACCGAACACAACGTCGAAAGCCCCGGCAGGAGCAGGTGTTTCGTCTTCCGAAAACAACACCCGTCCGTTGACACGCAAAGCTTGACCTGCTCCAATGAGTGTCTCCTTGAATTCTGCATTGTAATGGTTGGTACCATCTCGAAGTTCTACTGCTCGAATGTGACCGTCCATGGTATCGAACCTGAAGTCATTATCAAGACTCCACGCATCGTTGCCAAGCCCTGCTTTGGTCTCAAAGCAAGGTGTGATTTCACCTTCATTGCACGGTAAGTCCGTCACAAGGATCTTTGGAATAATCCGGTTCTCCCCGTTGGTGTCAAAGCTCTCAGGGAAGGTCCAAGTCAATTGGAACCTTGCGAGAATTTTGATGATGCTGTTGTTGTCTTCATCGATGGATAC
>DUKM01000040.1:26250-26734 GCA_013329255.1 Candidatus Poseidoniaceae archaeon | reverse complement strand
GTGTCCCAGATGTTAGGTGTGGAAGGCGTTGCTGCTGGCGCTTGCTCCGTTGCAGGTGGAGGCTGTTTCCAAACACTCGAATCGGGTGTGGCCGAGGGCGAAGCCTCACCTTCACCAAAGGAACCTGAGAGGGGTGCATCATGAGCAACGACGTCTGTGCCCTTCTCAAACGATGCTAGGAACTTGTTGATCTCTGAAGCGTATTTATCAGAAGGGCCGTACAACATTGACCACTTGTACTCCGTCCCATCGTTGAAGAAAAAGTCGATCCAACTGTTCAATGACTCGCCTCCATCGCTGTCAGCACCTTTGGTCCTCTCGATGCTCGTAATGGCACTCACCTTGTTCAGCACCTTCCAAGAGGACGCTCGGGAGAAATAGAGGTACCGTTTTGAAAACTCGTCGGTCTCGGAATCCAATCGGTATTGTTGCCCACAGGTGAGAAGAATCGATAGAGGCACTGCGAACCAAATTGAATTCCAAA
>DUKM01000040.1:23865-25874 GCA_013329255.1 Candidatus Poseidoniaceae archaeon | reverse complement strand
CCCCTAACAAAACTCGCAGTGACCCCGGGTTCAAGCCGATGATGAGTTGCGTTCCATTGGATTGCACCGAATTCGTCAAATGAGCCACCTTGCTTTATTCACTGTTCGTAAACAAGCCAAGATTCAGAGCCTGCATCATAGTAGGAAAGCGTTCCATCAGCAGCCTTCGACCAGTGTACACCGTCTTCTTCCCATTCCTGAGTTTCAGCAATTTGGGGGAGTGCTTTCGTTTCACCAGCCATGTTGTGGTCTGTTGCAGCGTCATCATAGTTGGCTTCTGCAAAGGCAGACCCCATTCCAGCAGCTTCGTCGTTGCGTCGGACGACAAGAAGAGCGCCGAGGCCACAAAGGACGAGAAGTACGATGATAGCGTATACAAACCCGCCTCCACCGCCTTCCTCTGCCAATGCTTCGCTTCGGGCGCTGTCGAATGGCGCGTCATCGTATCGATCGGCTACACCATCGTTATCAGAATCGAGTGATTCATTGGCATCGAAGACAAAGTCGTCTTCTTCATCGTTCACGCCGTCACCGTCGGTGTCGATTTGATTGAGAGCGCAGCCTTCGTCGTCGATGACCGTTTGGTTGGCATCTGTTCCTTTGCACCTGTCTGCGACGTTGAAGACGCCGTCCTCATCGTCATCTTTCTGGTGTTCTGAACATCCGTCAAGGTCAGGCCCGTGACCTGCTGCCGTATCGCGGCAAAGATCGTAAGCATCTTTGATGCCGTCCATATCTTGGTCGGTTTGTGTCGCTGAGCAGCCTTCTTGATTCACCTGCTCGCCTGCAGGAGTTGCAGCGCAATCATCGATTGTGTTGTCAATGAGGTCGTTGTCATCATCGTATTGTTCCGGTGAGCAACCAACGGAATCGGGCGTGGATTGAAGCGAAGTGTTTGGGCATTGATCCAGATCGTTGGTGAACGAATCGTTGTCGTCATCGCGTTGTGAGTTCGAACATCCTGTCGAGTCGGCTTCTTCTTCAGTCGGTGTCAATGCACAGAAATCATCTGCATCCATCACGCCGTCCATGTCAGTGTCTCGCTCATCTGCAGCGCAACCTTGGCCGTTAACTGGAACTTCTGGTGCGCTCATGGGGCAGGCATCAACATCGTTGGTGATGCCGTCGTTATCGCTGTCCAATTGAGAGTCAGCACATCCTGCTGCATCAATGCTCGAGCCAAGCGGTGTGCTTGGGCACAAATCAAAGGCATCCATGACCCCGTCGTTATCGCTGTCTTCTTGGGAGCCTGAACATCCAGACATGTCCACTTGTTCACCCGCAGGTGTTTCTGGGCAAGCGTCTTGGTCGTCCATCACGCCATCGAGGTCTCCATCCTTCTGAGAAGTACTGCAACCTGTGCTGTCAACGGCTTGGCCAGGAGGGGTGTTGAGGCATTGGTCACCGTTGGTGCCCATGGCGTTGTCACCGTAGCCATCGTTGTCAGCATCTGCCCATTGACTTGCGTCGGTTGGGAACATGTCAGGGGTGGTTCCAGTTGGGTTGTCACCGTAGCCGTCACCATCGGTGTCGATCCACTGGGTTCCGTCCATTGGGAAGGCATCGGGGTCGTTGCCTGCTTGATTGTCACCAAAGCCATCGCCGTCTTCGTCCGCCCATTGAGTTGCATCATCAGGGAAGGCGTCAGCGTCGTTTCCGCCAGCGTTGTCGCCATATCCGTCACCATCAGTATCTTCCCACTGCGTGGCGTCGCTTGGGAAGGCATCGGGTTGGTTTCCAGCGGTGTTATCGCCGTAGCCGTCACCGTCTGCGTCAGCCCACTGTGAAGCATCGTTAGGGAACTGGTCGCCGTTGGTTCCAGCTGGGTTATCACCGTAGCCATCGCCATCAGCATCTTCCCATTGGGTTGGATCTATTGGGTATTCGTCGGCGTTGTTTCCAGTGGCGTTGTCACCATAGCCGTCATAATCTGCATCAGACCATTGGGTTGGGTCGTAAGGGAAGGCATCGGAAGCGTTGCCACCTGTGTTATCGCCGTAGCCGTCGCC
>DUKM01000040.1:17964-23475 GCA_013329255.1 Candidatus Poseidoniaceae archaeon | reverse complement strand
CCGTCACCGTCCATGTCAGAGTACTGACTCGCATCGTACGGGAAGTCATCAACAGCATCATTGTACCCATCGCCATCAGAATCCTTCTGCGACAACTCACAACCATCTTGGTCAACGAAAGCCCCGATTGTGGTGTTGGCACAAAGATCAAATTCGTTCGCTACACCATCGTTGTCATCATCAAAGACCAAGTTGAAACAAGCGCTATCGCCAACAAGTTGGACGCTTGCGGCTGAGTAAAGCAGGACTTCTGCACAGTACACACCAGAGGTTGTCGGCGTGGAATAACTGAAGGTCGGCATGCTCATGTTTTGTGCGGTTGCCGTGAAATTCATCATTGAGGAAGAAGCAACACTTGCACCTGCCTGGTCGACAACGCGAACTTGGTATTTGTATGAATCACCAGTTACGAGGTCTGCGCCTTTGACATCAACATCGTTGGTGCTTGAAGTGATGCTTGTCGAGTAAGCATCAATCACCATTGAGGGCAATTGAGGAATGAAATCAGAGAAGTGTACACCGATGTACCCCTCGTCTGCGCTCAGATTAACCACGGTGTTGTTGTACGAAAGGAAACCAACCATCGAATGGAGGTTCATCGTGGTGATTCCGGTCCAATTTACAGACCATGTTTCCGATGAGGTTGTGCTTGTGAAGTTTTCAGTTTCCTCATGAACCAGCGAGGCTGCAAGCGCCAATTCAATGTCATTCGAAGATGTGTAATTGTTGTCGAATTCAACGGTATCGTAAACAAGCCACCACAAGGTGTAGTCCGTGCCCGCCGTTAGGTTCGTTGCTGAAAGCGAGCCGGTTGTCGACGAAAGCGTGTCGAGTTCAAGCATTTCGAGGTAGACGCAATCGAAACCAATATCCAGGACATTACCTGTTGTATCCGTGAGGTAAGATTCCGTACAAAATTCGGATTCGACCATCATTGACATGACTGAGGTGACGTTGGCCGTGTACGTTGTTCCAGTGGCGTTGAAGTTGACCGTCGTTGATGATCCCCATGCTGATGACCCATTGGAAAAGAATTGCACACTCGAATAGTTGTACGAATAATTGGTCCCAGCTGTGAGCCCTTCAATCTCGATGTTGACGCTGGTGGTGTTGACTTGGGTCACATAGACCGATTCAAAGGATTGGCCACCACCTGGCAAATCAGTTGTGATTTCGATATCATAGGTATTGATGGCGCTTGACCATCCGTATGCCCGCACGTAAGTGGTTTGATTGAAAAGGGCCGAATAACTCATTGATTCAACGTTCGAGGTGCTCCCTGAACCTGTCAAGTAACTTCCAGCCGAGGATTCCCATTGTAGGTCGAGATCGCCGTTGGCGTTGTTTAGAGACATATTGACGTAATATGTGACACCTGAAATCATATCGATTTCAAAATAATCGAGATCGGTTGTCGAATGAATGGACAAACCTGTGCAGTACACAGGGAGGCTTGATGCCGATGTCGCTGTTGATATGACGTCATTTGGTTCAAGAATATCGGGGTTTGTCGTAGCGTTTCCAACACAGTTGGTCGGAGGTGAAGTACCGTTGCCTCCTGTCCCGTTACCCGTTGAGGTGCTGAACATCCAGAAATCGAGGGTGTAGAAACCATAGCCAGCATACCGGACGATCTTGAAGTAAACCGTACCACCATGAGGTCCTGTGGAAGCGTTGGTGGAGACAACCTCAGGATTGTTATTGATTGAAACCTCAATGATATTCATCGATGAATCATACATCCACAATTCAAAATCATTTGTGTACGTCGAACCGTTTGAAGACGTGTAGGTGGTGTTGTATGCGATTTGAAGCGTCACGCCTTCGTTTGCGTTGAGGGTCATCGCGAACCAATCTTCATCGTCACCAACATCCAATTCGCCGTACAGGGCACCCGAAGCCGTTGGAGCGTACCCGTTCATGTTCATGATGGCTTGAGAACTGTTAATCGAAGACGAGTTGTCAGGGAGGTCCATCGACGAGCCGAGATCGTTTTGATTTGGACCGACAGCAGAAGCCATTGGGGCTGCTAGAGTCACCGACATCAAAGCAATCAGAACCGACAACAAAGCGGCTGAGATTTTGCGTTGGGCAGGAACAGGAGTGTTGTTCATAAAACACTGACAGCGTCCACGTTTATCATCCTATCAGTGAAATGACGGTTTTGAATCGTCAGATAGCGGTTGGTGCCACGTGTCCTTCTTGCTTGTCACCAGGCTTTCTCACCCGGGACCACACGCCGCCCATCAACTCATCATGATGGTTGGAGCAGTAGTGAAAGCGACGATAGGCTTCTCGAAACGAGTAGGCTTTTTTCCCCGTTGCCACGAGGTATCCTTCTGGCGACAAACGAGAGACGATTGTTCCTTCCTCTCCACAGCCCGGAAAATCACACACTGCACTTCCGCCCATAGGTAAAGACAAACGCTGACACCTCTTTAATGGTCGTACATCGTCGTGCTCAAACGAACGAATTACGCAAAGAAAAAGGTTCACTCTGCCTCAGGTTCGGCAACGGGTTCAATGATGACAAGAGGGATGTTCGCTTCAATGGCTTGACCTTCTTCGCACTGAACGGAAACAACGGTCCCTGAGACTGGTGCTTGGATTTCATTTTGCATTTTCATTGCCTCAAGAATCAAGATCACTTGACCTTCAACAACTTCATCGCCTACGTTGACTTCAACGGTGACGACTTTGCCAGGGATATTTGCCGAAACGGTGCCTGACTTCTTTTTCTTCCCACCACCGGAGCGTTTCTTCTTGGAAACTGGAGCAGCATCAGGAACTTCGATTGAGAACGATTGCCCCTCAACCGTGGCTGTCCATGCAGTACCTTCACCTTCAAGAGCGACTTCGAATTCTACACCGTCTACAATGACTTTTCTAGTTTCAGACATACGTTCACTTCCATGGAGAGCGGCTTGCTCGATGATGCATGAGGCCAGATTGCCCAGTGTTCATGCGCCGGTGATCTTGTGACCACGCAAGGCCGGGCTTTCGAGCCACTTGGCCCGCATCTTCGCCCTGTTGCATCACTTCTGCCAACACGGCTGCAATGGCAGCCATGCGCAAGGTTGCAAGATCTGGTTTTGACATTGAAGCACCTCAGAGTGGTATGTTTCCGTGCTTGCGAGCAGGCCGAAGTTCTTCTTTGTCCATAAGCATAGCAAGCGCACGAGCAAGGCGACGCCGAGTTTCGCTTGGTTCGATAACATCATCAAGATAACCAAGCGCTGCGGCTTTGTACGGATTTGCAAACTTTTCGTTAAAGTCCTCAGTCAGTCGCGCTCGCTCTTGTTCAGCGTTGCGTGCGTGAGCAATTCGTCGCTTGTGAATAATTTCAACCGCTCCATCCGCACCCATGACCGCAAGTTCTCCTGTTGGCCAAGCCACGTTGTAATCGCCACGGATGTGCTTTGAGGACATCACGTCGTAAGCACCGCCGTAGGCCTTTCGTAAGATTACGGTGAGTTTGGGGACGGTCGCCTCAGCGTAGGCGTAGAGCAACTTGGCACCGTGACGGATGATTCCACCCCATTCTTGATTGGTCCCGGGCAAGAATCCGGGTACGTCTTCGAGCGTGATCAAAGGAATGTTGAACGCATCACAGAACCTGACAAATCGAGCTGCTTTATCGCTTGCATCGATGTCAAGGCAACCAGCGAGTACCTTTGGTTGATTGGCGACAACCCCAACGGTTTGGGAACCTAAATGGCCAAAGCCAACAACAATGTTTTGCGCCCAATCAGCCTGAACTTCGAGAAACCCACCATCATCCAGAATTTCAGCAATCACATCGAGCACGTCATAGGGCTTTGTTGCAACATCGGGGATGATCGTGTCAAGAACATCGCACTTGCGATCGATTGGGTCTGATGTTTTCTTGGTTGGGGGGCGCTCAAGGTTGTTTTGAGGCAGAAGGTCGGTCAGCTCTCGAGCCAGCGCAAGGGCGCTTTCATCGTCTGAAGCGGTAAAGTGCGACACGCCAGATTTGCTCCCGTGGGTCATGGCACCACCCAAGTCTTCGAAACTCACCACTTCATTGGTGACTGTTTTGATGACTTCAGGGCCGGTGATGAACATGTGAGCGGTCTGATCGACCATAATCACAAAATCTGTGATCGCAGGGGAATACACGGCTCCACCTGCACAAGGTCCCATGATGACTGAAATTTGTGGAACAACACCGGAGGCTCGTACGTTGCGGAAGAAAATTTCTGCGTAACTTCCGAGCGAAGCAACGCCTTCTTGGATTCGGGCACCGCCTGAATCATTCATTCCAATCACTGGACGGCCTGTTTTGAGCGCCATATCCAGCACCTTGCAGATTTTGAGCCCGTGCATTTCGCCCAAAGACCCACCATAAACGGTGAAATCTTGAGCAAAGGCAAACACTTCGCGACCGTTGATGGTTCCGTGACCGGTCACGACACCGTCGCCGGGGATGACGTTTGTATCCATGTTGAAATCACGACAGCGGTGTTCCACCAACGCATCGATCTCTTGGAAGGAGCCATCATCGAGCAGCATTTCCATGCGCTCCCGAGCGGTCATTTTGCCGCGATTGTGCTGAGCATCCACTCGTGCTTGACCGCCTCCAGCCTCACTGCGGGCCTTTCGATTGCGCAAGTCTTGGAGTCGTTGCTCTGTCGATGACATAGGCTTCCCAACTCCTCGGACAGAAAACCCGCCCTTATGCGTTGTCACTCATAGCCTGTCAAACCAAGGGTTCTCAAACCAAAGCATTGGCAAGCGAAAACAAGCCTCCAAAACGGCTCAGAGCAAACACGAGGGGTGCGTTGATAGGGAAGCGTTCCGTCCACGATTCATGGGCGAACCACTGCGAGTCGTTGTAGCCAAACCCGGATTAGACGGGCACGACCGTGGTGCGAAAGTCGTCGCAAGAGCCCTTCGAGATGCTGGCCATGAAGTGATTTACACCGGTTTGCGCAGAAGCGCCCAACAAATCGTCGACACGGTTCGCGACGAAGACGCAAGGTTCCTTGGCTTGTCCTCTTTGTCTGGTGCTCATGGTCACCTGTTCCCCAAGGTGTGTGAATTGCTACGAACTGAAGGACTGAACGACGTGATTGTGTTTGGTGGTGGCATCATTCCAGAAGACGACCGACAAGCGCTGTTTGATTGTAAAATCCGAGCCATCTTCGGACCAGGAACACCGACTTCTGAAATCCTCGAATTCATTCAAACTTCACACGCAATGGACGATGCTGGCGTCGGACAAGGAACCGATTGGCACTGGGACCAGAGTCAATGAGGTGAACCTCTCATGCGGGATCTGATTCAAGACGCAGCAAAGGGCGATCGTCGCTCGCTTGCTCGAACCTTGAGTGCCTTGGAGAACCGCACCATTGAACTCGCTGAAGTTTTCAAAATCGTCGAACCAGTCGAACCAACAGGCGACGATTGGCAATCGCTTGCCATCACCGGCGCACCGGGTGTAGGGAAATCCTGTTTGCTTGACGGTTTGCTCACCCACTGGGCTCGGGC
>DUKM01000040.1:0-17596 GCA_013329255.1 Candidatus Poseidoniaceae archaeon | reverse complement strand
GGTGCCTTGTTAGGCGACCGAGTTCGCATGACTGTGGTTGATGATAAAGACCTGAAGGAAAACATCTACCTTCGCTCCATCGCCACGCGCAAGGCGTCTGGTAGCGTTCCGCTCATCGTCGCTGACATGACTCAATTTTTGCTCGCCGTTGGCTGGGACCGCGTGGTGATTGAAACAGTAGGCGCAGGCCAAGCTGAAGTGAGGTGTGCGGCGATTGCAGATCGAATCCTTGTCGTCGAAGGCCCAGCACGAGGCGATGGTGTTCAAGCAGAAAAAGCAGGGCTCCTCGAGTTAGCGGATGCCGTCATCGTCAACAAATGCGATTTGCCAGGCGCTGAGCAACATGCCGGCGAATTGCGTGAATCCTACGAATTGGGTGCTGGCACCCCACCGCCCGTGTTGCTTACCTCTGCCCTTCATGGCACTGGAATCGAAGAAGCAGCCTCGATGCTGCTTGCTCTTGATGCCTCAGGTCGATCTGAACGGGCAAGATGGCGTGAACGGCTCCTTGCCCACCATGAGCGGAAAATTCTCGAAGCACCACAACTCGATGTTCTGCTCGAAAAATTATCGGCAGGTTCAATGACGCTGGATGATGTCATTCGTTCCATTGGAGCGAATGAGCATGTCTGACCAAGTTGAGTTAACCAACCCTGTCGAACTTTCCGTAGGGGGCATGAACGGACACATCTTCCGTCGCGCCATCCACATTGTGATGAGCGCTCTTCCTTGGATTTACTTTGAGTGGGGAACCGATATTGCTGACGCAGTGGGCACTTCTAACGCTCAGTTGGTCTCGATGATCATCATGTTCGTAATCATTATCGAAGGATTGCGGCTCAAATTGGGCATCACCATCTTCGGACAACGCGAGTACGAAGCGCACCAAGTCTCTGCTCTTGCATGGGGGTCTTTCGGTGTCGGGATGGTGTTCTTACTGGCTCCGACCGAAGAATATGCCTGGCCACTCGTCCTCTCGCTCTCGCTTGGCGACCCGTTCATGGGCGAATTGCGCCGCCGTGGAATCGACACCCGAAACGTGGTGGTTTATTCGTCTCTGTTTATCGGAGCGATTTGGGTTGCCTGCTGGTCCTTCTTCGCAACGCCCCTCTGGTTGGCGTTGGTCTTTGGCCCGCTGTGTGTTGCGGCAGAATGGCCCCGTTTGCGCTACATAGACGATAACGCAACCATGACACTGATTCCTCTTGGCGTGATTATGCTGCTCGAACCGTTCCTCTTGCTAATGGCATGAGACCATGACTTCGGCTCAATATGTTCAAATGATGGCGCCCTGTGGAACAAATCGGTGACCTCAATGAGCGACGAGACAAACTCTTCAGAACCTCCTCAAATCACGTACTTCGTAGGGTTTTCAATTGCAATGATCCTCATGGCTGTGGTCATGGTCAAGTACCCCGTCTGGTGAAAAAAAGCCGAATGGGTTGAAGAAGGTCGGGCCAAGGAGTCTTTCCTATGTGTGGCATTTCAGGGATGTTTGGAAAGCCGGACATCAATGTTGCTCACGCCATGAATCGTTACCAAATACACCGTGGACCTGATGGCCAAGATGTTTGGTCCGATGACAGAATCGCACTTGGTCACACTCGATTAGCAATTGTCGACCGCGCTGGAGGCGCTCAGCCCCTGTTCGGGCCGAACGGCGAAGTGCTCATTGCAAACGGCGAAATTTACAACCACCCACTTCTGCGCACTCAAAACACCACCTATGCATGGACAAGCAATGTAGATTCAGAAGCCATTTTGGCGCTTCACAGCAAAGCCAAAAATCATTCCAAACGCCACCAACTCACGCCCAAAGATCACGCAAAGTGGATCGCTCAATTGGATGGCATGTACGCCTTCAGCCTCTGGGACCCCGCTGCAGGTCAACTGATTCTTGCTCGCGACCCGCTTGGCATCAAACCAATGGTGCGAACGGTTGTTGATGGCAGCTTGATGTTTGCGAGCGAAGCGAAGGCACTGCGTGCCCATGAAGGCCACATTCCCGCTTTTGACGAACTGGCTCTTGTCGCTCGTTTGGCCTGGGAATACCCGTTGGACGGTACAACCTTGCTCAAAGATGTGCATCACATTCGACCGGGAACGGTCGAGGTGTGGACCCTTGTCAACGAGGCTCCAGCCCTTGTTGGTGTTGCTGATGTAGAGCGCCAAGCGCTCAACCCCGCTACCGACTGGGACCCTCAAACTCAATCCGAAACGTTGCTTGAATCATTTGTGGACAGCGTCAGTCAACGCCTGATGGGCGAAGTTCCGATGGGCATTGTGCTGTCCGGTGGACTTGACTCCGCCCTTGTTGCAGCCGTCGCACATGAAGCAGCGGAGCGAGCGGGCCAACCTGTTCCGGCATGCTGGACGGTTGCAGAAAGCGAAGACAACCCCGATTGGATTGCTGCTGAAACCGTCGCTGCCACCTTGGATTTAGAACACCACAAGCATATTCTTGAAGCCGATGCTTTCGATCAAAAACTTCCTGATTTGACATGGCACGGTGAGGATTTTGATGTTACGGTACTGTTTTTCCAACCGCTGTTCGAAAAAATGTCCAAACAAGTGACGGTTGGGTTGTGCGGTCAAGGCGCTGACGAACTTCATGCAGGTTACCCTCGCTACCGAAACCCAGCAGAACATGCAGCCCTTGTCGATTCGCGTCTTGCTTCAATGGACCATCCAGCAGCTCGACAAATCGAACGCCGTGAACTGCCAGTTGGTGATGCATGGTACACCAACGATCACACAGGTTCCGCTCACACCGGTTCGCTTGAATCTTTTTTGAACTTCGAATTGGAACATGGACAACTCAGCAATTTCCAACTGCGGCTCGTCGACCGACACTCAATGGCGCATTCCCTCGAAGTGCGTGTTCCTTTTTTGGGTCAATCACACAGGCAAGCGTCCAGCGCTCTTCCAATGGACTGGCGGCTTCCCGAATCCCTCGAAGAAAAGGCTGCTCTTCGCGCCGCCGCCGATTTGACAAGGCTGCCAAACGAAATCGTTCGACGGCCAAAATTACCCGCCGGTCGAGCCACGTCACCAACGCTCATCAACAGCCTCATCGAGGAGTTAAAGCCACGAGGTGATGCGGTATTGAAACGCTATCCAACGCTTTCGAAAGCGTTCAAGGGGCAACCAGAATTAGCGATTGGCATTGGTTTATTTGAAGCAATTCATATACTCGACCGAGGGGCATCAAAGCCTACAGCAAGCGCTGTGGAACTGTTGGACGAGGTGATTGGATGACAACATTGCACGACCTGAGCGAACATCTTGAATCAAAAAGGGATGAAATCTCCAAGTGGATGGATGAAAAGCGCGCTGAAGTTCCCATTCCATTCTACGGAAGCGTGGATGTCCGCGATGCTGGTTGGAAAATTGCGGTCGTTGACGCCAACCACTTTCCGGCTGGATTCAACAACATTGCTGAACAAGAAATGGCTGAAATTTCAGACTTGATGCACGCTCACATCGAACGCAACTATGGAAATTGCAGTTGGATTCACCTTTACCCAGAGGCACACACGAGAAACAAAGGCTATGTGGAAAACATTGCTACAATCCAGAAATTGCTGATTATGGCTGGCTATCGTTGTACGGTAGGTTCCCCTGTGTTTGACGACAGAGGCTGGCTCGATGGAATTTCAGGACCCGTTGAACTCACGCCGGTCGAAGTGGAAGTCATCGACGGGGTCGAACGCTTGGTGGTTGGCGAAGATCTGCCTTGCTTGACGTTGCTCAACAACGACTTGACCGAAGGAATACTACCAGGGCTTGGCAACAGTGTGTTTCCTCCAAAGGAAATGGGATGGCACCGAAGGCGAAAGTCTGAACATTACCAACAGTTGCAAAATTACGTTGATGAAATGGCGGAAATGCTTGGCATTGATTCATGGCACTTGATGACTGAATGGTTTGTTTCCGAAAATAAATGCCTCGACAAAGAGGCATGTCGAATCCGTTTGGCAGAAGAGATCGATGAATTCCTACAAGGATTGAAGGAAAAGTACGATGCTCACGGCATCGACAGGCAGCCAGTTGCCTTCATCAAAAACGATCGAGGCACCTACGGCTTAGGCATCATGATCGTCACAAAGGGCGAACAAATCCTAGCCCTCTCCAATCGAAAGATGAACAGACTCATGTACGCAAAAGGTGGCGTTGATGTTGAGAACTTCCTCATTCAAGAAGGGGTACCAACAAGCCTTCTGTCCCCGGAAGGGGCGCCAGTTGAACCCGTGGTTTACCTCGTTGACGGCCAAGCCGCGTCGTGGTTTTACCGAATCAACCCGAAGAAAGGCGACAATGATAATTTGAATTCACCAAGCGCCCGATTTGAATCCATCCACGAAGTTGGCAAAGCATACGGCGAACACGCCCATGGATGGCATGCTTTGGTCGCCGAACTCTCGATGTTGGCAATGGGCAAAGAATTGCTTGCCTATGAAGAAACAACAAACGGCGTTCCTGCTTAAGTGGAACAGCCGAGTGGCTCAACCATGCACAGAGCGTGGGTGTACATCCTCACCATCTCGGTTGGATTGTGGTTCTCTGCCACGGGTGCCAACGGTTTGTTCTCAGGTGCTGCTGCTGAATGGCCTGTGAACGTGTGGTGTTGGGGCCTATTTGCCTACATTTATGCAAATGGAACCCGCAAAATCCGCATCGAAATGATCACCGTTGTGGCATTTGCCACCCCAATGGAGTTGTTTTTCAGTGAAGTCTGGGGGATTTATGAGTATCAACGTGGCTTAATGCCGCTGTTTGTTCCTGCTGGACACTATTTTCTCTTTGATCTTGGCAGAATGATGGCTGAGAAAATGAAGGCATCAATGGCGCTGCCTTCCCTCGTACCCTTTGTCCCCGTCGTAGCGTATGGTGCCTACACTGGAGGCGATACTTCCGCTGTTGTGCTGCTTATCCTGGTGTTTGTGTTTACAAAATATGGTCCACAACCGCGACTCTATGCGGCGATGGCTTGGGCGGCGCTTGGCATGGAAATCATCGGCACTCAACTTGGCAATTGGATGTGGGCTGCTGAGGTGCCATGGACCAGTTTGACCGCTTGGAACCCCCCACTGTTGGTTGGTGCGTTCTACTGCTTTGGTGATCTTTTGGTTAACATGGCTGTCGTCAAGTTTGAAGGGCATGACCCCGTGGAGTCCCTTGTATGACGTCCTCGGATGACCTGAAGAAGCGCAGAGAGGCCGAGGCCTTGCGCATTCGCAGTTCACTGAACCGTCAACGAGGCGAACAACATGCTGCCTCAAAAGGTGGGGAAACCGCCGTGGCTTTCGTTGAAGAACGCCTCTGTATCGGTTGCGATCAATGCACCATTGTTTGCGACGATGACGCCATTGATTTGTATAAAGTCGATATGGCAAGCCCATTGATTCGAGTTGAATCAAACCGAAAAGCTCGGATCATTCGCGATGCGTGCACGGGTTGCAGGCTCTGCGTATTGGCTTGCCCAACCGATGCCATAACCATGATCGACCGCTAAGGAGGAATTGTAATGTCAAAGAAAGGAAAGCAAGACACAGCGCAACGGTTTGGAGGAGAGTTCGGGCCTTACCGAAAGGAAGGGACGCCCGGAGTCACGCTTTCGACATTCAAGAGCCTCGTATGGATTTCCAACCTTGGCGGAATGCTGCTCGTGGTTGTCGCACTCGAAATGTTATTTGTTCAACAAATGTTTGGATGGGGGCTCGTCTGCCTGATTCTCGGCGTTGCTATTGCCTTGTTTCCATCAAATTACGAAATCGTTGGCATGGAAGAACCAAACGAGGTCGATTGACTCATTGCCCTGCTAGGCAAGGATGCAACCGAGGCGATGTTCGACAGCATCCAATCTGATGCTGCCATCAAACCTGAATGGGCATCAAGAATCAAACGACGCCGTGAGCCATCATGGCTTCGGCGATCTTGAGGAAACCTGCAACGTTTGCACCAAACACATAGTCACCAGGTCGACCGTACTTTTCAGCGGTCTCAGCAGCGTTCTTGTGGATGTTGACCATGATGTTGTCGAGCTTTGCATCGACTTCTTCGCGGGTCCAGCCGTAGCGGAGGGAGTTCTGTGACATTTCCAAACCGGAAGTTGCGACACCACCAGCGTTGCTTGCTTTTCCGGGAGCGAACATCACGCCGCTCTTCTGGAAGATTCCGACCGCTTCGGGAGTGCACGGCATGTTGGCGCCTTCTGCGACGGCCATGACCTCGTTGTCAACCAGCATTTGTGCTTCCGAACTGTTGATTTCGTTTTGTGTTGCGCAAGGGAGCGCAACATCGACATTGACGCCCCAAAGTCCGTTCGAGGAAGGTTCTGGTGCGGATGCTGTGAAGGTTGCGCTGCTGAATTCATCAGCGTATTCGGAGATGCGGCCACGTCGAACGTTCTTCAAGTCCATAATCCACGCAAGTTTCTCTCGGTCAATACCGTCTGCGTCATGGATGAAGCCGCTGGAGTCAGACATGGTGACTGGCTTGCCGCCAAGGTCGAGGACCTTTTCGCAAGCGAATTGAGCGACGTTTCCGGAACCGGATATGGAGACAGTAGCGCCCTCAAAGGACTTCCCTTTTGCAGCAAGCATCTCACGAGCAAAGTAAACGAGACCGTAGCCTGTTGCTTCAGGTCGAATCAAAGAACCGCCATAGGAAAGGCCCTTTCCAGTGAGCACGCCACCTTGGAATTCATTCTGAAGTTTCTTGTACATACCAAACATGTAACCAATTTCTCTGCCGCCAACCCCGATGTCGCCTGCAGGGACGTCGCAGTTATGGCCAATGTGTCGCCACAATTCCATCATGAAGGATTGACAGAAACGCATGACTTCATCGTCTGACTTCCCCTTTGGGTTGAAATCTGCTCCACCCTTTCCGCCTCCCATAGGGAGACCTGTGAGTGAATTCTTGAAAATTTGTTCAAACGCCAAGAACTTCAAGATCGAAGCATTGACGCTTGGGTGGAATCGCAGTCCACCTTTGTATGGGCCAATAGCGCCGTTGAATTGGATTCGGAATCCACGGTTGACTTGTACATTACCTGCGTCATCAACCCAAGGAACTCGGAAATGAATCAAGCGCTCTGGTTCCACAACCCGTTCGACGATGCTGCGGTATTCAGGGTGCTGTTCGAGCACTGGCTCAAGCGATTCGAGAACTTCCCAAACGGCTTGATGGAATTCAGGTTGTGCTGGGTCGCGAGCGACCACTGCGTCGTAGATTTCTTTTGTTGCGCTCATGGAATCACCGTACAGAGGGGGTATTGTTCCGCTCCAAATGAAGACCCTTTCTAAGGGTTACCTCGGCGAGTGCCTCGGTGGCGGGGTTTTCTCATGCGGTGGATGTGGCCTGAGTCAATATGGGCAAACGGTGTTGAATCGATTTAACCGTTCGATTCGACGAAGGCCTGTTCGATCAACATCCTCCATGGAGCGAATCGCTTCTTCGATCATCGTGTGTTGATCCTTCTGGAGACCAATCAAGGTGCGCAGTGAGTTGAGCATCGACCATTCATCCTCGGAGATGACTTCATCGTCAAGCGCTGCGATCAGCGCCGTCTGGTAGGTCGTCACATCGCCCATTCTGTGGCCTGAATAGTCCTCCTCGAGTTCGTCAAAGGGATTGACAGACTCGCCTCGTGCTACAGAGAGGCATTCAGCGGTTTCGCTTGGTCGAACACCAAGTGCGTTCGCCAGAACCTTGAGGATTTGAGCTTCATCGTTGGTGACGATACCGTCACCAAGCGCTTCGTTAAGGGTTCGAAGATACAGGTACAATCCACGGGATGGTTCGAGTGCCATGCTCCATCGAAATGTCGCCGGTATTTAGAGACATAACGAATGAAAACTTCGGATGCGGGTTCTGGCCACCGTATACGTACCCATCCCAGAACTGCACTTCAAATGGAGTTGTTTCGATCTACAAAGGTGCACTGAGAGCAACTAAAGGGAACATCAGTTGTGCAATCACCTGTATGACATATCGTAATCAAATAGAATACCTTTATGTGCTGTGTAGCATACGAAGGGCTACAGGAGCCCCCTACAATGACCGCACCAAGCAACCTCGTCTCACTCAGAATCACTGAGGAAGATTTGATGATGCTTGATGCACGAGTTGGCCTGGAAGGCGCCCGCAACCGGTCGGACGTCATTCGTCAAGCCATCCACCAATTCCTCAACGGCCAACCGTTGGTTCAAGGCATGGATTCAGTTCGAATCCCCCTCGGCCACGGCGACAAGCGATCGCTTGGACTGTTGTACGAACTCCAGGGCACAACCCCGGAAATTGCAGCCCAAGAAGGGCTTTCACTTTACATTGCAAACGCCGTCAAAGCGAATGCAGAACAGAACAAACAACTCGAAGAATTGTTGGTCTCGGCCAAGGATTCAACGATGCGACACGAAGAATACCACGAATGAGTGGTGAGAGTGCTGGAGGGGATGGAATGAATTGGCAAAACGAAACGGATGAAACTCGTGGCGCCACCTTCAATGCTGTACAGGGAGAGTCCAACCTGTACGGATTAGCCGCTTTGTGTCTGCGTGCCCGTCTTGCACGCAACGGACAAAACAACCCAACACACCTCCCCCCGAAAGACGGGCGGGGGGACTTTGATTCCACACGACCAGCTAGCTGAGTCCGTGGTTCCCCCGTGCCCAGGTCCCCCACGATCCTGGGCACAATTCTTCACTGCAGTGTAAACGCTGCATCACTTTTAGCCCCCAATCCTTTAGAAGTGTCGGCAGGGAACCTAAACTATGGGTCTGGTGGAGAATCAAACGACCCCCAAGGATTTTCCTTTCCTTGCGCACAAAGAACCGCGACCTGGACAAATTGAGATGATTCGGGAGTCTCGAGAAGCCCTCCGTAACAACGGCCATCATCTTGCCGCAGCCCCAACTGGCATCGGAAAAACCGCCGCTGCCCTCGCAGCCGCAATTGAGATCTCAAGAGCAAGTGACCACCCCGCCCCTATTCTTTTTCTCACTGGCCGTCAGTCACAACACACCATCGTAGTGAACACAATCCGCAACATCAACGAACGACTCCCTGATGGGGAACGACCGGTGAGGGTTGCTGACATCATTGGTCGAAATGATATGTGCAAGGACGTGGATGTGCTATCAGGAAAATGCTTCTGTGAGCAAGGTACATCCGATGACTCAAAACAATCCGGCCGAGAAGAAGTGAGGAACTTCATACTGCAATTCCCACGCCATGTTGATGAGATCATTGACAAAAGTAGAGTCTGGGGCGTATGTCCTTGGGCCATTTGTCGTTCAGCCGTCAAGGATTCTGATGTTCTTATTTGCGACTACAATCACGTATTTGCTGAAGCCGTGCGTGAGAAATCACTCGGGGCGATGAGCGTGGATTTAGCGAAATGTATTCTTATTGTGGATGAGGCCCACAACCTACCTGATCGAATTCGGATGAGTATGGAGCGAGTGGTCACACCGAGCATCGTGCGAAGCGCCGAAGTGGACCTCAATGAGTATGTTGAAACCTTAACAGCAGCATATCAAAAAAATGCATCCAATTCGGTCATGAAAGACTTGGACATGGCCACTTGGGCTTGGGAAATTATCAAAATCGCACGATCAAAGACGGCTGACTTGTTCCGCCAATTGCACACAGACCTGCTCAGGGACAAAGAAGAATCTCACGTAGAAGTAAAGCGTTTACTTGACATTATTCACCGCTCTTGCGATGAGTATGAAGGCGTCACTGGGCAAAAAACGCTGGCCGAACAACCTGTACCAGGCAAGGCGCAAGTGCAACGGAAATATCGATTGCTCGGCTTAGCAGAGATTTTGCTCAAGGTGACAATAGACCAAGAGGCTGGTGACGATGAAGAGGACTCGGAAATCCACGCACATCGGCTTGGACACATATTGAAAGTCGTTGAAACATACGGTGAGACTCCAGCATTGAGCCTGGTGTTTAGCACCAAAGGAAAGGAAGGAAAAATCACATCCCATCTGCTTGACCCAGGTCTTGTTTCGGGGCCACTTTTTGCGTCAACAAAAGGATCGATTCTTATGTCTGGCACCCTGTATCCGCCACAAATGTATGCAGATATACTCGACTTGCCCAAAGAGAAAACAACGAAAACTGCGTACAATTCGCCCTTTGCAGGTGAGCGCAGACCGGTTTTAGTCGCAGGTGATGTCACGACGAAATACACCCAACGTTCACTGGACATGTGGGCAAAGATACGAGCGCATCTCCAAGCCTTAATCGACGAAACCCCTGGCCACCTCGCAGTGTTCTTCCCTTCATACAAGATCATGGAGGACATCATCGGCGAAAGGACATTCAAGGGTGTAACCAAGTTGGTCGAAAGTCGTGACTGGAGCAAGCAAGACATTGACGAAATAGTCCCCTCACTTAAGGAAAAGAAAGAGAAAAACCAGAGGGTTATGCTTTGCGGCGTTTACGGAGCACGTCTGTCTGAAGGTATCGATTACAACGGAGGGATTCTTGACGCTGTGGCGTGCATTGGCATCCCAAATGCCCCTCCTTCTGTCCTTTCCAGCGCACTCAAAGATTACGCTGGTGAGAGGTTTGGCGCCAACAACGCTTGGCGATATACAGTCACCCAACCAGCCATCAATGCCATCCTACAAGCCATGGGTCGCCCAATCCGATCAATTGGCGACCGAGCGCTAATCGTCTTGCTCGACCAGCGGCACACCGATCGCACCTACGCCACATGTTATCCGAGCGATCTCAGAATGAACGCCACCAATACACCGATGACGACTGCATCCTTTGCTCGACGCTTCTTTTCACGGGTCCACACCCTTGATGAAGAGTGAATGACACTCATTGATTGGAGGACGAAGGTTCATGGAGGCCGCACACAACCCACACAGCATGGCGTCATGGGAACCCCTCGAAGTTGGGACCGATATGGTTCAAACGATCCTTGGTGAAGAAGCCGACTTGAACACACATGGTTTGTCGGCTTCCGTTGAGAACCTTCACACTGAATTCCATAATCAAGCAGGCCACCTTGGTGAAGTCCAGTCAATGCATCAGCATGTGCTCGTTGCTGCAGGCATGTTGCCTGAAACGCACATGGCTGATGTCGAACCGAGCCGCCAACTGAAGTGGATGGTGGAAGCCCTTCACGGACAAATCAATCCTGATGGACTGACAATCCCGTTGCTGGGCGTAACCGCCGAGGACGTTGGATTGTACACCAAGCAGCAAGACGAAATCACCGTTCTCAAGCTCGTCGTTACCGACGGTGACAATGAACCGTTGGAACGCGAAATGCCTCTCACCAATGAAGGCAAAGAAATCAGCGCTCACTACCTCAACGGCAGGCTCTACCTTCGCTGGTGAAGCCACCAAACACTCCGGCATTTCGCCTTTGGATTCTGCGACTTTTCGAGTGGCCTGCAAAGCATCAGCCACTCAAGCCAAACGCAAGGCCGAGTGAACAGTTCACTCAGCGAGCAGGGACCTTCGTGAGCGTTGAGATCTCTTGGCCCATTCGTTCAAGCGCTTGTTGTGCAGCAGCCTGGTGCTGAGCCCCAAGTTCTTCTCGGCTGTACCTTGCCTGTTCGAACATGTTGTCCAATGCAGTTAGTGCATCCTCTGAGATTTGCGGCATAGCTTGTCGAATAGCCATCTCGAATTCTCGAACGGTCTCGAAATCTCGGCGCAGGAATCCATGTTGTTGGAAGGCTCCACAGAGGTTTTGATAGCATGTGAAGATGGCTTCTCGAATGGAATCGCCTGCTGCCAACAGTTCCGCAGTGTAGGCGAAAATTTCTGCCGCTTCCTCGAGCAATTCCTCAGACTTGCGGCGGCGGTACAACACCGTACCAGCTGCTGCGCCTGCGGCCATCAAAAGGGCGATGACGTACACCCAAAGTGGAACAGGTTCCGAGATTTCGGTGTATTGATAGTTCGGAGCCCAAGGTGATTCTGAGGCACGAGCATCGAAGGCCGATCGGCTTTGGTCAGAGAGGCGAGGATCATCGATGATGATTTCCAACGTCACTTCGCCCCAGAACGCAGCCTCACCGTATGGTGGGTCGGAATTGAACTCAAAGCTAGCCACACCGTTCTCATCGGTGAGGGGCTGGATTGGGTTTGAAAGTTGAGAACCGTTGTCATCGTAGAGGTAAACGGTGACCTTGATGCCCGAAATCCCTTCTTGTGTGTCTTGAGCCGTGATAATGATGTTGCCACCGATGTCTTCTTGTTCATCTTGAATGACTTCGTCGATTGAAACTTCGATGTCTGCGTTCACCTTGACATAGATCAGATGACTTTCCGTTGCCCCGTTGAGGTAAAGCACATCGTTGCGTGGAGCATCAATGTGGAGGTATTGACCACCAGGTTGCAACCATGATGGAGCCTGTCCATTCATGGAGAAGTTACCGTTGTTCCAAGCAATTTGAATGTCTTCAAGGCATCGTGCGCCTTCTCGCTTTGAAACGCAATCTGAACCGTTTCCGAGGTACAGAGTGAGGTTGTTGAACACTTCACCTTGACCACCCACTTCAGCCACGGAGCCCGTGAGGACAACCGGTGCGAACACGTCATCGCTGCGCACGACAATGTTTGATGAAGTCCCGTCAATGGTGATGACGGTATCAGACCAGACAAGCGCAGTGGCGCTTGTTGAGGCTTGAAGGTGTGCGTTGGTACCGGCAAAGGCCACGGTAAAGGTGTGCTCACCGCGCGTCAATTCCATGGTTGCAGGAATCACAGTCGACCATGAACCATCGGCGAGTGTTGTTGCGGTAGCAACTTCAACATCATCCAATCGAATGCTGACCATCATTGATGGTAGGCCGTCGTTGTTGACGGTATCAATGTCAAACAATCGACCTGACAAGGCCCATGTATCGCCACGGGTTGCGTCTCGGCCGTCGTCAAAGATCAGGGTGATATCAGAGCGGTGAGCCAAGAAGAACGTGGTGTTGCCTGCGTTTGATCGGTAGTAACCTTGGGCTTCTGCTCGGGCTTCCAAGGTGTGGTTACCAAACGAAAAGATGTCAGGAACATTCCAGTCAAAGACGAAGTTTCCATTCGCATCGGTGAGCACGGTAGCCAGCAAGATGCCTTCAACCGTGAGGTCCACCGTGTGGCCTTCGATTGCGAGCAGTTGATTGTCGACCACTGTGCCTGAAATGGTGATGTTTTCAGCCACAGCAACCGGGCTTTCCATGGCCACTGTGACCCGAATCGGGCTGTAGACAGTCCACGTACCGGAGGCTTCGCTTGGCAGGTAGAAGGTGGTACCCGTGAAACGAGTTTCCAGCAGAATAGGTCCGAGTTCAGCATCAGCAGGAACTGGATAGATGGCGGTGAACGTACCGTTTGCGTCCGTGGTGACGTTGGTCATCCATTCGCCGCCAAGCCAAACTTCAACGGTTAGGTTCGGAAGTGGAGCATCCACCAAGTCAAGCAGACGTCCTTGAATGGTCATCGTTGCCTCACGGTCTACATTGCCGCCCGGGGTGAGCAGCAAGATCTTCGTTGGGACGCTGACATTGAAGTCAACTTGGTCCATGCTTGGGAGGTAGTATTCGGGGTTGATCAGGTCACCAACGCCGACTGGGTCAACCCAATCTCGGCCACCAAGGAATCGCACCTCGATCATATGCGGTCCTGCAGTGGTGTCATCAGGTAGCGTCCAACCAATGGTGAACGCACCCGTTTGTGCATCGGTCTCAATGCTGGAGACTGGGACGCCATCAACAAGCAAGTGAACCACAGCCAGAGAGGGTACGCCATTGACCATCAAAGGCAAGCCGAGGTCATCCATAAGAGAACCATTGACGACAAAGGCATCCCCTGCGGTGAGAATTGAAGGTGCCTCGGTGATGGTGAGGTTGGTTTGGCCGAGCACAACAAATTGTGTTGTCACATTGGAGCCAATCAATCCTGTCGTGCCTGGTGTTCCGGCGAATTCAACATACAAATCGCTCGCGCCCACGCTCAAGTTTCCAGGCACTAAGATGGTGCCAAAGGCCGTGCCGTTCTCGAATGTGGTAAAGGTCGACAACGCAAATCCAGGCAGTCCAATCAAGACTTGTTGGTTTCCAACTGCTGCATCGGTATTGTCCCTAAGCAGAACTTGGAACGACACGTCTGTGCCACGTTCAGTTCTGTCGTTGAGGGAAGGTGCCCCAATGCCGTCAAGCGAAGGTTTGACGAAGACAAGGGTGGTAAATCCACGGCTATCGAACGTCGTGTTGCTGGATGAACCAAGGTAGTAGTTGATGTTCGGAATGTAGGTTGCTTCAATGGTGTTGTTTCCGGCTGGGAAACTCGATCCAAGGGTGATGGTAGCGTTCCAAACACCACCTGCTGCCACAGTGCCACCGCTCACGGTGAACCCAACGGGTTGATCGTTGACGGCAAACAAGATGTTGGCTGGCAGGAGGGTTCCATCCCGTTGTTCAAGCCCCGAGCCATTGTCACTGGCAATGGTTCCAGACACGGTAAACGAGGTTCCAGCCACAGGGTTTGCTGCAATCGCATCAACAACCAAGATGGTCGTCGAACGGATGGTAATCGAAGACAAGTTGACGCCGGTCGCCAGAAGGTCTGAGGAGCCATTGAACACCAGACTGACCGTGATCAGCCCCAGTGGATGACTGGTTGGGATGAGGTAGGAGAAGTTCGCGAAGCCTTCACCGGTTGTTTGGGTACCAGGCAACCAAGTTTCATGGAACTCAATGTCAACATCGAACGCTGCCAGCGGCAGGAACAGGTTGGAAGATTCAACCAACCGTGCGGTGATGTTCACTTCATCGCCACGGTTGACGATGATTGGGTTCAACGGTCGTGGGTTCTCAAACCTAGAGACACCCATGACAAGAATACCGTTTTGGGTGGTGGCGGTCAAGTAGAACGGGGAAGAGCCTTCGATGACAGAAATCACCAAAACCTTGTTTCCACGCAACGTACCGTTGGCAGAAGTGTCGGTTGGGATGCTCATGTTGAACGTACCATTGGTCGAAGTCTGATAGGTCGGTACAAGCAACTCTTCAGGATTGCTGAGCCAGAATGCGTTGAGTTCGACCGGTGCGATGAGCGGACGGCTTGGGTCATCGGCATCGAGCACTTGGCCGAGGACGTTAAAATTCAATCCGGCGGTAACAGTGCTTGGAACGCTGTCGATTCTGAAGCTGCTTGGCACCTGAACTGTGAGGTTCATCAGCGTTGAATTGCCTGTACGCCGATTGTTGCCTTGCGCCAATGGGTCCGACACATCATCATAGACGACGGCCAAGATGTTGTAGTAACCAGGGGAGATTCCGGTAGCGGTCCAACCAACGCCGGCAAAGCCTGCTGCGTCGGTGATGGCCGTGCCCATGGAGACGTTGGTGTTGCCGTAGTCAAAGATGAACTCCACCGAAGCATCGCTGATGTTTGAATCGTCAGCAACATCGGTCACAGTAGCGTTGAAATCAATCGTACCGTTCATTTCCACAATTATATCACGCTGATTGTTTGTGACGACGAACTCGGATTCAAACCCAACCAAGGTGGACGGAAGAACCGGTGTAGCAGGTGGCACTGTGGTGTCAACAAACCGGTAGTACGGGCCACCAACAGGGGATTGAGTGTCGAAATCCATGTTGAGAATGAACTCGTAAGCATTGGATGGGCTGGTGATTGGTACGGTGAAACTGAGGTTGTAGGTGCTCGTGGTGTTGTTGAGTAGCCCTTGTGACAAGTCAATTGGTTGACCTTCGATCGTGGTCATGATCAGGGACAACATCGTGATGTTGTCTCCAAGCACCTTCCGATTGGTGTGGACTGCATCAAAGATATCACCAAAGATGTAGGTCGAGTTCCCAATATGGGTCCAGTCTTGTGCAAGGGTGATGTTCCAACCCACTTCTGCTGCAACTCGCACCGAACTTACTCCGATTGAAGGTTGGTAGAGTTCCGAGCCGTTGAAGGAAATATCCAGCGTATAATCGCCGGCGTACATGTCGTTGTCAAGCAACCATCCGAGGGTGATGGTTTCGCTTTCGGGATCGACCGTGGTGTTGACCCATGTGCCGTTGAACGTAAAGTCAAAGTTGCCAGAAGCGAGTAGATCTGAATTCACACCACGGTGGTCGGTCATTGAAACGAGTACGACTGCCTCTGTGCCGCGCAACTGAGAGACAGATTGCGTGGTGAATTGGAGCCAACCTCGCAACAAGTAAGGTGCACCTGCAGACATGTTGGCGTCGTCTGTTGCTTCGATTGAGTCGGGGAAGAAGCGCACTTGAAGTTCAATTTCACCAGCCGCTATTTGAGCGTCGGCTGTTGTAAGGAGGTGTTGCAAGGAGAAGGTTCCATTCACGGTCAGGTTGAAGACTTCAATCCAATCTGTGCCGCTGCCGTTGGAGCGTATCGACAACGATACGTCTCCGAGCATAGGCACTGGGCTTGCTCCCGAGGTCACGGCTGAGCCGTTGAGCCAAATGTTGTCGTCAACGAGGATGATGCTGCCGTTAGCGAGCGGTCCTTCGAGGGTTGCGGTCAAAGTCGGCGCATCCCTCACATCGAGTGCAATGGATTTGGTGACCGGCAACAAATGGAACTGCACAGGTGCAATCGAAGGCTCAGAAGTGTCTTGCCACCCAGAGAAGCCAATAGTGGCTGAGAGGTTGGTTTTGGTTTCAAGCGGATCCAATTCGACTTCAATGCTCCATGTGCCGTCAAATCCAATAGCAGAGGAAAGGTTCACTGCGCCGGAGACAGAGGAAGTAAAACTCAACCAAACTTCAGGGACAATGTCTTGACTTGCAATGCTCGAAATCACATTTGTTGGGGCATTTTCGAGCGAGAGCACACCGGTGATGATTGTGGTTGCACCTGCACCAACGATCGGAGCGTCGATGGCGTTTGGACCGGTGTGGTTGATCACTGAATCGTCGGTCACGTTGATGAAGCCATCAAAGATGACCCCATCTTCCGACACATAACCGGATTGAAGGTGCTTGATGACCACACGGTGGATGCCAGGAGCACCTGGTTCGAGTGGGCTTCCTGCGATGGAGAACGTTCCGTTAGCGTCGGTTATGACAGCGCCCATTTCGTAATTTGGAATGGCAGCAGGCCCGGGGATGCCTCCTGCTTCGGCGAGGGGTACAAGATAGCCAACCATTGGCAAATCTGCAATTGGGGTTCCATTTTCTACAAAGCGGAGTTGCCCTGAAACGTTGAGGGTCGCCGAGCCATCGCGGTCCCAAACAAGGGAAGAGAGGGTCTGGTTGACGATTTCAATTTCTTCAGCTGGAGGGCAGGCGTCAAAGGCAATCCAACCGAGGTCGGTGTTGCCGTTAGCGCTGTTTTGTTGCAAGCGCACTTCGCCCCATGTCGTTCGGTCTTCTGGGAAAACAGCGTATCCGTCGCCGTTCCATGTACCACCGGCAAATCCGCTGACGTAGCGTGCTGGCAAACCAGCAAGGCGCGCCATGGTCACGAAAGCCGTGTTGAATTCGTTGCATGTCCCTTCTTGGGATGCTTCAATCAAGACAACGCTCAGATCCTCAGAAGAAGGAATGCCTGATCCGTTGTAATTGCGCTTGAATTCAGTCGT
>DUKM01000101.1:10694-11033 GCA_013329255.1 Candidatus Poseidoniaceae archaeon | reverse complement strand
GATGACTTCACAAGCACACTGGGTCACTCTCGTGAATTGGGACGCATCCTCGGCCGTCCTGTGAAGTGGGTCGAAGATTTGGCTGGCGACAAGGCGATGACGGCCATCGAAGCGCTGGTCGATGGGGATATTTTGATGCTCAACAATGTACGCATGTACGATGAAGAAATCAAGACAAAAGGTACATTTGAAGCCATGGCAGAAACACAAATGGTACAGAAATTGGCAAGCGTTGCCGACCTCTATGTCTACGATGCTTTTGCATGCGCTCACCGAGCCACACCATCGGGCGTTGGATTTACTCACCTCATTCCGTGCGTTGCCGGTGACTTGATGGCC
>DUKM01000101.1:6330-10378 GCA_013329255.1 Candidatus Poseidoniaceae archaeon | reverse complement strand
GAAATTCGAAAATTGGACCATGCACTTGAGCACCCGGCTCGCCCTTGCATCGCTGTGCTTGGTGGCGTTAAGGTGGATGATTCAATCGCTGTCGCCGACAACATGCTCCGCAACGAGATTTGTGATGAAGTCTGGGTCACGGGTGGCGTTGCAAACTTGATGGTCGAACTCTCTGGGTACGATATCGGGTTGGTCAACCATGATTTTTTGGTGGGTGAACTTGGGAAACAATGGTACCCCACAGTGGAAAAAGCCAAGGCTTTGCTCGTCGATTTCTCTGAAAAAATCAGACTTCCAGTTGACTTAGCCGCAAACATTGAAGACAATCGAGTCGATATTTCCCTTGAACAGTTGCCCGTTTCTGCGCCTATCTTCGACCTTGGGATTCAATCCATTCGAAACCTTTCTGCAGCCATCAAACAAGCAGGAACCGTCCACTTGAACGGTCCTGCGGGTGTATTTGAATTGCCTGATTTTGCCCTTGGTACCGTTGAGATGCTCAACGCCTGCGCTGAGTCCGAAGCGTATGTTGTGGTAGGAGGAGGCCATACTGCGACCCTAATCATGAAGCGCAACTTGGCATCGAAGATGGGTCATGTCTCCACCGGTGGTGGGGCATGTTTGGATTACATCTCAGGACGTAGCCTTCCTGCGGTTGCGAGTTTAGAAGCGAGCGCTCGAGCGTTTTCCATGGAAACTCAATCTTCGATCAACATTCAGTGATGAGGAGCCACTGGGGAGGTTCGAACTCCCGACCTCCTGATTACGAATCAGGTGCTATACCAGCTAAGCCACAGTGGCGCAGGTGGTCGGCGGTGACTGATGGACATAAGCCACACGGTCGAAAAGCCAGCGTTGATGAGGGGGAGGACCTCACAGCATGTCATGGGGGAAGACAATGCGGTGCGTTATCGCAACACTGTCCTCTATGATGAAAGAGGCAACAAGCACGTTGGTGATGTGTTGCTTCATGCCGATGGTTCGTGGACTGCATCAAACGGCGATGAAGATGTCAAACTGGATGTTGATGGTTCGGGACGGTTGATCACTCGGAGCCTGCAAAACTGGCACACTCACCTGGCCATGCAGTTGAATGCACGCGATTTTAGCGATGGCTTCCCACTTCACCGTTGGCTCAACGAAGCCATCTTCCCAACCGAAGCGAAGATCACGCCTGAGTTTGTCCGAATCGGAGCGCAAGCTGCGGCTGCTGAAATGATCAAAACCGGCTCCTCTTTTGCTGCTGACATGTACTTTTATCCCGCAGTAACCGGCGAAGTGCTCGGTCAAGCCGGGTTGCGGGGGCTTGTTGGCGGACCGGTGAGCGATGCGGCACTTCCATCGCATGAAGATGCAAAATCGGCCCTTGATGAACTCGACACCTTGCTGAAGCAACAATCGCCCCTTGACAGGATTCAGTACGCCATTGCCACCCATTCAGTCTACCTTTGCAGCGAAGAAACTCTACGAAGAGCCTCAGAACTGGCTGAACGGCGAAGCGGACGATTGCACATTCACGTCAGTGAGACGCGCAAAGAGGTCGCAGATTGTCATAATTCAACCGGTATGTATCCAGTTGAATACCTCGACAGCCTTGATTTTTTCAAACCAGGAACGGTGTGCGCTCACGCCTCATGGATGAAGAAAAATGAGATTCGCACTTTAGCCAGCCACGAAGTCACTGCGGTGCACTGCCCCTCATCAAACATGAAATTGGCTTGTGGGGGCACAATGTCGCTTCCTGCGTTCAATGATGCGGGTGTGGATGTTCGGCTCGGAACAGACGGCGCCGCTTCCTCGGGGAACGGTCTTGACTTGCTGGCCGAAGCGCGACTTGCAGCCTTGGTCCAACGCCACGATCACTGGGACCCAACCCTCATGACAGCCAACAATGCGTTTGCCATGGCCACCAAAGGCAGCCAAGACTGGGCTGTTTGGGACCTAGAGGATGTGCGGATGCGCCCTGTGGGTCGGTCGAACAACCGTCACATCACCAACCTCTTGTTCAACGGGGCTGCATGCCTTGACCTCTGGGTTGGCGGCGAAGGAATTCGATTCGATGGAACAACGAAAACCATTGATGAACGCAAGTCATGGTTGGATTTGGACGAAGCCGTTCAATCCTATTACGACGGTGTCGAGTGACGCCTCATTTTTGACGAACAAGCAAGAAACCAGCGCCCTCGCCAATCAGCAAGAACAGGTAACCTGCAGCGCTCAAGGTCAGATCAATCGTGTAGGAAAGGTTCAGTTCACTTCCCTCGGGTAGAACGCCTTCTTTGGTCCCAATTCCGGGGTAAAATTCACCGGATTCAACCCGCCATTCAACACCTTGAATTCCATCGTCCCCGCTGGCCACATAGCCCTCATCACCGTATGAGCACGTTTTGCTGGTGGTATCGAAACCGCTGAGGCTCCCGCCGTTTGCGATATCATCGCACTGCTTCTTTTTGCCATTGTCTGCGATGACAAGGAACACATCATCGCGATCCCATGTGATGGTTGTATCAGCGTTGAGCAAGAGCGCGAAGGCGTTTCCGGTCATTGCGTCATCCGAGAAGAACACCAGGCCTTGCACGTTCGGAGTTGGCACATCCTCAACTGCCCCGTCCATGGTGAACCCGATGGTTCCTCCAAGCAACAGGAGCGTCGATACAATGAGGATTCCAAAACCAGTTTTTCTCATTCATTCCACCCCGAGTTCAAAACAAGAAGAACGCTGCTCCAAGAATGATGTAACAGCCAAGCAGCATCGCTCCTTCAAGCCAATTCGTTTTGCCGTCAGCCAGAATAGAATTGGCCACGAGCACAGAAATGAAGGTTGCTGATGTTTCAAGCAATCCAAATTCAAGCGTCAACGGAACACCAAGCGCCCATCCAAGAAGGACCATGATAGGTGCGACAAACAGTGCAATCTGGACGCTTGATCCGATGGCGATAGCGATGGCGAGGTCCATCTTATCTTTGCCAGCAACGATCACCGCTGCAAAGTGTTCTGCTGCGTTTCCAAAGAACGGCAGCAAAATGACGCCAATAAACAACTCTGGCACGCCGAGTTCCTCCACGGCGCTTTCGAGGTTATGCACTAAAATGTGAGCCATCCAACCAACAAAGGCGGTTGAGAGGAGCAACAAGATCCACGCATCTTTGATGCTCATCGTTGGGTCTTCATGCGCTCCGTGGCCGGCTTCGGTGGCGAACACATCGACGTGAGTCTTGAGTTGGAACAACAGAGCAAGCCCGTAGATGACAAGCAGGATGATGGCGGCGTAATGGGAGAGGTCTTTGATTGCCGAAGCATCGCCGCCGGCGTAGTTCACGGCGCTTGGAATAATGAAAGCGACAATGGCAAGCAACAGCAATGAGCCATTCATTTGCCCTGAATCGTGATTGAAGTGCTGGACCTTGTGGTTCACCCCGCCCCAAACCATAGCCAGACCCAGTACAAGCAGAAGGTTACCAAGAATGGACCCAATCAAGGAAGCTTGTGTAACATGAATCATGGTGTCAATTGTGTCGCCATTGGTTGATTGCGAGGCCGTGTAAAGGGCGAGACCGGCGATGATCATCTCAACTGCGTTGCCAAAGGTGGCGTTGAGCAAACCCCCAACAGTTTCACCGGTTCGAAGCGCTATTTCTTCAGTGGCTTTCCCCATCAAGAAGGCAAGAGGCATAATTGCTACCATCGAGAAAATGAAAGCCATTTCACCATGGTGTGCGGCGTTTGCCCAGAGCGCAACAGGGAACGCAAGCAGCAACCAGTTCAACTTGTTCTTGAGTGGATTCACGGCGTCGATAAGTCGATCAAAAACGATTTCAATCTGTTCTTCGAGGATGGTATCTTCCTCTTCGCTTGCAGCAGATGCTTCGCCCATGAACAAATCCAGCGTGGCTCAGGACTTGAGTTCACCGCTTTGTGAGCGACTCACTCTTCCTTTTGCTTGCGACCAACCTTGCGGCGTGTCGGCGCTTTACGAGGTGCTGCACGGCGACCGACGGTGCGTTTCTTTGAGACAGGGGCGGGTTCGTCGTCCTCATCGTCATCGTC
>DUKM01000101.1:0-6025 GCA_013329255.1 Candidatus Poseidoniaceae archaeon | reverse complement strand
TCATCGTCATCGTCGTCATCCTCATCCTCATCGTTCCAGTTGAACATGTCATCTTCGTCGTCGTCGTCGTCGTCCTCTTCCGCGGCTGCTTTCTTACTTCGCGTTTTTCTTTGAACGAGGTTCACGGCAAAGGGATCTTCTTCATCTTCTTTTTCGACTGGAGCGGCTTCTTTCTTCTCCTCTTCCTTTTTACCGCCACTCGTGTCGGTGACTGCGCCCATATCAAGTTCTTGAGAGGTGCCGATAAATTCTGACATCCAGTCATCGTCCTCTTCTTCATCGTCGCCTTTCGACTTCTTCTTCTTAGGCCCAGACATGCTGGTTTGGAGAACCATTGCCATAACGAGCAAGGAAAGAACAAACACACCGGTTAGAACCCAAACCAAAACGTAAGGCGGGTCGGTCATGGAAGGCCTGATGATCACTGGCTCGGGCTCGTCTTTAAGGGATTCAACATAGTTGCAAGAAGTTGTTCCATCCAATCGGTGACGGCATTGGTCAACAACGAAAATTACGTTCTTGGAAATCTCGTTTCCTGCTGAATCGATCGCTCGAACAAACACTGCATGTTGACCTGGTTCAAAGTTTCCAGCGGAGAATTCCATGTCGAGCACCATGGAACGGTTATCGCCTTCCAAATCGGTGACCGAGGTGGCTTCTGACCAAGGTGTCGATTGGGAGTTTCCTGTGCCGTAGTTGTAGGTGAACTTGTACTGGAAGGAAGTAATCATGACGTCATCGGTTGCACCAGCAAGCAATTGAATGGAATTACCGTAAAGGTACTTCGAGCCGTCGTTACCGGAAGAAGGAGCGTAAATCTGAACCGTTGGTCGCTTTGCATCGACGGCTCGGTCAAACCAGCTTTGGCTGACTTCGTTACCTGATTCGTCTTCCATGATCAGTTCAATGACCATGTCGCCTGCAATTGTGTTCTCTCCAATGAAGAATTCGAACGCATAGACTGGGCCCCGCTCAGGGTTGTTGTTGTTGTCTGCAATCATGTTCATCTCGATGTCGCCACCAGAGACCTCTCCACCTGCAACGGTCGTGATGTTCACGGTTGGGTTGCCTTGGAGGTATTCGTCGATTTCCACCTGAAGAACATAGGAACCGGAGACAAGGGATGGGCTTTGGAAAGCCTCACCGTCTTCGTTGAGAAGCAGCAACGAGGCTTCTGGGAATTTTGTGTCTTCATTAATTTTAACTGCGTTTCCACCAATACCGTTGAACATCTCAGGGTTCTGATTGCCCCATTGATCTTCAATGATGACTGCGTACCAAACCTCTCGGTCAACGCCGTCCGGGATTGGAAGTTGTCGAACGAGGGTGCTTTGCGTGCCTTCGCCAGGACTGATGTCGCCAAGGACGAATTCCCATCCGTCTTCGCTTAAGGTGCCGATTTGATCTTCATTCTCTCCGAATGGAGCGCCGTAATGGCGCCAGATTTCATAGCCTTCATTGACGTCGTTTTCGTTGAACCATTCAAGCGTAATGAGGTTCAGGGAGCCAAGGGAAGTCGCTTCTTTGATGCGCGCTGGATTTGGTGGGCGCGTGTCTTCTGAGATTGGCCCGAAGTGATTTTGATTCAATCGAGTGTCCATGTAGGTTCCATTGACGTGCCCGTAGAGGGCTTCTGTGGTGACGTAGTAGTGAGCGTTGTCGCGCAAGATGTCATCATCGAGCAGGACGTCAAAGGTCCCAACACCATCGCTGACCGAGCCAAGCCATTCCATGGATTGGTTCGCCACGAATTCTGCACCGGTGACTCTGAAGTTTGAGCGCCAAACGTGGTATCGCTCACCTTCAACACCCAACTGATCTTGCCATGTCACCCTTGTGATGCTCTCGCCGATGAAGACGGCGTTGACTTGTGTTGGTTCAGCAATCCACGGGGTGAAGGCATCTTCAAACACAGGGCCTGCGCAGGAATTGACGGTTGTTTCAGGGTTGTAAACTCCATATAAATCGATGGTGATGATGCAGTAGTTAGCGTAACCAAGACGCCCAATTGGGACTTCATAGTTGAACGAACCAATGCCTTCCGAGACGGTGGCAATCAATTGAACACTCGAACTTAGAATGGTGGCGAAAGGGTTGCCCGACATGTAGATTCGATACGATTCTCCAGTTTCATCGGGTACATCGGTCCAAGAGATGGTTGTGGTTCCGCCGCCACCGCTTGGGCTTGCCACGAATTCTGCGTACATGATGCCGACTTGAGAAGGCGGCATGTTGTCTTCAACAAGGGCGCTTGTCAGGGCGTTGTTGGAAAGGAAACGGACATCCTCGTAATCTTGGCCTGGCCCGGTCCAATTTGGCAGCAGATAGGTAATGGCGTAATACGCCTCCCGGTCGGTGCTTGTTGGAATGTTGAGCACGGTGCTCGAGGTGCCTGCGGGTAAGACTGCCACAGGAGAACCGCTGCCGAGCAAGTCCGCACCGTTGGAACGGGTGATTTGGTATTCAGAGCGCCAGACATGGATTTGATAAGCATCCTCGCCGGTTTCAGGTAGGATTGGGAAGATGTCGTTGTAATTCACCCACGTCAATGTCGTGTTGCTTTCTTCGGGATCGAAGGTTGCCACGAGGTTGTATGGGGTTCGAATTGGGGTGGTGATTTCTTGAATGGGGTCAGCGATGACGGAGGCATTGGTATCAAGGTCGAGCATTTCTGTACCGTCGCCATGTGTGGTTGTAACGGCGTAATAGAACGAGCCGTTGACGCCAGGTGGTACCAAGAACGAGGCCGTGTGAGCATCGACCGTACCATTGATTCCACGGCACTTGAAGGCATCATTCAACACATCCACCGCTGAACAAGCGGTAATCTCCGTTGCAAACGGCGACAGTTGTGCGATTGATATTTGGGTGATTGGATCGGTTGAGCGGTAGACGTTGTAAGTGGCAGAAAACAGGCCTTGCAGGACTGAGCCATCGAAGTCAATGTTGCGCCATGTGATGGTCGTGGTTTCACTGAGCGGGTCGAATGTTGCAGCAATATCCTGAGCTTGCAGATTGGCTGGAGCGCCCAAGTCTTCTGCTGCCACATTGGCGAGAGGGACGATGGCCATCAACATGCACAACACAAGGAAAATTGCTTTCCTTTCAGCGCCTTTACCGAACAAGTGGTCTGTCATCAATGCTCTTGTAGAATGCTACCGTTATGAGTATGCCGCCTCTTATGTCGGCAAACAAGCGGTTCGTTGCACCCCGTAGGGGTGGCGGAATCACTCTGATTCTTCGTTCTGATTTGGCTGTGGCAAGGGGTCGTCGCGATCGATTTGCTTAATCTCATAATTGGCTTGAACGAAACGAATCAAGAAGGTCCACAAGCCTCCAAAAGCAGAAATCAAGACAACCAAACTGATCGGGTTGATTTCAATGTGGTCAAGCACGCCCGGATAGGTGCCAAAACTTCCAACTTCTAGATGAATAAAAACGCCCATCAAGGCGACTGAGATGATGGTTAAAATGGTTCGATCTGCTCGACCGAAACCACGGTAATTTCGACTGCCTGCAACGGCTTGTGCTTGTGTGCCCATGTACGATCCAAGCAAAATCACCCACGCCGCTGCTAGGCCAAGGGTGAGGTCATCGACAAAGACAGAACCCGCCAAGCAAACGATCCATATAGCATCCAGCAAACGATCGAAGGTGTGGTCGAGGTAATCGCCCCAGCGCGTGACTTGGCCCGTTCGACGGGCGAGTGGACCGTCGAGGGCGTCCAAGGTGATGGCCATCGTGATCAGCAAAGTTCCGCCAAACAACATGTTGGCTCCATAAGCGTCGTTTGGAGCCGTAAGAACGGCTAAACCACCGAGCACGCCAAGCGGTAAAGCAATCCATGTCAAGGTGGATGGTTTCCAAGTTGAAATCGAATCGATGAGCGGGTTTACTACGCTCTCCCATGTGCTGCGAAATTTCTCGAGTGCCATGCCAATCGACTCCTGTGCTCCAGTGGGGGGTGTTTGTTCTTTGGGTGGTCAGGCCAACCAATCAATGGCTTCGGATGCTGATGCCTCAACACCGTCAGACGATGCATTGGACTCAATCCATTCGAGAAGTTCTGAGCAAAGCACAGTGCTTTCGACCTCACTTGCGTCAAGTTCGAGAACCGGTACTTCGAGTTCAAACTCAAGCATCTCAGACCATGTGCCGCCAAGCATTTCCCATTCCACATTGGCCCTCACCTTTGCCTCATCATAGCCCCGTTCAGCAAGGCGTTTTTCCAAAACCGCAGGGGTGCAACGAAGGATCACAACCGCATCGACATCCAAAAGATGAGCAAGGTGACCGTCAACAAAAAGCATTGCTTCCGGCTCTTCTTGCCAGGCCTCAGCCAACTTGTGGACGTCAACAGGCGCCGCTCCGTCTGTGGGGTCTTCATCGCCAAGGCAATCGTATCGACGGGCGAGATCAACAACCGACTCGACGGCGTGCCCTGCTTGTTTCAACGCTTCACAAAGCGTGGTTTTTCCACACCCTGGAGTTCCAGTAACCGCAATGATCCGTGGTGTATCCATGGTTGCGCCACGGACTTCCGGTTAATACATCCACCTCCAAGCAACACTCAACTGGCATGGTTCATCGGCCTCGAATCGATTGAACAAAGGCATCAATAGGTAAGAGGTCCAGCGCCCAATGCTGCTATGTTTGGAATGGAGGACCCGGCTCAAACGCTCATTCAACTCGAGCGTTACATCTTAGACGGGCGCATGGAAATGTCTGAAGTCATGGCAACCCAATTCACCGAGATGTACTTGCTTCGGAAAAAAAGAACAGCAGATGATCAAATCATGTTGGTCAAAGGATTACGAATCCTTTGCGACGTCTTGGTTGCTCGCAACAAAGGCGCACGAGCGGTCGCAAGCGTGGGTATTTTGCTCAAGGAACGGCGCAAGTTGGTCAAAACGCTCCGTTCAGGAGCACCGCACCTGCTTCAACAAATGACGCCCGAAGCTGAGGATCAACACCGGGCAGGCAATGTGTACGGAGCGGGAGGGAAACTTCGAGCCGCTCGCAAAGCATACTCGAAGGCTGAGAAGATGGCCCCAAACAACTTGGCCAGTGCCCTTGACGCATGCCGGTACGTGGGCTATGAAGCCAAACTCATCGACCGCTTGGCCATATCTTGTGCCGCAGCAGGGCCAGTGATTTATTCGAATAAAACCTTCAATTTAGAACCCACTGGGAGTCAAGCGGTGGATGCAGATCAAGTTGCTGCAGCCTTGCTTGGAGCCGTTCCGCATGGCATTGGCAACACTGAACTTTGCGCTTCGGAAGCAAAAAGAATTGAGAGCGAGAAGGCCGCTATTGTAAGTGGGGAAGCCGCAGCCAACGCGCGGTTGCAAAGTGCGCTTGATGCATTGACGCCAAAACACGACTACTACGAGTACGGTTGACCGATTTACTGGTAACGAGGGATGGATTTGAACCACCGATCTCCGGGTTATGAGCCCGACGGGATATCCAGACTACCCCACCTCGTTAACCAAAGGGCCGACCTTCCCTCCTTTCAAACCACCGATGCAAGCCCGTCGTTGAATGCGTCGGAAATTTAAGCCAACATCAGAGAAAATGAATACAGGTGGTGATTTGATGAAGGAGAACCCTTTCTCACAAACATGCGCACATCCAGTCTCAAGCCACTCATGCTTAGCGTGATTTTGCTGGCAGCGATGTTCGCAGGTTGTTTAGCAGAGGAAAAGGAAACTGCGTACGATGGCCCAATTGATTTTATCGTGTATTACGATATAACTTCAGGCACCATTCTAGAAACCTTGCAGAACAACCAGCAAGTTTCTGAAACTGGAGTGGATGTGGTGTTTGATTTCTCATACACGAAATCCAATGCAGGCGATATGTCCAGCTTCTGGCTCACACCGGGTGACGGATCGAACCCAATCACAGTCAATGCAGCAGACACTGGCGAAGTGACATACACTTACCTCACGCACGGAATGTTCTCTGCAACACTCGGGGCAATGGACGACCAAGACAATGAATACTCAGAAAACATCACCAT
>DUKM01000121.1:532-2815 GCA_013329255.1 Candidatus Poseidoniaceae archaeon | reverse complement strand
GACTTGCTTGGACCGGGTGGGCCTGAGGAGCGGCCCGGTGGACCCGATTTCTTGGCTGGTTCTTCCTCTTCTTCTTCTTCGAACATGGCGCCGCAGTGTGGGCATTCATTGTCGCTTTCTTTGACCAAGCCGTCGCAAATTTCACACGCAAACATTTCTTCGTCATCTTCAGCATCTTCAGCATCTTCGCCCAAGTTTTCAACTTCGCCGTCTTTTGATCGGAAAATGGTGAGGGTTGGAATTAAATCAAATCCTTTGAGTGCGAGTTCGGTTTGAATCGCATGCTCAAAAGCCTGTTTCAAATCCTCAGGGGTGTCTAAAACGCGCCCATCGTCAACATAAGTAACGTTGATTTTCAGTTCACCGTCTTCCGATTTGGCTTGGGGCGTTTCAACAGCCACGCCTCGCTTTCGTGCAACCCGCCGAACGGCCACTTCGCACATCCTCCGAAGGAGTGCTTCGTCAGGTGCGTTCCCAGCCGGTTGCCCGAGCGCTCCTGCCATGACATCTTTTGCCGGATTGACGCCTTCACCACGCAGGTGAGAGGGTAATTCTGCACCAAGGGAAGCGAGAACATTTGTTGCTGGTGTTTGATTCATGTTCAGCCATTGGCTTCGACGTTCATCCTTCATGGCTCGCTCTGCTTCAGCCAAGCGGTTGACCATTGCATCGGTCGGTGAAGAGGAGGGATTGCTGGCCACCATTGTTCCCCCGGGGTTGAATTGAGTCACGCTTGATGGATCTTTTTGAGGCACTGCGCCACTTGAAAGAGTCGGACCCCTCATTTGCTGTGGCAAATCTGAGTGAGCGCCCCCCACCACGTTGGTTGGTTGTTGGTTTTGCGGTGGTGCTTGACCCATCTGGTTCGGAGGCATACCTTGCTGTGGAGGGAACTGATTCATCTGGTTCGGAGGCATACCTTGCTGGGGAGGAAATTGATTCATTTGATTTGGAGGCATGCCCTGCTGTGGAGGGAATTGGCCCTGAGGAATGTTTTGTTGCTGTTGAACACCCATGGCAATTTGTTGAAGCACTTCAGGCGGGAGTCCCCCTGCTTGAGTTTGGTTCATGTCGCGCTGTTGACGAACCGCCTCTCCGGAGACGACGCCGAAATTTCTTCCGCCAGCAACTTCTTGTCCACCGAGGCCGACTGAGCCTGTGTTTGCAAAACTGCCAGCGCGTGAAGTCTCCTGACGCGCCCCACATTCAGGACAAAATATGCTGTCGTCTGGGATAAGTTCCGCACACGAGCCACAATCCATACTATACCCCCTCAGCATGACGCGGGCTTGACTTGAAATAAAGTCTTGCTTGCATATCCCGCCCAACAGGGGTTCATTCTACATACAGTGCTACGACCAAAGCCCATCATGCAAAAGACCCAACCCCCATCTGCTGATGCGCCTTACCGGGGCAACACTTGGCCCACAGGGTCAAGAACAGAAAGCGGTTCCGTTGGAATGGAGGGGCTTCGTTGGCGGTGTTAATCAATGCTGAAATCGACGGTCTTTTGGAATCGACTTCCAGATCGTTTTACCCCACTTTGAAGTACCTGCCAAAGAAGATTAGAGGCCAAATTGGATTGCTCTACTTGCTCGCAAGAGTAGCCGACACAATAGCGGATTCGAAGCACGGGGAAACTCAGGTCTTACTCCAGCTGCTGAACTCCTACAATGATGCAGCACAAGGGCGTTCCAGAGAACTCCCCGATTTTTCTGAGATTGCAGCCATCCAAACCAACGAAAGCGAAGCTGAACTTCTGCGAAATGTCCCGAGCGTAGTGGCCGCTCTAGAATTCTATAGTAAAGAGGACAGAGAAAGAATGCTAGAATGCCTCGATGTCATTGTTGGCGGCCAGATTCTCGACCTTCAGCGGTTTGGGCCAGCCAAAGAAGGTGGCAATATTTCTTCGCTCAGCAACAACGAGGAATTGGATGATTATACCTACCAAGTTGCAGGTTGCGTTGGTGTGTTTTGGACGAAAATGAACCTCGCTCACTTGATGTCATTGCCTCCTGAAAAAGAAGTGGAATTTTTTGAAAAGGGAGTCCGGTTTGGAAAGGCATTGCAGATGATCAACATCCTCAGAGACATTCCTGAAGATTTACGGTTTGGACGTTGTTACATTCCAAGCGAGGCACTGAGCCGTCATGGACTCGAACCGATCGACTTGATGGATGCCTCAAACATTGACCGATTCCGACCGCTTTATGATGAGTACCTCGATCTTGCGAATGACCACTTTGACGCTGCAGTTGAGTACATCCGAATGCTCCCCGAAGG
>DUKM01000121.1:0-158 GCA_013329255.1 Candidatus Poseidoniaceae archaeon | reverse complement strand
CTTCGCACAGGAAACATCCTTGATTCAGAGGACCGAATCAAGGTCACGCGGGATGAGATGAAATCCTATGCTCGTAAACTTCTGCGGGCCTTGTTGATTCCGGGTGGTGTAAAGCGTCTGCTGGAAAAAAACCGCGATGTTCCTGAGTGAATCATTTT
>DUKM01000022.1 GCA_013329255.1 Candidatus Poseidoniaceae archaeon | reverse complement strand
CCGCCCACTCGTGGGTAGTTGTAGTGCATTCTCGAACCGCCGAGTTCTTGCAGCAGGTCGAGGAACATCTCACGGTCTCGCATGCACCAGGTCATGAGGGTCAAGTTTCCAATGTCAGGGCCAAAGGCGCCCAGCCACATCAAGTGGGAGGCGAGGCGTTGAAGTTCGGCTGAAATCAGGCGAATGTATTCTGCCCGCTCTGGAACATCTGCTTCGAGCAGGTCTTCTGCAGCGTAAATGTAGGAGTTAGCCCACGTCATAGCGCTGACGTAACACAAGCGGTCGCAGTAAGGCGTCACTTGAGTGAAATCTCGTGCTTCGCAGATTTTCTCTACGCCACGATGGATGTAGCCGAGTTCGGCTTCAGTGTCGACAACGGTCTCGCCGTCAACCTTCACTCGAAGCGTCCACAAGCCGTGCGTCATTGGGTGTTGAGGCCCCATTGTAATCCACATTTGTGCCATAACAATCCCTCACTTAACACGGCCCTCGTCCGCTGGTTTTCGCATGAAGCCTTGGGGGTCATCGTACATTTCGTTGTGATCATGATATCGGAGTTTGTGTTGCTTCTGCAACGGGTGGAAGCCTTCTGGGCTGTCGTGAGGGTTCAATACACGGTGCATGTTTTCATGGCCTTCGAACCGAATACCGACCAAGTCCCATGTTTCTTTTTCATTCCAGTCTGCGCCAACCCAAATCGACTGAATGGATGGAACGCTTGGTGTGTCGCCTTGTGGCAGGGGCATGAAGACTTCGAATTCCATAGGAATATCAATGCCTTTCAGTTCTTCTGCGACCATGACGTTGTAGGTGTTTGGCTTTTGATCTTCAATCGGTTGGCGCAGGAAGTGATAGGCGACCTCCCAGCCTCGTTCATCAGGTCCATCGGGAAAGTGTGTCCCTGTGACCATTGAGCAGTAATTGACGTTGAGGTCGTGGCGCATCCACTTTGCCAGTGCGATCCAGTGTTGTGGAGGGCAGTTAAGGCGAATGAAGGCGTACTTCTTTGCGTTGCTGTGGTGTTCGATGGAGGCCGTAATGCCGGTGCCTTCGAAGCGACCGTTGATCGCCTCCAAGCAAGCTTCCGCAGCGGAGGTGTTCTGTTCGAGCGTAATGCTTGTGCCCATGTTCAGTCCTCTCCTACAATCATCGGCTTCTCGCTCATGCGGTCGGCGCTTGGTGCACCACCAATTCGGATAATCTTCTCACGAAGCAAACCGAATCCATCGATGAGCGCCTCGGGGCGAGGTGGGCATCCTGGGATGTAGACGTCGACCGGAATGACCGTATCAACGCCTTCTAGAATGTTGTAGGATTGGAAGTAAGGTCCACCGGAAATTGCGCATTCGCCCATTGCGATGCAGTATTTTGGCTCTGGCATTTGCTCCCACAAACGAACCACTTTGTCAGCGAATTTCTTCGTGATTGGGCCGTTGATTAACAGCACATCGGATTGACGAGGGGAGGAACGGAAGAGGACCCCGAAGCGGTCACCGTCAAATCGAGGTGTTGCGGCAGCAGCCATTTCGATGGCGCAGCACTTGATGCCCAAGTGGAGGGTGAACAGTGACTTTCGCCCTGCCCAGTTGAAGTAGCGCCCAGCAAGCACGCTGAGGAACTTCTTGATGCGTGTCGCTTTGAGGGCTTCATCGGTAACACCGCCGACCATTTCGACGAGTGCGCGGCTGTTGAATGCTGCAAAGTTTTCTCCTGCTTCTGCCATAATATCCACCTCAAATGTAAATGCGACCTCGCTTACGGAACACGTACCAGACGCCAAGCGACATCGTTGCGAAGAAGACTGCGAGAACGGTCAAAGCGCCGATGGCTTCGTCCACTGCCCCTGCTGGCGCACCTACAGCGGTTGCATCCGAGGCCACCATGCCGCCAAGCACCATGAACATGAACGCCACATCGAACACAAGGAAGATGATGGCGTACCAGTAGTATTGGAAATGGAATTGAATCATTGCATCGCCGACAGGCTCACTGCCGCACTCGAAGGTCGTCAATCGGCGAGGATAGAGGCTGTGATCGCGCTCGTAGCCTTCGAGAAGATAAGAGCGAGTGATGTGGGGTCGGGCTGGATCAACACGGGGGCGAACGACCCAGGTGATGAGGAAATTTGTCAGTGGCATGATGATGCCGAGGATTGTCAAAAAGCCGATTGACAGGTAAGCGCTCGGCACTGATTCAAGTCCGGACATATGTTCACCCTGTTGCAAAGCATACGCTTCGCATTTGTCTCGACTTGAGGGACCCACATAAGCGTTCCCAAATTCAACTTGTGAGCAACGGCTTTCTCAGTTGCTTGGAACAGGGTCACTGCGAGGAAGTAATCAGGAAGAAAAAAACTCCTTTTTCAAAGCCACTCGCGAGCCAATCTGCACGCCCAAAGCCAAGGGATCCTGACGTGTACCGAATCGGTCAACCGGCGTCGCTCAATCCTGTGTGAAGAAGAGGGTCCACGAGGCATTCAGTGAATCTTCAAAGGCTTTCCATGGTACGAATGCGCTGAAGTACATGACGACAGCAATCGGCGCCAGCGTCTTGATGAATTCAAGTCCATCGAGGCTTGGGAGCAGGCTAACAATCAGCATTGTTCCGCCACCTGCAACCATGCCAATCAGCGACCACATCAAAATGAAACCAAAGGAGAGTTTGGTGACGTGGCCTGTTTGGGCCTCAAGTGCTTTGGTACTGCGTAAGAATCCGAACCCTCGGGCAATCAGCCAAAATGGCAATGCAAACATAAAGGGGAAGAGGAAGATGAGGTGCCAAAGTTTGAAACCGCCTTTCCCTACGCCCGCATGGCGCTTCATCTCATTCGAATACTGGTGATAGGTATAGATCCCATAGATCCCAAACGTCACCAGTGCCAAGGCAAACTGAGTGCTCGGGTTCCTAAACGGAACTGGGTTGCGTATGTTCATCGTGCCCAAGGTAATATTTTCATGGCCGCCTTCAATCAGTTGTTGAACGTGATCTTGCTTTCGGACTCGTCGACTTGTCTCCAGTGAATTTTGTACCGAGGGCATGCCGACGCGGTAGAAGAGCAGAAGCACCGGCAAAACAAGGATGATGAAGAAGCCCGACTGAACCTGTTCAGAGGACAAGCCAAGTCCAAGGAAGCCCTTGGAGGGCAGGCCTAAGATTTCAATCTCGACGTTCTCTCGATCGACGACACCTGTTTCAAGAGGTTCAGCTGAAACAGTGAATTTGAATGTGTCTTCAATTTCTGCCGAAAACGGAGGTCGGACGATGACGTCAATGGTGATCGTCTCGCCGACATCCACAAAGCAGGTGAAATCCGAACCGCTGGTTGAGCACTCCGAATCTGGCCCAAGGCTGTCAAGACCAACGTTCCATCCTCTGAAGCTCTCCGAGGAGAAGATGAGGACTTCTGCGCGGGTGTTTCCTGTGTTGGTTAGATTGAGAGTGAACTCCAATTTATTGGGGTACGTGAGGGACATTTCGGTATCCAATCCTTCCGTTTGGAAATCCAATTCATACACAATCTGAACGTCGAGAGTGATGGAAATCTGACCCGAGCGGTTCGCCGCATTTGAGACGCTGGTGACCGTCAAATCAAGCACGCCACCTTCACCGGTTTTGGCGCTTGGGTTCACGCTCAATTCAAGTTCCATGTAGAGCTTGAACGGCCGTGCTTCGTGAGATTGGTTGGAATAGACTGGAAGCCCGACCATGATGGTCATCGCCCCATTCTCCGTTGGTGAGGTCACGGGGATATTGTTCACATCGAGCAAGAATGTTTGGTTGGCAAAGTCCCAGATTCCGTAGCCGACAGGCACGCTAACTGGTCCATCTACAGGCAATCCATAGAGGGTCAATTGGCGCGTTGCAATGCCTTGCAATCCAGACAAATCAAAGACCGCTTCATCGCTGCCATCGCCGGTGTTTTCAATCCATAGCCCGTAGGTTTGGCTGCCTGATGGAGGGAGCACTGCGGTGCCTGAACGCTGATCGATACCACCGTCCACCAAACGCACATCCATTGCAAAGTTCCGATCCGAAAGAATCGCTAAGAATTCAAATTCTCGTTGATTGTCAGGTACACCGTCATTGTCTTCGTCGGCCGTGCTGCTGTCTCCTCGATTGGTGATTCTTGAGGTGATTCTGGTGTAAGCGAGTTCCTCTTCCCCATCCACACTGACAACGAGGAAGACGTTTACTGTGGACCGTGGTTCGATTTCAATGTCGACAAATTGAACCCCGTTGGCATCTTCATAGTGGATGCCCCAAGCAGGTGTTGCCGTTTGCTGCATGACTGAGCAACGGAAGCTGTCCTTGACGTTCCCGAGGTTTTCAATGGTGATTGGGAAACGAACTTCACTGCCAGAGCGGCCGGTTTGATCTGTAGCAGGAGCTTGAGCTTCCATACCGTGAACGGCTTTGACGGTGACTCGCAACACCACTTCATCGTAGGCTGCTCCACCGCTTGAGGGGAGGACTGAGAAGGTCAAATCGATTTGTTGGGTGGCGAGGGCGTTGATCGGTACATCGATGATGACGTTCACATCGCTGCTCTTTTCAGAGCCATGCTTGGAGCCAACGCTGACCGTTGATGCGTCCAAGCGAACAGACCAACCTGAAGGTGGGCTGGAAGCGGAGACGCGCAGGGTGTCCGCACCGTTTCCATCGTTGGTGATGGTCAAGGTTGTCGTGCCGTTGGTACCAGGTTCGATGTTGGTCAACAAGGATTGTGCGAGCGAGATACTGCCGCCATAAGATTGGCCGACTTTGACGCGCAAGTCCTTACTGCATTTCACCTGTGAACCGTCTTTCCCAAGGATCGTAATGACCGATTCAACACCGGCGGTGACCGAGTCGTCAGGGCTGACCTTGAGGTCAAACGAGCGGGTACCATCGCCATCATCATAGGGGAGTAACCCGGAAGAAGCCCCGTCAAAACTGACCCATGTTGAGCGGCTTGCAGGCGAGGAAGACTTGCCCATGGTCACCGACCAATCGCTGTTGCCTTCGTTGGTCAGGGTTGCCGTTAGGGTTCCTTCGGCACCAGGGTCGACGGTGATTGTTGATTTTGAAAGGGTCATATCGCATTCCTTTAGAACTGGAACAATCAAGTCAAACTCTTCGGAATCGCTTGCGTTTTGTGTTGGGTCGCTTGTCACGATGCCAGTCACTTCCCAGCAGTATTTGTCTGCGGCTTGCCCGTCTGGAACTTCGATTGAAACGATCACTGTCACCGATTCATTTTGATCAAGGTTGACGGTTTCTTCATCCAATTCAACGACAAGGTCGTCTGCGTTTTGACATCCACTTCCGTCGGTTTCTTCAACAGAAAGAGCAATTGTTTCGTTGGTTTGGCCTGTGTTTTCAACCTCAACATCGTATTCGATGACCGATTGACCCCCCCATGTTTTCGAGGTCGAGGGCATGGTCACTTCAACGCCGAACACAGCGCTTCCCGAGCCATCTCCTGCGGTTGTGGTCACAGTTTTGGTTTCGGTTGCGGGCTGGCCTGGAGTGTCTGGAGGTGTGGCTTGCTCGGTGGCGGTAGCCGTGATTGTGGTGTCGCAACTGCCTTCTGCAGTGGTGGTGAGCGTTACGTTCATGCTTGTCTCACCGTAATCTCCAGAATCAATTGGGCCTGGGATTTGAACGACGGTGGAAGAGTACGCGCCGCATTCTTGGGTTTGTTCCTCGTTGGTCGAGAGGCTGACGGTGACTGGGTTAGACCCTGTGTTGTAAATTCGGATGGTGTATTCACCAGATTCTCCGGGGTTGACCTCTTGACCGTTTGCAGGGGATGTTTGGATGGTGATGCTTGCGTCGCGAGCCTCATCTGCGCTTACGATCGGTGCAAGCGTCGGCACCACTGAAAGCATCATCAAACCGACGAGGAAAAGGGCACAGCGAGATGCGTGCTTGGTTGATTCTTGACGGGGGTCCATGACCCCCGGTCGAAGCCTTAGTATCAAAAGGCTCCCCACTGATGTTCATCAGCCTACTGAAGTGCTCATGCCAGCACGAAGGTGGAGGCACTTGCTGAACAATTTACGCATGCTTCCAACGAACCCGAGGAGCAACCATTGGCTCCATCTCGATGGTAGCGAGCGCCACAACCCGGGCACCCTTGCATTGGCCCCTGTATCGTTTGGCGACACGACCAGCACATTGGACCAGACTCGATGGCAGGTGTTGGTTGGAGTTGAGGTAGGTTGGCAGGGGCAGCACCAGCGAGCGGAAGAAGAGGGGCATGAGTCTCGCCAAGCCGTGATTTTCTGATGATCAAGAACACCAAGGCACCAGCGAGGAGCAAAAACACGACCGGACCAAGCACGCCGATGGGGAGGTCGCCACCCGAAGTGGCTGTTGGCTCTCCTTGTGATTCAACGCTGAGGGTCACTGCAGGTGTCAAAAGTGCTGAGGATTCAACAAGGCTCAACTCGATGCTGCCCTCCCCGGGGCGAGTCGCCTCCACCAGCAGCCGGACCGTCATCGATTGACCCGGTTGTAAATCTGCGATGTCATTGCCATCAATGGAGGCACTCCAGTCTTTGCTTGCTTCAACGTTCAGCTGATGTGTGAACGCGGAATTCCCGGTGTTGGTCAAGGTCACTTCAAGCATCGATTCTGTCCCTGTTTGGAACGGAACGGTTCGCTCTTGGACCCAAGAGGCATCCATCACGCTGGCCACGTAAAGCCCGACCTGTTCGGTTCGCTCGACGCCATTGCCGAGGAGGGTCACGCTGAATGAGGGTTCGCTGAGCGGCGCCATGCTGGCTGGAATCAAAATTGTGCACACCAATGGTGCGACATCGTTGTAGCCGATGGTGTCAACATCGAGGCATTCTCCAAACAAGCCTTGGTCAAGCGAAAGGGAAACTTCTGGAGCCCATTCAACGTCTGCTTCATTGCTGGCGAGCCACGTGAACACCAAGGGTTGGCCAGAGGGATGAGACCCTGGCCCGAGCGGGTTGGTCCAACTCGTGCCGTCCTCGAGCACAAGGCTGACAAATTGCAGGGTTGGCAATGGAAGAACTTCCACCTCGAATTGCCCCACCCAAGTGGCTCGGTCGGAACCTGAATCGAGATGGAACTTCACTTCACCGGACCGTCCTGTTCCGTCGCCCTCTACGCCAATCAGGATGTTTTGTGTGGAAGCCCAATTCAACTCAAGCACATCGAGACCAGAGGTGATGCTCCATCCAGTTGGCAACTCAAAGGATGGCGTCAGGTTGAGGTCGATGTTGCCTCGGTGTTCGACTGAAAACATCATGCTAAAGGCTGAATCTGGGCGAAGGGTTCCGAGGTTTGTTTCCAAGTCAATGTCAACGGTTCGGATTTCTTCGACCTTGATTGGAATTTGGAACACCCAACTGTCTTGAATCTCGGTTTGGGAGATCGCAGTGAGTTGTACAATTCGTTCTGCCCCCGCCCCGGTCATCACTTGCGGTGGTGTGAACGACATGCCGATGGTTCGTTGAGTGTCTTGGTCAATGAGTCCGGTTGAACCTGAGGTAGCGCCAGGTTCACTGGCTAAATCGTCGAAGCCGGCCGACCACCCTGCGGGCGCTTGGAGGAAGAGATCGTATCCAATGTTGGCGTTGCCTATGTTGAACAAGCGGATGTCCAATGAAGTTGGGTTGCTTGGAGACACTGGTACTATTTCGTAATCGTATTCGAACCTCAAATTTGCCAATTCAGGAACAATGAAATCGAGATGGTAAGGGTAGGTGACGCCATTGTCAACGTCAAGACCGAGCAAGTTGATGCGATAAGATCCGGGTGTTGGTGGTGTTGGATGGACAAGCGTGACGGTGATGTTGGCCGAATCTTGACCTTCCAAACTGAAGTTTGATTCTGTGGCCCCAACATACCACGATTCAGATTGCCCTGTATCTGTGTTGATCACGCCGTTGGTGCTCATGCTGGCGTTCGTGGCGATGAGTGCGGTGTTGGTGAGCGAAACGGTCCAGGAGGTGGTGGAGGCGCTGGTGTTCAACAGGAGTTGCTGTTGTGGAGTTGCGAGCAGTTTAACGCCCGGGGCAGTGACATCAACAATCACATCATGGCGATTGTTATTTTCAAGGATCTCTTCGACCTCATCATCGGGGTCGATGATGAAGGAAATGGTCGCTTGTCCCGAATCTTGTGGTGTCCAATACCACACCTGAGTTTTTGTTGAACCGGCACCTATGTCGGTGCTTTTGGTATCAATAAGGGTGTTATCAACCCTGAATTCAATGTCAAAGAAGTCCGCTTTGACGTTGCCGATGTTGAACACCTTGGTGGTCAATTGCAGTTGATCGCCAACTTGAGGGATTTCAACGGACATTACGAATTCATCAATGAGGAATTCCGGGTCCGGCCGCAGGTCATTGACGCCGTGGCCTCGAACAGCAATTGCGAATGGTTGTGCCGTGCTTCCACCGTGGAAGGTGTCTTTGACCTTGACCGTCCAAATACCCACTTCAGCCGAATCCAAAAGAATCACCTCGAGGTTGTTCAAGGTGTCAGCTGAGCCACCTGTTGTCGACCGGCCGTTGGCAAAATCATTGCCAAGGTAAACCAGACCAGAGGGCGAGGTGACTTCCAAATCGAGGTTGTTGACGAGTTGCTTGGAAGCGAAGGTCGAACCACGCTCATCGGACCATGCAAGCACGGTTTTCAAACCGCCATTGGATTGAGTGATGTTGAATGTGTAACTCTTGGTGTTTCCTGTTGCCGAAACCACGGAGCGGTCGTCGACCCAAATGCCTTGACCGGAGGAGGGGGCAAGCGTCTCTCGCAAGTTGACTTTCCCCCAACCTTCGTTGTCGTTTGGAATATCCCTTGAACCAAGGTCTGTCGCACCCAGCACCATCAGCGCCTTGACAAGCGCCCCTTGCGGCGAAGGCCGTTGGGCGATTTCTTCGAGGTATTCACGAACCATCGTTGCGACCCCTGCGGCGTTAGGGGTTGCCATGGAAGTTCCAGTGTACTCGAGGTAGTAGGTGCTGCTCCATGTTGAACCTCCAGTGTCCGTCGCCTCAGCTGCTCGGCATGAGCGCACATAACCACCGGGGGCAATGAGGTCTGGCTTGATCCTTCCATCATCGGTCGGGCCTCGCGAAGAACCGGACATGATGGTGTCGGGTGAGCCTGAATAGCGGTTCTGATGATTGCCGACTGAAAGGATGTTCTTGGCTGTCGCAGGCGCACCAACCGTGCCCGTATTTGGTCCATCATTGCCAGCAGCAAACAGAATTGTCAGGCCGTCTCGGCCGTTGTAATACCTGTCGTAGTAATTGGCTCGATCGTCAACGTCCTCTGCCGATGAAGTGTACTTCCCGTGATCACTGGCCTGAGAAGAACCCCAGGAGTTGGTGTGGGTTCGCGCTCCAGCGGAATACGCCGAGTTGAGCAAGTAATTGAGGGATGGTGATTGGAAGTTTCCGGTGTTGTCGTTTTCCATGGCTTGGAAGAATAATTCTGCTTCTGGTGCAACACCTGCATAGCCGCCCTGCGCCCCGTCGCCAAGCACTGTGCATGACACGTGAGTGCCGTGACCAGAGTGTTTGTCAGCCGTTGAACCGTCGCCAATCACGTCGTTGTTACCAACAACGCGGGTTCCGAAATCGCCGTGATCATCATCTAAACCAGAATCTGCAACGGCGACGATTTGGCCTGAACCATCGAGGGCTGTCGTAAAATAATTCGTCATGGTATTGGTTTTCATGTGGTTACGAGCGTTGTCGTTGTAAGTGGTGAACAATGGATTGAACTGAAACGACCTGAGTGAAGGTTGGGCCATGAGCGTCAACAGTTCTAACGTCGCAAGGGTGCCTTCATAGCGACCTTCGTCCCAAGTTCGTTGTTCTTCAAACGCAAGCGGCACCACTTCGGCAAGGTTCTGTGTCAGCGAAGCGCCTGATGCGTCGATGAAGGAAACACCGTCAATCGGCCCTTCCATGGTTCGCCAACCTTCGATTCGCATTACTTCGCCTTGGAGCGACTCGATTCCATCTTCCAGCAGGAGGATATCAAGCACGGCATCATCGAGGAGCAAGCCCAGCGGAACGAGGTGCTGTGCCGCAACCCCTTCAGTTTGGACCGCTGCCTCAAGGGCAGAGGTGGTCCCCTGAAGGATCAATCCGGAAGGAGAAATAAACTCACGAACCGTTACACCCTGAAGGTTCTCGATTTCCGTTCGGACCTGTTGGAGTTCAACCGTATGATCCACCAAGACGAGGCGCAAGTCTGTTCGCCCTTGCAGCCAAGCGCTCGGCATCGGCCGGTCGAGGTGGAGGCCGTCAGCGTCGAACAATCCGATTCGTGTGTCTGCGGCGATCTGCCTCTGTTCGCCGCCCTCACCCTCATCAAAAACGCCAACTGCATCGGCATAAACGCCGTCAATCAGGTCAAACTGGACCCATTCGACACCGTCGTCATTTTGCAAAGCCTCCTCCGGGGAAGGTTCGTTGAAATCAAGGGTTGAAAAGGTACTCTGCAAGACAAACAGCGCGACCAAAAACCACGCCCCTGACACCGTACGGCGTGCTTGCATGATTTGGCCTTCCATCGCCGTGCTTTATCGCTTGGGGTCTGCTGAACACCGTTCAGAACAGAATCAGGCTTAATCAAGAGGCCAGAATGAACGGTCAGCCCTGTCCATGAAAATTTCAGTTGCCCAATAACCAACTTCATGTTCCCAAGTTTCACGCTGATCTACACCGTTGTAATCGGTCCATTCCATTTCGATGGTGATTAGGTAATCTTCCCAAACCGTATAGCCAACAACAAGCATCTCTAAGTCATCGCCTGCGATTGAGGAATGTGCATCGATTAGATCAACTTCAATTTGCATGGATTGGTACACCTCGCTTCCATTCGCTGCTTCAAAATGAACTTGCACCATCACGTCGGTGATGGCGCGGCTCCCAGTGTTGTGAATTTCAGACATCATGAGGTGGCCCCCGCGTTGCATGTATTGAGTTTCGACGTTGACTGCATCCCTTGGCAATACCCAGTACCAACTGCTGACCATAACACCGAGGAACATCATCAAGACAATGCCTGCAAGGGCAACTTGACGGGAAGAAATTTTCTGGCCCAGTGAATCGACTGCGGCTTTTGCCCTTCGAACATCCGACATCGTCTCCGCCATGTCTTCGTCCACGGCGAGCGAAGCGATGTCGAGAAGGCCAGTGGCGTTGCCTTCGTGAATATCATCTTCATGAACCAGCATCTCCCCATCCTTACCGATTGGGATTTGACGTCGTTGGCTCATTTCACCCACCTCAGAAAATCATGGCTAGCCCGCTGGCAATCAAGGAGGTCACAGGTTCAACGAGGAGCACGTGGCGGGTTTCCACAGCGCCTCCGGAGAGCGTGCCGATGAGTGAAAGATCGGTAACCATTCCGTTGACACCAATCGAAGATGCTGTTGGGATGATGCCGGTGAATTGGGTGTCGAGCAGAACCCCTCGCCCTTCGAACTTCCAGTCGTCAACAAGCGGCGCGTAGTATCCGGGTTCAACGCTCACTTCTGCGCTGGCAATGATTCGCCCGTTTGTAATGTCATCGAGCACAATGACCGGGTATTGGAACGGTCCTGTGTACACATGGATCGTCGCTGATTGTAGGTTTTCTCCGACCATTTCGACGCGCTCGAGCGTCACACCCGGTGCCGATGGCACGTTCGTTTGCTTGATGTAAACCCGCTCAACACCCTCGCCGTCAGATTTGATGCTCATGCCCCAATCGTCTGTTGCTTCCATCACGAAGGTCTTTGGCAAGCCTTCTGCAAGCATCAGCACATCGCCCTTTGTGTCAACCGCACGGCCGCTTGCTTCAAGGTAGAGATCCATGTTTTCGGTGTTCGAACGGTAGTCGAGGGTCATCATGCCTTGGAATGCGATGTCCGCACGGATGTCGAATTGCTTCTCAGGTTGAGCAGCCAGACGCATTTCGCCCGGAAGGTTGCGCATGAATGCGGTAGCAGGCCACCACTGGTCGTCGATGTAGCGCATTTGTTGAATCATCAGGGAGTCTGCCGAGTAACCACCTGCCGTTTGGTATTGAGTGGGAACGGTGACGTTGATGAGGAAGATGTCACCAACCGTTGCGGAGAAGTCAGTTGATTGTGGCACCCCGATGATCAGTGCTTCAACGCGGGTTTGTGCTCTTCGATCGATGAGCACAGCGTGGGCTGAATCCAGACGTGTGCCCAAATCATAGGTCATGTCGATGGAGACCCTGGGAACAGTGAGGTTGTCCTGAGTCGAGAAGACGGCATTGGCAATGATGTTGTTTGGTTGTGAGGTGTCCATCCCGTCGATAATGAGTTGTGTATCGCGGCCTTCCATTCCGTTGATGATCAAGCTGAATTGCTCGCGCAGCGGTTGCCAGCCGTCCATGGCCAAATCCACTTCATAGACTGGGACTCCGTTGGACATTCTGAAGTCATATTCAAGGAAAATACGGCCCGAAGGCAGGCTTGGCATCCAGGTTTTGATGTGCCAAGAGCGGCGCAGTTCCACCGATATGCCCTGTTCTGCCCATGAAGTGGTGTTGACCCCGTTCAGTTCGCCGTCAAGCACAACCCCGTCTTCCAAAATGGCAGCTGCAATGTTCGCATAGGATACATTTGCATTTTCGAGCGCTTCGATGAAGGCAGGTGCTTCTGCCGCAGTGACCTTGTAATCGGCAAGAATATCGTCGACGATTTCTCGCCCCGTGAGCGTGAAGGTCGGCATTCGGCTGTAGTTGAAGGTCACTGGCGTGGCTTCCATGAACTCTGCCGCAACGCCGTGGACCCATGACGGTTCAGCGTTGACATTGGAGCCCTTGCGCACATCTGCGGTGAGGTTGAACGCTTCACCGGTCACAAGGTCAATTCCGAGCGACATGTTGTTTTCATCCGTCGCCACGCCACCCAAATCCACGGTCATGCCGTAGATAAGATCGTTGACAACGGAACCAAAGTCAACAAGATCGCCCAAGAAAAAGGACAGCGCCTCAACCCCATCGCCTTCATCAAAGGTTGGCAATTCAAGGCCTGTTGAATCGACTGCGCTCGGGTAAGCGATGGTAATGTCGGCAGGCAGTGGGTTGATGGCAATGCGTCCGTTCATCCCTTTGAACCGGTCAGTGTATTGGCTTTCATCCTCCAACATGATGTTGAAAGGGGCGGATTGTGCACGGGTCATTTCGACCCTTGAATTGCCTTCAGGCCCGGTCGAGCCGGGTTCCAACGGTGAGAGCCTCTGAATGCTTGTGACTTCGGAGATCGCGACGCTTAGGCTTGCCTCTCCGATGTCTTCGTTGACCCAGAAGCGGAAGTGGTCCCCGTCCATGGTGAGGGGTGCAGTAGCGTTGGTCATCTGAATCTCGATCGATTCCATTGGCTGGTTTGCCACGTAACCAACGGTGTCACCCAACACCAATGCGAACGAAGCAGGGAGGCCTTTCAAACGGATTGCATTGCGTTGGTTGGGGCTCTCGCCGCCATAGGTAATCGTGCCAATCGGGTCGCTCGCTGAATAGGTCATCGCTTCAGAGGTTTGAGTCAAGTTGAACGTGCTTGGTCGGTTTGAGACCGTTGCTGATTGACGAGTGGCTGTTGTGAGGTCACCATCGTTGTGGCGCATATGGCCGATCAAAAGTGGCCCGCCTTCGAGGCCACGCAACTCCATCTGGCGGATGTCGTTGATTGGATCGTAGGAATGTTCGACATCGGATATGCCTCCAATTCGAGCGCTCATAGCGACTGGGACAAGCGGAGCAATCGGGCCGAGTCGTCCGTTAACTGAAGTGAGTTCGGTGTCTTCAGAAAGAAGAATGTGGTCGAGTTCTGGCAACCATGGATTGTCGCTGCTGGAGATGGAAAAGGTGACTTGGCCAATCGCCATTGGAGCGCGCACCGAACTTGCGAGGGTTTGTCGAACTTGGTTTCGGCAATGCAATGACACGACGCCGCCTTCAGATCCCGCTGTTCCGACAATCGATTCGGGCAGGCCGTTGACAATATCGCCCACATCCAAAATCACTTCGATGATGGTGAGTAAGGCGTTATCAAACAGTTGAGCGATTGAATTGAGGTTGGGGTTGTCGAAGTTGACGCGGCTTAACCCACTTTCAGGAATCTGGAAACTGCCTTCGATGATGATGACGTTTGGCACATTGTCGATGACCATCTCAAGTGAAGACCGATCTGCTTCATAGCCCCCTCTCATGAATGTGGATTTGTATTCAAGACGGTCGATTGACTCCGTTGCTGCAATTGCAATGAGGGTGTTCGGCGGTGATGCGGGGTTTATTGGGAGGGTCGGATCATTGACATTGGCCGTGGTATCGGCACTGAAGTTCTTGATGGCAATGATGAGTGAAAGGCGTGTTGGAAGGTCTCCTGGGAAGCCTTGGCTGCCCGGTGCCTCACCAATCATTGTGAAAATGGCATTGATTTCTTCGGTTGGCATTGTACCCGAGGGGAGGCCGCGGATCCAACTGCGTGAATCTGTGATGTTGCCGAACGGGAAGTCACCTTCTTCCGTGTTGGAGCGATCTTCGAAGTAATGCAGGTACAAATCCACGCCGACGTCGGAGTAGATTTCCACGGTGTCGAATGAGTTTTGCCCAAGGTTGTCGTTTCTGAGCGTGATGTCAACTTCCTCTGGCAGGCGTGTTTCCCCCTTTTCGGGATGGAAGCCCACATCGATGTATGCTGTTTCCAACACCGGGGCCGCAGTACCGCCGCCGTACCCATCGAAACGGATGAAGCCAACACCGACACCGAGGCCACACTTGTGATCGTCGCTCCTTGCGAGGTGGTCCTCGATTGGATCAAAGTAAGATTCATCCTCACAGTCCGTTTGGCGGTTATCACCTGGCGCATCCGGGTTAGATACACGGATGGCATAAGGCGCAGAGATAGCAGTGAGGCTGAGATCAGTGGAGTTGAAGGTCCCGCCCAAGAGAGACGTGACAAAACCAAGGGTGTCTGTAACGAGTGCGTTCACGGAAAAAGTCATTCGTTGAAGTCCGACGGAAAGCGTGTACTGGTGGGGTGGTTGGGTGAATTGTGTGTCGATGACAATCGCATAGGATTCGGAATCGTCAAGGGTCAAGTCGAAGGCGAGGCCTTTCATCAAGCTGACCTCTAAGTTCGCCAAATCGTTCCATAGCGGATCGTCCTGATCAAGAGCGGTGACCGCCCATTGGAAGGTTGGTCGCACCCACACTTCTTCGACACAGGGCACGGTCACTGCAGGAATGCCGGGGCCCTGGCTTGGGACAATGACGCAATCACCAAGCTCAATTCCAAAGCCATCATCTCGAGTAATGAGGCCTTGAATTGTTAAACCAACAGAGAGGTCATCGCCGCCATCGCCATCAATGTCGATGTAGTTGTTGAACAAGACCAAATCTGTCCCAACCAGAAGTTCTCCAGTGAAGGTCCCTTCTTGCCAGGCTTCGTAGGATGGGCCGTCGTTCCTCGAGGAGAAGTTCACGTAGACTGCATAGGTGTTTATGCCCACGCCGAGGGGGTTGTCAAGACCAAGGCTGTTGACAGAAAACAAAGTTTCGAACAAGTTGTAAGGCCAGCCATCGGGCTGGGTCGAGGTGTCGATTAGAAATTCGTATGGTCGCGGGTGATCGACTTCAAACGGAGTGCTGTCGCGCAATGTGACGTTGTTGAGGTAGGCGCTCGATTCGCTCAGAGCGTCGTTCGCGTTGAGGGGCCGAGCGTTCAAATCCACGGCGTTCAAAGCGGTGAGCGCCTCTTCAGTTGCCAATTCTCCTTCTCCACTTGCTGTTCTTGAACGAAGCGTTTCCTCAAGTGCATCGAGCACGCCAAAGTCATCGCGGGAGACTGACAAATCCGCCTCAACGGGTTGAGCGATGGAGGCAAACATGAGGATGACCATGAACACGGCCATGCGGCGAGGGTCCCGTTTCTGAGGCAAGCCTGCTCGTAAGACCCGAACGGCAACCTCATCCATGCTTCTAAGGAAGCAGGGCCACTATGAGAACCCATCCCCTTCGTGAGTCGAATTCGATGTGTCTAACGAGGGCGGTTCAAGCGTTGACAATATTGTCAGTGCCGCACGCTGGGCAGGCAACAACCGCTTGCTCGATTCCATCGGGTAAAGTCACAGAGAAAGGAGCATTACAAGCCTGGCAGGTCAGCGAAGTTGCAGGTTTTATTTCTGGCACAAGCGCAGGGGTTGGTGCTGTCGTTGGAGCGGGGGTTGACTCTGCCCCTCCTCCGTCGTGTTCATCCTGAATTGGGGCTGGAACAGCCATGCCTTGTGGAAGTTGGACTCCTCCGCTCTTGACGACGGTTTGAGGCGCTTCAGCAGGCATAAGATCATCAGCGAAATCTGGTTTCGTTTGCACGGATGCTGGTTGTTCAAGCGGGGCCTCATCGTTTAGCAGCGCCATAGCATCGGCTGCGGCTGCTTGGCTTCCAGCACTGAAGGAAGGGCTTGCGGTTGGTGGCGCAAATGCGGATGAAGGTTGAGCCATTTGCCCGCCTCCATAAATCGATTCGATTTCTGCTGCCTTGGCTTCTTCTTCCTTGACTGACGTTGGGGTCACATCACCGACGTCCAGGCCCGCCAGTACGATTGCCGGTGCGAAGAGTGGTGTTTTGCGTGAGTCGATGACCTGAGCGATGTGCACTTTGGCTTCTGGGGCGCTTAATCCACGCCCAATGAGCAACTCGACAGCAACACCGTGCTGCCAACGCCTGTGGCCAACAAGAGCGATGCCCATCGTCAAGGTACCGATGAACAAGACCATCAGCAACAATCCAGCAATGCTGCCTTCTTCAGTCGGCTCGCCCACCTTGATGGTGAAAGCGTGGCTATCGGAGTTGTTTGAAGGGTCAAACACCGTCACGACAACGGTGTAGGTTCCGGCCTCTTTGAAGGTAAGGTCGGCCCGACTGCCAATTCGGTCGGGATCGTCTCGCTCGTCGCCGTTACCATCGCTGTCCAGTTCTGGGTTCAAGTCCCAATGGTAGCGCAGAGCAAGGGTCTCATCGAACGGGTCGTTCGCACTGACTGAGCACGTGATGGCTTGGTCGATCATCCCGCTTGCGGGAAGAACGTTGAGGCTGCTTTGCTGCAACACTGGCAAGGTGTTGTCCACAACCACAACGGTGGTAACGCTGGTGTTGGTGTTGCCTGAAGCATCGGTGACCGTGAGCGAAACATCGTGCGCACCAATCGAAGGCCATGAAAGAAGAATGGTAGAGTTTTGGCCGTAAGGTGAGCCGTCGAGGTTCCACGAGCACAAGGAGACCTCATGGTCGTCACCGCTCGCATCGCAATTCAAGCTCAGCGGGGTGTTCACCAGCAAGCGCCAGCCGCCTGCAATGGGTTGGCCGTCGCCGCCAATGCGCGCCACGGGATTGGTGACATCTTGGACATCAACCATGGTGGTGGTCGAGGCCATTTGACCCGTTGGCGAAGTCACCCACAAGGTCACCGTTCGCTCTCCAGGGGTCGACCAAGATGCTTGAGCGTCCCAACCAGTGCCATCAGCGTCGTTGTTTGCGGTTCCATCGTCGTCTGCATCAACAAGAGCGTCAAAATCCCATAGCGCTGATTCAATTTGATTGAGCCTGTTTGGAGTCGACATTGCGTCAAACGAAACCGTAGCGCCGATGGTTGTTGTTCCGTTGCTGTTGCTGTTAATTGTTGGATTCAGGGTTGGGGCCAATTCGACCCGCACTGTCATTCTCACAGGATCTTGGCCATTGGCACCACCAACAGGGGTGTCGGTGTTATCGGCCACAATCACCAACGCCTCGCCGTCGAGTTCGTTCGGTACAATCCAAGTGAACGAAGAGGAACCTTGCACAGATTGCAAAGAACCTCCGGTGATGGAAAGTGTCCCAACGCCACCAGACGTGTAGAGTGCGTTCATGCTCTGAGTTTGGAGGTAAACATCCCCTTGGCCTTCCAGCGACCAGGCACTGACGACAATGGTTGTGCCTGCATCAAGCACGAGATCGTCGCCTGAAAGCAGGGTTTGATACTCATCTGGTTCCATGGCAATCAAGTCGTGGAACGGCGTCCAATAGCCTTCAGTAATGGGTTCAACGCTGAGGCTTGCGCGGCTATCGTTCCCGCCTAAGTCACCCATGCCTTGATCGCCGTCGTGGTCAAGGTTATCGAAAACAATGTACCATGTTTTTTGCGAGATTGAAGCAGGTACCTTCCAGTGGAACGAAAAAGAACCGAGCGCTGATTCAGTGGAGGGGATTTGCTCATACGAGGAGCGGTAAGATTGACCTAAATCATAGGGCTGAATGGTGTTTTGGTCAAAAACAAGCACATCCATGGCGTCTTCAATGATGTTGATGTTAATGTCAAACACATCGCCAGGCATCAGAACACCAAGCGACACCTTGACACAAGTCCCATCTGCGATTGCATCCGAACTGGAAAACTGCGCTGCGGTTGTTTCTGTGCATGAGGGCGCTGCTCTTCCAGAATCTGCAAGTGCTGTCGGCGGCATCATGAGCATGATGAGCAGCATGGCCACAACTCCACTGGAACGCATGGCCTGCTGTTGTTCATCGCCCACTTGAATGATGTGGAAGAATGCCTCAAGATGTCCAGCCGTCTTCTGACCAAACCAAATGGGTCACGTGCCCGTCGGGATGAAGTTGGATTCGGGCGCCATCGTTGGCCAAACTGATGTTGAGTGGAGAGGCGGAGGCTGCCCTCAAGGCTTCATCCAACGGCACATCGCCATGTTTGATCCTTGCGCTGAAATGCGTCAATACGAGGTGATTTGCTCCGCAAGCAAGGGCCGTTCTTACAGCCCCTGAAGCAGTGGAGTGAAGGTGTTCAAGCGCATGGTCTGCGGTGTCTTCCAAGAACGTCGATTCGTGAACCAGCACATCAACGCTCTCGAGGGCAGTGATTCCTGTTGCTTGTTCAGCGGTATCGCCTGAAACGATGAACCTGCGTGGGTGGACGCTCGCCTCTCTAAAGTCTGCGGCGTGAAGCATCTCACCGTCTGAAAGGGTGACGTCTCGGCCTTGCCCGAGTTCAGTTTGTTGTTCGGTTGTGAGGCGCAGTTCTGCTGCTTTGAGGCGATTG
>DUKM01000117.1:5393-10772 GCA_013329255.1 Candidatus Poseidoniaceae archaeon | reverse complement strand
CGGTGTCAAGCGAGACATGCCAATTGGCTTCGCCGACCGTGTGATTGCAAAGACAAAGTTGTTTGAAAAGCGAATCGATGAATACGAAATGATGCTCGACGAATCCACCATCTGGTTGGTCCGCTTGCAAGGTGTCGGCTACGCCAACGCTGCAGAAATGGTTGACGCAGGTGTATCTGGGCCAAACGTTCGTGCTGCTGGCGTCAACTACGACGTTCGATGGGCTCACCCGTACTCCGTCTATGACGAAGTCGACTGGGAGCCAGCGGTTGAAAAGCCAACTTCAGTCAAAGGAGCGGACTGTTATGACCGCTACCGAGTCCGCATGGAAGAAATGCGCCAATCCTGCCGCATGGTCCTCGACGCCCTCAACAAAATCCCCGGCGGCATGAACACAAATTACGCCAGCGGTGATGAAATGATCCTCACTAAAGCACCAACTCGCGCTCCAGAAGGCGCAACAGGGTTCAGCAACTATGAGTGCACTCGAGGCGCATCCCAATTCTACATCCAAGGTGGCGGCGAAGGACGAGGAAAGAACCCTTACCGGCTTTCCATCCGTTCCCCTATGTTCATCACCATCCCATTCGTTGCAAAGACGATGATTGGTTACAAGATTGCGGATATCCCTGCCATCATGGGAAGTTTTGACCCGTGCATTGGAGAAACCGACCGTTGAGGTGATTGTTATGAATGACATCTACGACCTACGAAGCATCTTTTTGGGCGAAGACGCCCCTGTCAGGAAACTTGTCGTTTCCGCTCTTGAGGGCACGCCCCTCGAGGAAAGCGCAGGTTCTATCGCCTTCGCTGCAGGCACGTTTGCCGTTGTTAACATCGTCTTTTTGATGTTGTTTTTCAGCCAATTCGCAATTCTTTGGATTGAGCGAAAGGCTGTAGCTCGGATGAACGATCGTCGGGGCGCAACAACAGCTCTGCGCTCCTTGTGGGTTGGTGAAAACGGTGTGACTGCGGGCGAATGGTGGAAGATGCTTCCGTTTGGCGCAGGCGTCCCAATCGGAGCCCTGAACAAGTTCCTCAACAAGAAATTCGGCAACCGAGATGAAAATTTCCCAACCGTTGACCGCGTCAACAACCGCTCATGGATGGGGTACTCCATCTTCCCTGGTTTCTTCCAAAACGTCGCTGACGGTATGAAATTCCTGCTCAAAGAGCACATGGTTCCACGCCGCGCTGACAAACTCATCTTCGAAGTATCACCCTTCTTGATTGTCTCTTCGACGCTTTTAATCCTCGGAATCATCCCACTTTCAAGTGGCATCTATGCAACCAATCCGGACCTGTCCATTCTCTACGCCATTGCAATCTTTGGAATTGCACCAATCGGTGTTTTCTTCGCAGGATGGTCTTCCAACAACAAGTACACCCTGATTGGCGGCATTCGTTCCGCTGCTCAACTGACCGCATACGAGATCCCACTGTTGCTCACGCTCCTTTCCGTTGCTGTTCTTTCAGGCACCTTCAACATCATCGAAAGCATCCACTTCCAGCACAGTGCGGGCGCATGGAACATATTCCTCATGCCAATGGGCGGGGCGTTGTTCCTGATCACAATGATTGCAGAAGTCGAGCGTGTACCGTTTGACATGCCTGAAGCAGAAGCGGAACTCGTCGAAGGATGGTGGACCGAATACGGCGGCATGCGATTTGGTATGCTGTTCATGGCAGAGTACATCCGCACCTATGCGGCATGCTTCCTGTTCACTCACTTCTTCCTCGCAGGATGGCACCTTCCCTTCCAAGGCACCATCAGTCAAATCCCCGTTCTCGGCGATGCATACGTCCTGATTCCTGGCGCCATTGTTGTGCTCCTCAAATCGTGGCTTGTGTTCCTTGTCGTGTTCGTTTGGGCCCGGTTCTCCCTCGCTCGAATCCGCACCGACCAAATCTTGGAATTCGGATGGCGCATGTTGCTGCCCTTGTCGGTGGTCCAAGTCGTGCTTTCGACGCTTTACCGCTTGTTCTGGTTCGACCCATCCGGTCTGAGCGACACCGCAGCGGGTGGCAACGCTTGGATGATTCCAGGCCTTGAAATCCCGTTCCTCTTGCCGTTGTTGACCACGCTTCTGTGGGCAGGCATCTTCCTCTTGCTCTTGAACGATGAAGACAAAGACGCTGCTCCAGATCGAATGTACCACGTGTACACATTACAGCCCGCGGGAACGCACACTCCGGGAAAGGACTGAGGTGAATTAAAATGCCAATGCATCCACACGCACGACCAAATTTCAGAAACCTATTTTGGTACCCGTTCAAGATCACCTTGATCACGGCCCTTCGAACATTCCCTATTTTCGGAAAGCTGTTCGGAAAACGCCTCGCTATGGGCTACCACAACACCGAGCACCCAGAATTTTTGAGCGATGGAGACAAAGTCCGCGCCGGTAAAACATCCGAGTTCAACAACATTGAAAATCAACAATTCGCACCTGACCGAGTCACATCGGACTTGTTCCCGACCTTGTGGAAACCTCAAACCGTACAGTACCCGTACGAACGACTTGAGGAAATGGAGCCTTGGCTCTTCGTTCCGGGGAACTACAACGGACGCATTGGTGTCATTTGGGAAACCTGTACCGCATGTAAGATGTGCGTTAACATCTGCCCGAACGACTGCCTTCACATGACCACAGAACTGCGCGTAGACGTACTCGACAACGCAGAAGGAGAACACGAAGGGCTCGGAGCAGAACTCGAAGTGGGCGGCCATGCCGCAATGCTTCAACCAGAAGTCGCAGCGACCCTCGAAGATTTCAACCTCGCAACGGCTCACACCGACACGCCAAACGAGTGGCGCTTCGCAGAAGTGCTCGACCTTTCTGGCAGCACAGCAACCGTGCGCTGGAACGACTCAGGCGAAGAAATGGAAGTCGAACAAAGTGAACTTCGTGTGGCAGACGATCAAATCGTTTCAGGGCGCATCGACCTCGGCCGTTGCATGTTCTGCGGATTGTGCATGGAGTCCTGTGGATTCACGTCCTTCTTCATGACCAACGAATACGACGGTATGTCCGGATTCACCCGACAAGAACTGTGGTTTGACGCCAGTCGAACCCGTGTGCTTCCAGGTGTTCACCAAGAAGCCGTTGATACCGAACTCGCCAAGCGAGCCAACAAAGAGCGGGACAAGCGAGCCAAAAAGGCCGCTCGGGCCGCAAAGGCCGCTGAGGAGAGTGCTTGAGATGGACGTTGCGCACATCGCTGAACTTGGTGTGTTCTTCCTGTTCGCAACCATTGCGCTTGGTGGGGCTTTAGGCCTCATTCTCGCTCAACGCGTTGCTCATTCAATGCTCTCACTCATCTTCAGTTTCATGGCCGTGTCCGGAATTTTCATCTTACTCGGTGCGGAATTCCTCGCAGCGATTCAAATTCTTGTCTACCTTGCGAGCGTTGGGCTTGTGGTGCTGTTCGGTATCATGTTGACGCGCCGGCAAATCCTTGAGGAGGATTTCGAATGAAGGTCCTCTCTCTGGCAACCCGAATGGGCTTGCTTGCCCTTGGAATGATTCTCGTTTCCGTGCTCAGCGCCGACGCAGTCTGGGCCGATGCAAGCGAAGAAGAACCAAGCACCAGCGGTTTAGCTGATGCCTTGCTCACCGATTGGGCCTTGCCTTTGTTGGTCCTCGGTGTCTTGATGTCCATTGCCATGATTGGTGCTGCTTACCTCGTTCGCGACGAGCGGATGGAGAATCTATTGTGGGAATTCGGGGGTGAAGAAGAATGATCGATCCAGCATTGGTATCCGGGCTTTCTGCTCTTATGTTCGTCATTGGTCTCGGCGGGGCGTTCACACGAAAGAACGCCATTATTGTCCTTATGTGCATCGAATTGATGCTTAACGCCGCAAACATGCAGTTTGCCGCAGCAGCCGTCTACCACGGTGATACAACCGGGTGGGTCTACACGATTTTTGCTATCGCCATTGCGGCCAGCGAAGTTGCCATAGGATTGGCGATCTTCTTGGCCATGTATGGGCAGCATGACACGATTTCATTGGACGATGTGGCCGTCCTCAAAAACTGAGGTGAGATGATGGCAGGTTCTACACTTTCAGAAATCGCTACACCCGAAATCACTGAGTTGGCACCACTTATTGTGCTGTTGCCAATGATTGCGTTCGCAGTCATCCTCTTCCTCGGACGGGTGTTTAACGGAAACCCCACTTGGAAAAACACCGTCAAAGAAGGAGGCATCATTGCGCTTGGTGTCATGGGCGCTGTGCTCGTGCTCTCGCTTCTTCTTATTGCCGACTTCATCGGCTCCGTTCAAGCAGGCCATGACTCCGTGTTCCACTGGTTCACCTCTGGTGTGTGGGACGGAACATCCGCAGGCGTGAGCACCGACAAGTTCGGCTTTGGCTTGTACGTCGACCACATCACTGTGATGTTGTTGTTCGTTGCTGCGTTCCTTTGCCTGCTGATCAACGTCTTCAGCATCGGTTACATGAACACCGATCCAATCAACGACAACCGAAACCACCGCTTCTATGCAGAATTCACGTTGTTCTGCTCTGGTATGCTTGGCATGGTTTTGGCAGATTCTTTCCTTTGGTTGTTCATCTTCTGGGAAATTATGGGTCTCTGCTCCTACCTGCTCATTGGATTCTACTACGAACGCCCGAGCGCCGCATACGCTGCAAAGAAAGCGTTCCTGACCACCCGCGTTGGGGATGTGTTCCTGATGATTGGTCTCGTGATGCTCTGGGATCTGTTCGGATCGCTTGATTACACCGTCGTGTTTGACACAGCCAACATCGAACAGGTCGCCGAACATTCAGCCGGAACCCTTCAATGGGCGCTTGGATTGATGTTCATTGGTGCGGTCGGAAAATCCGCTCAATTCCCACTCCACGTTTGGCTGCCCGATGCTATGGAAGGACCTACCCCGGTTTCCGCCCTTATCCACGCTGCGACCATGGTCAACGCAGGTTTGTACCTCGTCGCTCGTATGTTCCCGTTCTTCGGCGCAGAAGCGCTTCACGGCGACCTTGCAGACTTGGCTTACATCATTGCCGTCGTCGGTGGTATTACCGCCGTGATGGCTGCTGCTATCGCCTTTGTTCAGATGGACCTCAAGAAGGTCTTAGCGTATTCAACAATGAGTCAACTCGCCTACATCTTCACCGGTCTTGGTTGCGCCCTGTACCTGGCCAACACGCTTGACTGGCATCACAATGACAAGGACCACTACATTGTCATCGTTGCTTTCGGCGCTGCTTTGTTCCACCTGTTCAACCACGCTATGGCAAAAGGAATGCTGTTCATGGCCAGCGGTTCAGTGATTCACGAAGTGCATCATGCGCACCACCACTTGCACCACCATGACGACCATGGTGACGACCACGGTGATGATCATCAT
>DUKM01000117.1:1343-5054 GCA_013329255.1 Candidatus Poseidoniaceae archaeon | reverse complement strand
ATGGAGAACATGGGCGGTCTGGCTTCCAAGATGCCAATCACCGCCACCGCTATGCTCGTTGGTTCTGCTTCCATCATGGGGCTTCCACTCATCGGCGGCTTCTGGTCCAAGGAAGGCATCATCGCCAACGCTTGGCGAGTTGCTCAAGACGACCCACGCTTCCTTCTGCCCGCTATGTGCGTGCTGATTGGTGCTGGAATGACCGGGTTCTACATGTCACGAATGTGGCTCAAGACCTTTGCAGGCAAGCCAAACAACGAGGTTGCAGCGCACGTCGGTCCAACCAACAATTGGATCAAGACACCATTGTTTATCCTGACCTTCGTCAGCCTCTCTTCAGTCTTCTTGGCTGGTATGGGCTTCACTCATTGGGCTCCAGATGAAAACTATGCGTTCATGCAAGAGAAATCCCTTGTTGACGGCATCATCTACGAAATGCAACACGCCTTTGCCAATTCAGATGCCTACTTCTTCATCATCACCTACATTGCAATTGCAATGGGTGCGGTGGCAGGCCCTGGCCTTGCTATGGCCCTCTACGGCGGTAAACTCGAGGACGGCGAATCCGCTAAACCATGGATGACGCCCGTCATCAGCCTCAACGCATGGGTCATGAATCGATTCAACTTCGACAACAGCGCCTTTGCTGAATCAACGCTTGCTGTGGCGCTCCAGAACCGATTGTACATCGATCACTACTACGATATGGCCATGATCAAGATTGTAGCAGGACTCTCCAATAAGGCAGCACAAGCGGATTCAGATGTCATTGATGGAACCATCAAAACCATCGAAACAGGCTCTCAATCCTTGTCCACCGTTGTCCGCTCTTTGACAACAGGATCGGCTCGAGATTACATCCTGATGGTTGCCGTTGGTATGTTGGCGATCTTCATGCTCGTATGGGGGGTGGCTTGATTGTTCGAAGCTGGTACAGATTGGATTTCGATGCAACTTGTTGGATTCCCAGTGGTCGCAGGTATCGTCCTGTTGGCCTTTGTCGCTAACGCAAAGAAATCGGCTCATGAAAAATTGAACAACCCGATCCGAATGGCGAGTTTTGCCTTCTCACTTGGCTTGTTTGCTTACGCCACCGCCATGTTCTTCGACGCCTTTGCGGACATCACGACTTCCGGTCTTGCGTTCAACGATTACAAGTTCCAAGATTCCTACGAATGGTTCCCTGCACTGGGCATTCACTGGACCGTTGGTTTGGATGCCCTGTCGTTCCCAATGGTTTGGTTGACTACCTTCTTACTCCCAGTGACCATCATTGCCACCTGGCATGAGAAAAACGGTGCCACCTACTTCCCAACGCTTTTGCTGATGGGCGGCGCTCTCATTGGTGTCTTTGTTTCGCTTGACCTGTTCATGTTCTATGTGTTCTGGGAATTGACGTTGATTCCAATGTTCTTCTTGATCCTCAACTGGGGCGGTAAAGACCGAAAGTATGCTTCTCAGAAGTTCTTCATCTACACCTTCACGGCGTCCGTTGTGATGCTGTTGGGCCTTGTCACCCTGTACTTGATGCAACCCGAGCAAATTGGCACGGGCGGAAAGTACGGCACCATGACCGGGCGAACCTTCGACATCCCAACCCTCGTTGAACACGCAACAGCAGCCAACCAAAACGGCTGGTTCCTTGGTGAAAGCATGCAAAAGGTGCTCTTCGTTATGCTCATGCTTGGCTTCCTCGTCAAGCTGCCAGCGGTACCGTTCCACACTTGGCTGCCCGATGCGCACGTTCAGGCCCCTACCGGTGGCTCGATGCTGCTTGCTGGTGTCATGCTCAAGATGGGCGCATACGGTATGTTCCGTTTGCCACTGAGCATGTTCCCGCATGCGCTGCAACACTTCCAACTGGCCTTGATGATCTTCGGTATGGTATCCCTTGTTTGGGGCGCCATCGTTTGTTTGGGTCAAACCAACCTCAAGAAAATGGTCGCTTACTCCTCTGTGTCTCACATGGGTGTCATTCTCATCGGTATCGCAACCATGCAACCGATGGGCTGGGCTGCTGCTTTGTTCATGATGTTCGCTCACGGCATCATCAGCCCAATGCTGTTCGCAGTGTGTGGCGCTTTCAAGCATCACTACCACAGCATGGAAATCGGCGCTATGCGTGGCATGGCAAAGCACTCGCCATGGCTTGCAACGTCGATGATGTTCGCTTGGATGGCTTCACTTGGCCTTCCTTTGCTTGCAGGCTTCGTCGCTGAATTGATGATGTTCATCGCTTTGTGGTACTTCATTGACCTCCAAGGATGGAGCGTCTTGTGGATGATTGGACCAGCCTTGGTGTTGGCGCTCACTGCGGCATACTACCTCTGGTCGATGCAACGCACCATCTTCGAAGGTGGCGACGAAACTCAACCACCGGCCTCCCTCAACGGCGATGTTGTTCCTGACATCACCAACGAAGAGAAAATGGCCATGCTCATCCTCGCAGCCTTCACTATCTTGTTCGGCGTCATGCCGTGGATTGGCCTTGACATGATGGATGATTACTGCAGGACGTTCTTCGAACACATGATTTCGAATGGCATCTTCAAGGGAGGTGCCTGATATGGAAACAACACAAGCATTCAGCTCTGAGTTCTACACCGCTCTATTGCCAGAAATGATGTTGTTTGCAGGTCTTCTTGCGCTCATCGTAATCCCAAACCTCGGAAAGGGAACATTCAGAATACCCGGCACACAAATCCGTTTGCCTTGGTTCATGGGCGGCGAGCGCTACGCCCTCACCAGCAACCCGCACCTACCGGCATGGATCGCAACGATCACCCTCACAGGAGCGTTCTTTGCAGTCGGTGACTCGCTTCGAGGCGGCATTGATTCATTGCTCGTGATGAGCAGTGATGCTGATTCAGCCAAAGAATTGCTCATGATTAACGGCTTTAGCCGCGTCTTTGAACTGATCTTCTTCGGTGCTTTGGCGCTTGCATCTTTTGCCAGCATGAACCGCTTGAAGGTTGAAGGCGTCGGGTCTAAACTCGATGTTGAAAAATTGTACAACAACCGTCGACAAGCCGACTTCTACATCCTGATGCTCACCTGTGGCCTCGGTATGTCTGTCGTCGCCCTTGCCCAGGACCTGTTTGTTCTGTTCATCGGTCTGGAACTGGCTTCGTTCTCCACCTACGTCCTTGTGGCCTTCCTCAAGGAAACCAAGGCAGGCGCTGAAGCCGGTATGAAGTACTTCATCGTCGGATCGGTCGCCTCTGGTGTTGGCTTGTACGGCCTTTCAATGCTCTACCTTTGGGCAGGTTCACTGCAATTCGATGTGCTTGCAGCCACCTTCGCAACCTCTGGGACAGAACCGCTGCCGCTCATCGGTATCGGTTTCGTTCTTGTTGGGTTTGGGTTCAAAGTGAGCGCAGCGCCGTTCCACTTTGCAGCGCCTGATGCTTACGCCGGAGCCAGCAGCCCAGTTGCTGGCGTTCTGGCAACAGCAAGCAAGGCCATGGGCATGGTCGGATTGATTCGCATGCTGCTCATTGTTGCAGCCCCAGAGTCCTCTGAAGGCTCTGCAGTGTGGCTTGTCTGCCTCGGTGCTCTAGCCGCTTTGACCATGACATGGGGCAACCTCGCAGCGCTTGGCAGCACCAACCCCAAGCGAATGTTAGCGTACTCCTCTGTTGCCCACGCTGGTTACATGCTTGCAGGCCTCACCGCCGTTGGTGCGTGGACATGGGATCCAAGTTTCGCAGG
>DUKM01000117.1:0-938 GCA_013329255.1 Candidatus Poseidoniaceae archaeon | reverse complement strand
TCAATCTTGGAATCCGATGGCGATGCCTCCCGCTTGTCCTCACTTGGTGGTTTAGCCAAGCGAGAACCTCTGCTCGCCTTTGGCATGTTCATCTTCATGATTTCACTCGCAGGGGTTCCACCAATGGCTGGATTCCTTTCCAAGTTGATGGTGATCATGGGTATTGTCAACGTCGGTGTTGGCACTGGAGCCGAATCGCTCAGCGATTTCCATTGGGTCTGGTGGCTTGCACTGTTGATGGTGTTGAACTCCGCCATTTCGGTGTTCTATTACCTTCGAGTGGCAGTCGTGATGTTCTTCGACGCTCCGGAAGAAGGCCGAGAAGGCCCTCTACCATCTGGCTGGCAAGTGCGAACCTCAATCTTCGCCTGTGTTTTGGTAACGATCCTCGTTGGAATCTTCGGAGATTCCATACTTGAGATGTGCCGCAGCGCAGCCGAGAGCCTGACCACCAACTGGTGAAACGCAATAGGCGACCCACTGAGGGCCATTCAAGGCCCTCTGGACGGGTGCTGTATTCAAGAAGGGTAGACCGCAGGACATCATAGGTGCAACCGTATGGGTCGTCGTCGTGAAGAAAAAGTGGATGTTGAAGAACTGGCTCGGCTTGAATCGCCAGAGGGTTCCTCAGCAGGCAAAATTCGCGTGAAGATGCCCAACAAAAAGGTCAACGAAATGTTCGCTCTAGCAGAACAAATCCTCGGTGGACGCCGTGTTACTGTTCTCTGTGCAGACGGGGAGACCCGCATGGCACGAATTCCAGGAAAAATGCGCCGACGACAATGGGTTCGAGATGGCGATTTGATCATCGTTTGGCCTTGGGATTTCCAAGACGCAAAGGCGGATGTGAAGCACCGTTACACCAAAACTCAAGCCATGTACCTCTCGAGAAAAGGAGTTCTGCCTCCAGATGTGGACATCTTCGGCATGAACACGGC
>DUKM01000059.1:3062-10280 GCA_013329255.1 Candidatus Poseidoniaceae archaeon | reverse complement strand
AGAAAGAGAGGAATTCATCAAGGTCGAGTTCACCGTCTTCGTTGGTGTCTTCATCCATGAACATGTTGGAGATCATAGTTCTGGTTGCGTTGTCCATTGGGTCTTCGCCGTTTATATCACTCGCGTTGTCCATGGCGTCCAGGTATTCATCGATCGAGACGTTACCGCTCATGTCGGTATCGAACATGTCAAACATCATTTGGTCGTTATCATATCCGCCGAGTGTGAAGGAATCAGAGTCAATACTCATATTATCTTCGTCGTAGAAGTAGAGGGTGATGTAGTACATTCCATCTTCATTGCAGCAGTCAGGGCTTGTCCAATCTTGGAAATCCCCGTTTTCGTCCCCTGCGTAGGTTTCGTTGATGAGTTCATTTCCTTCACCATCATGAATGAGAATCCAAACATAGTCAACTTCATCGAGGTCATCGTGAATTTCAATCCTCACAACGCCATCTTCGAGGTATGCATCTGCACCGGTAATCAGAGTATTCCTCTCGAGGAACATCTCGGTAAATTCGTTAATTTCAAGCATGCTGTCGTTGGCATCTTCTGTGTTGCCCATTCCATCATCGTAGCCTGTATCGAACTCTGCAACATCATCAGCAATGTCTGCCTCTTCTTCAGCGGTTAAGTTTGATTCGTTGTTTGATTCGCGTTCCATGTTTTCGAAATCAATAATTTCAGAAGCGGTGATTGCTCCGTCTTGGTTTGCATCGATTTGGTTGAAGATATCTTCAATGTCAGGTCCGTTTTGATCATCTTCACAAACGCTGCCGTTGTCCATGCAGATTTGGGTGTATGCCTGTCCGACAGTGTAACCGTATGAGTCGTTCACATATGCGTCGACATAGTACCATGTGCCTTCATCAGCCATCGGAGAGACGCCTGCGCTTCCGTTAAAGAAGAGAACAAGGCTGATGTCAGCCCAGTGGGTGTTCCACGAGGTGTTGTCAGATTCTTCCATCATGTCTTCAGGTCCAAACCAAGCAGAAAAGTTGTCGTCATCCCAGACGTGGATTTCTGAGGTTAAGCTTGTGTAGTCGGTTCCATTTGCGTCAAAATCGACAATCAATTCGAGTTCATCGTAGTCCATAGAGGCCATCGTGTTACTTGGGCCGGTGCCTGTTGTGGGGTTTGCAAACGATACACCAGCAAAGGTTGTCGTGACTAAAGCTAGTGCCATTAGGAAGGCAAAGCCGGGCTTCATTTTGAGTGATGCGGAATCATTCATTACCCAACGCGACATCTTTGGCTATATTAAACCTCCATTCTCAATAAAAATCAAACATTATGCCCTGATGAGGCGCACCGCTGAATTGAAGAAGGAAAGGAAGCAGGCCCGTACAACAGTCCCTTAGTGTAGCGGTCCATCATGGAGGATTCTGGTTCCTCCGACCTCGGTTCAAATCCGAGAGGGACTACCACCGCTTCCCAGTGCAATTGAAGGCTACTTCCTCTTCCCAAGATCATGGTCAAGGTTGAACTCTACACCAATAAAGGCTGTGCGGCCTGTGTCAGCGCCAAGCGTTTGCTAGATCAAAAGGGCGTGGCCTATGAAGAAAAGAAACTGGGGACTTCAGCCCGAATGGACCGTGAGTTTCTGGTTCGTACCGAGGGAAGTAAGTCTGTCCCTCAAATTTTCATCGGGGAAAAATGGATTGGCGGGTTCGATGATGTGCTACGCTACGACAGAGCGAACGAGTTGGATTGGTTGCTGGGGCTTGAAGATCGTCCGAAGGTGAGTGTTTTAGCCAAACTCATTCGGATGATGCGTGGCCAAACCTTTTGATTAAACCGTGATCTATTGGCCATCTTGAGGGTTGTTCGGTTTTAGCGTAAAACTGGAGACCATTTGCATCGCGGTCCCAGCGGTGATGGTACCGCCATAATCCCTGCTTTTGCCACGAACCATGACTCGCAATCTGAATGTAGTTGTTGGCTTACTGCGGCGCTTTTTGTGGTGCTTGTAGAAATGAACGCCAATCTTGTACTTGCCAGACGGAGCATCCTCTGTCCATACTACGTTCTCAACTGAATTATTACTGACGGGCCTGACGTTCATATCAACGTCCAACTCGCCGCCGCATTCACTGTTTTTGTTGTTGAAGTATATCCGCTCGCCTGAAGGGCAAAACACGTGCATGTCAAGGTCGTTGTAATCGTCCCATGCAAGGGATATTTGAACGGTTCCGCTTTTGCCACCTTCTCGCTGTAATCGCTCCTCAATGTCATCGTCTTCCGGGGCTATGGTCTCGATGATGCTAACGCCGCTGCCAATCTCTTCTTCTTCAACTAACGCAGCGTGTTCATCTAAACTTTCTTGATGTTCTTCAATCCAAGCTTGGCGCTCTTCAAGCAGGGTCTCACGCTGCTGTTCTTCTTGGATTGGATCCAATTCGTCCTCTTCGAAAAGGTCGGCGACCAGTAACCGCAAAAATTGGATGTTTTGATTTCGAGCCACTTCTCTGTTTTCATACGCCACTGCTTCAACTTCATCCAAGTCCTCTGTGTGACGGCCCCCGAGGTTTTGAGTGGTTTGTTGAGGGGACTGCTCAGACCGTTGAGCGTATTTATTCCTACGCGCAAGACGCAGTTCCTTCAATCGTCGTTGTTTGATGATTCGCACCATCGTTCCGGTGACAACTGCACCGAGGGCGACGAAAATCGCGACGGTGGTTATGGCGGCCATTGATATCCTGTACTCCTGCCCCTTATTGCAGGTTTTGCTCTCTTCGTATTTATCCGAGCAATGCCGCATTCAACTCATCGAGCAGAGCCGATGAGGGGCGCAACGAAGTTGCAGGTACGTCGATCAGTGGTGTGTCAACAATGCCAAGGTCTTCGGCTAGTGCTGGCTTTGTGTTGTCGAAGTAGAGCAAGCCAGTGACGTGCTTCTGCGTTGTTTCTGCTTCGTGAAGCGCGGTGAGTGCGGCCATAGGACTGCTCGGATCGTGGTGTTCTGAAATCGTTTCGAGCCTGATGGTTGAACCGTCGTGAAGTTCTATGTCTCTGAAATGGCCTTCTGGGACTTCAACTTCCTCAACTGGGTTGAAGTGAGGGATGTAATCGGTCATGTGCAGGGTGATTTCGTTCTCTTTGACGTACCCGTAGGATCGCATTGATTCATCGTTGTTGTTGAACGTCACACAGGGGCTGATGACGTCGATAAATGCGAATCCTTTGTGAGACATTGCTGCCTTGATGAGCGATGTCAATTGTTTCTTTGAACCAGAGAAGGAGCGAGCGACAAAGGTGCAACCAAGGTTGATGGCAAGGGCGCACAAATCAATGGGCTGTGTTGTGTTGACTTTGCCTTTCTTTTTCTTGGAACCGACATCTGCAGTTGCAGAGTATTGGCCCTTTGTCAGGCCGTATACGCCGTTGTTTTCGACGATGTACACCATGTCCATGTTTCTTCGAATGGCGTGAATCAGTTGGCCAATACCAATCGATGCCGAATCGCCATCGCCGGAAACTCCGAGGTAAAGGAGGTCTTTGTTGACCGCATAGGCACCGGTGGTCACCGATGGCATTCTACCGTGAACGGTGTTGAATCCGTGGGACTGGCCGAGGTAATAGGCGGGGGTCTTTGATGAGCAACCAATACCGGACATCTTTGCTATTCGGTGAGGTTCAATGCCGTTTTCCCATGCTGCTGCGATGATGACATTTGAAATTTGGTCGTGGCCACAGCCGGGGCACAGCGAAGATTTTCCGCCTGTGTAACTGTCTTTGGGCTCGTTGATGACGTTGAGTTTAACGGGTCGGGCTGCTTTGGCTGGTCGTGCTGGTGCGTCGCTCATTGGTTCACCTCCTGAAGGGTGGAAAGAATTCGGTCGGAGTAGATGCGGGCGCGAGGTGGCATTCCGTCGCTGTAGGCGACGGAGTGAACCTTGGTGATCAAATCGTTTGGCAATTCCTTTCTCAAGATGCCATAGAGTTGGCCGTCGCGGTTAATTTCCAACACAATTGTGGTCTCGTGGCGTCGAATGAATTCCTGAACACCGCTGTGGAACGGAAGGGCCCGGACCCTGCACTGGCTGACTTTGAGGCCTGTGCTTTCGAGCATGTCGTCGATTTCTTGAATGGTGTTTTCCATGCTGCCTAGGTAAATGATGCCGACTTCACATTCCTCTTCTTCTCGAAGAATAGGTGCGGGCAACTTATCGCGTGCTCCGTCAATCTTTGACCGGAGGCGTTCCATGAGGTTGAAGTAATCTTCAGGCTTTTCGGAGTATACGCCCTTTGGGTTGTGTCCTGTGCCTCGGTACAATATTGGGTCCATTCCGGAGCCCGGGAGGGTTCGATAGGGGATGCCATCGCCGTCTACGTCGAGGTAACGCCCAAAGTCTTCAAACGCTTCGAAGACATCTTTGTCGCGAACAACCTTTCCTCTGTCCATGGGTTGATCAGGGTAAGTGAAGCCTTCACATGCCCAGCGGTTCATGCCAAGATCAAGGTCGCTGAGCCCAAACACTGGTGTTTGGAACCGCTCTGTAATGTCGAAGGCGCGCCATCCGAACTCAAAGCATTCTTCGACGGTTCCAGGGATCAGCACAATGTGTTGCGTGTCCCCGTGGCTGCCTTCGTAGAGCATGGTGATGTCAGATTGCTGTGTTCTTGTTGGAAGTCCGGTGGATGGACCAACACGGTTCACATCCCAGAACACTGAAGGGATTTCAGCAAAGTAGGCGAGGCCGATGAATTCCTGCATCAGCGAAATACCAGGTCCTGAGGTTGCTGTCATGCCTCGGCCACCTGCCCATCCGGCGCCAAGCACCATGCCAGCTGCGGCGAGTTCATCTTCTGCTTGAATAACAGCGCAGGTTGCGTCGCCTTCTTCATCAACTCTGAGTTGAGGGATGTAATTGATGATGCCTTCTGCGAGGGAAGAAGATGGTGTGATTGGGTACCATGCGAGCATTTGGACACCGCCAAAGATGCAACCAAGCGCTGCTGCTTCGTTGCCATCGATGAAAAACTTGGGCGTTTCGACCGTTCGTGATTCCACCACATAGGGGTCTTCTTTGGTGAAGTTGTCCTTGAAGTAATCTCGACCGAGGCCAAGGGCAGTGATGTTGAGTTCAATGGCGCTTGTTTTGCCTTTGAACTGCTTTGCAACCGCACTGTTGAGCGCTTCTTGATCGATGCCTAGCATCTCTGCAATGATACCTACGTAGATGATGTTGGTGACAAGTTTTGCAATTTTTGGATTGATTTTTCGGGCGAGTCCAGACATTGGCACAGGGTAGGAAATTACATCGTCGCGGGTCATTTCCATTTTTGCATTCTCGTTCCAGATGACGACGCTGCCGGGTTCGAGGGCGGCAAGATCATCATGCCATGTCGCCGGGTTGACAAGAACTTGAATGTGAGTTCGGTCGCCGGGCGCTTGGTAGCCATGGTCTGAAAGTCGGACAATGTACCAGGTTGGCAGACCTGAAATGTTGGATGGGAACATGTTTTTTCCGCTAACGGGGACGCCCATTTCGAACAAGGCTTGGAGAAGGATCAGGTTTGCAGATTGGGACCCTGTTCCGTTTGCAGTTGCGATATTGATTGTGTAATCGTTGGCAATGGTTTCCATTGTTCGTGTCCCCTGAGGGCCAGACTCACCGAAGTGAGGGGCTGTATGGGATTGGGGTTCTGCATGCACTCTTTGAACATGTTGATGCGCACCGCCCATATTTTGCCCTGTTTTCACGCTTTGCGCCGCTTCATTATTGATGCGTGATGCTCAAAACGGGGAGCGGCCTCGGATGCTCATGGCCGACAGCACCGCAGCAAAGAAATCTTCAGTCAAGAAGTCCTCGAGCAAGCCGGAACTCACCGAAGCAGAAGTTCGAAAGGCCGCATGGGACAAAGCAGAGAAAACGTTGTTGAAGGGAAAGTATGAGGGTGCACTGGACACACTTCGCTCCATCGACGGTGAGGGGCAGCACCCAACCACCCTTCGAATCGCCGCCGAAGCGACATGGGCCAAAGCCAAAGACACCCGGTCGAGTTCTGATTACCGGAAGGCAGCGGGCCTATTCAGGGATTCAATGAAAGGCAATTCCAGCGATAAGCGCACAAACACTCAGTACAACAACCTGCTCAATGAAATGCAGGACGCACGGATCAGCGAGACGGTCTTCCCTCGAATGGTTCGAGATGGTACACCAACCCTTGCTGGGGTTTTCGCCTTTGGAACGGCCTTCTTGCTCGTGCTTGCTGGCATAGCGGCGCTTGGCCAACCACAGGCTGACGGAGAACTCGTGGAGTTCGAAATGTCTTGGACAAACCCTGACGGCTCGTTCGAGAAAGGGACCATCACCATTGAATTGTACGGCGATGATGCTCCTACACACGTCGAAAATTTCAAGGAACTCGTCAGAGATGGGTCTTATGACGGCACCATCTATCACCGAATAATTGCAGGATTTATGCTGCAAGGCGGCGACTTCACCAACGGCGACGGCACCGGTGGCCACGCAGCCGTTTGGGACGGATACTGCAACGGCGAACCAAGCGTCAGTCCATCGGACTGCCTCAAAACTGCTTGGACCATTGGGGATGAAGCTGACAACGATATGAAGCACGAACCATACATGCTCTCGATGGCCAAGACAAACAACGCTCATACAGGCGGCTCACAATTCTTCATCGTCTCGCCAGACTCAACGCCTTCGCACCTTGACGGTGTTCACACCGTTTTTGGTAAGGTGATTGATGGTCAAGACGTCGTCGACAAAATCGACGCTATTGAGACCGGCGGCCAATCAGGAAGCGATCCTGCCTACCCTGTGACGCTCATCGATGCCTCATTCAGCGGTGAATCTTCCTCCAGCTGGTGGCCTTTCTGATTCCTCAAACGAATACTTTTGTGCAAAAATAAGAGCCCTGTCAAGGGTTTTGTTCATAGATTAGTGCCTTTTGGGTCTTCTCATGGCGACCTTGGATCCCTTCAATGCGCGCAGGACCCTTTCTGTCGGCGGCGACTATTATTCACTCGACGGTCTTGATGAAAACGGCATCGCAACTGGTGCATTACCATACTCCATCCGTATTCTCCTCGAAGGAGCATTGCGAGGCAATGACGGATTTTTGGTCAGCGAAAAAGACATTCGAAACATCGCTGCATGGACCCCAAACGGCGAGCGGGGAGAAATTCCTTTCCGACCATCCCGTGTGATCCTACAGGATTTCACCGGTGTACCTGCGGTGGTTGATTTG
>DUKM01000059.1:0-2764 GCA_013329255.1 Candidatus Poseidoniaceae archaeon | reverse complement strand
CCTGCGGTGGTTGATTTGGCGGCCCTGCGCGATGCCATGGTTGAGATGGGCGGGGATCCTGAGAAAGTGAACCCACAAGTGCCTGTGGATCTTGTCATCGATCATTCAGTTCAGGTCGACGTCGACGGCTCAAACAGCCAAGCCTTAGAGATGAACCTCGACATTGAATATCACCGAAACATGGAACGCTATACCTTCCTCAAGTGGGGCCAGCAATCCCTTGCTAACTTCCAAGCAGTCCCCCCTTCACGGGGCATTGTGCATCAGGTCAACCTCGAATACTTGGCAAGCGTTGCGCGTCAAGAAGACGGCGTTTGGCTTGCAGATACCCTTGTCGGTACCGACTCCCACACCACGATGATCAACGGCTTGGGCGTTCTTGGTTGGGGCGTTGGTGGAATTGAGGCAGAGGCTGTTATGCTTGGCCAACCCATCTACATGCTAGCACCCGATGTGGTCGGCGTCCGGTTAACCGGCGCACTCAACTCCGGTGTTACTGCGACTGACATGACCCTTCGAATCGTTGAGATTCTCCGCAACCACGGCGTTGTTGGGAAGTTCGTGGAATTCTTCGGACAAGGCATGGTGGCTTTGACGCTTGCCGACCGCGCAACCATTGCCAATATGGCTCCTGAATATGGCGCAACATGCGGCTTTTTCCCTGTCGATGAACGAACCCTCGATTACATGCGCTTGAGTGGACGTGAAGATGCGGCCATCGCTGGCGTTGAAGCTTACGCTCGCGCCCAGGGATTGTGGTACGATTCAAGCGCTGCTGAAAAAACCTACACGGCGACTCTAGAACTCGACCTCTCCACCGTTCAACCGGCTCTTGCAGGGCCAAAGCGACCACAAGACCGAGTTGATCTTGCGAAGATGAAGCCTCATTTCTTGGAATCCCTCACTCATGAATTGGGCCATCACGGGCACGGTTTGGCAGATGAGGAATTGTCGAAGAGCGCTCTTGTTACCCGCAACGGCGAAACTTATGATTTGAATCACGGCGACGTTGTGATTGCAGCGATCACGAGTTGCACCAACACCTCGAACCCCGGCGTCATGCTCGCAGCAGGCCTTCTTGCCCGGAACGCAAGAAAGCACGGTTTGGAAGTCAAACCGTGGGTGAAAACCTCCCTCGCTCCAGGTTCGAGGGTTGTTACGGAGTACTATGAAGCGTCTGGCCTCCAAGAAGACCTGAACGCCCTCGGGTTCAATGTGGTCGGCTATGGATGCACCACCTGCATCGGAAACTCCGGCCCACTTCCCGAGGAGATTGAAGCAGCCATCGATGACGCTGGCCTTATTGTTGGTTCAGTTATTTCCGGCAATCGGAACTTTGAGGGTCGAGTGCATGGGAAAGTCAAGGCGTCCTACCTTGCTAGCCCGCCGCTTGTTGTCGCTTACGCTCTTGCAGGTTCACTCGAAGTGGACTTGTCAACCCAACCGGTCGGCTACACGCCGGAAGGTGCTCCAGTCATGCTCAGTGAACTGTGGCCTACCGATGAGGAACTGGCAGAAGCCCTTGCAGTCATCACGCCCGAAATGTTCCGTCAGCGCTATGCTGACGCTATGAACGAGCCTCGCTGGGACAGCATACCCTCTGAACCAAGCCCGCTTTATCCTTGGGAAGCCGACTCAACTTACATTCGCTTGCCGACCTTCTTCTCAGGCCTTTCTGCTGAACCCCAACCAATCTCAAGCATCGAAAACGCACGTGTTCTGCTCAAGTTGGGCGATTCGATCACAACCGATCACATCTCTCCTGCTGGTGCCTTCCCTGAGGACGGGCCGGCTGGCAAATGGCTTGTCGAACGAGGCATTAACCAAATTGATTTCAATTCCTTTGGTAGCCGCCGCGGAAATCACGAAGTGATGATGCGGGGCACCTTTGCAAACGTCCGCATACGCAACCAAATGGCGCCTGGTACAGAGGGTGGCTATGCGCGTGATTTTGTCACGGGTGAAGTTGTTTCAGTGTACGACGCAGCACAGAGTTACGACGGGCCAAAAGTCGTGCTCGCTGGCAGTCAATACGGCACGGGTTCATCTCGAGATTGGGCTGCTAAAGGCACCTATTTGCTCGGCGTCGGCGCGGTGATTGCAACCTCGTTTGAACGAATTCATCGATCCAACCTTGTCGGCATGGGCGTTCTTCCAATGACCTTTGCCGAGGGTGAATCTCACGAAACGCTTGGGTTGGATGGAACCGAATCGTTCACCATCCCAGTTGGTGACGATGTGCAACCGCTCCAAATGCTCGAAGTTACGGCAGTTCGAGCCGACGGCTCGAGTTTGAAGTTCAACGCTCAGGTTCGTCTTGACACGCCTGTTGAGGTCGAATACTACCGAAACGGCGGGATTCTCCACACCGTGCTGCGTCAACTGGCTTTGGCGGAGTGATTCAAGAGGGCGCCCGTCGTGAAAAAGTTCTTGAATCGAATTGATTAATTAAAAATGAGGCCCAAGTTATGTCGAAACTCAGAGGCAATATTCGTTATCGTTTCCGCTCCGATGAGCACGATATCAATGTCTTGCTTGAGGGCGATTCATCATGGGTCGATGAACGCGTGAAGGAACTCGGTCTTGAGGGCGTTGGCTGGTCGATGCCGATTGGTTCAGAAGTCATCGCTACGAATACCTCCGGGGTTGTCCCGGTCAAAGGCGGGTCAAAAGACGCTCTTGACGATTCACCAATGGGCGAGAAACCACTCGATATGGGGCCCACACCAGATCCGAGTCGAATCCCTGTTGTCCGACGTCCTAT
>DUKM01000034.1:4176-4374 GCA_013329255.1 Candidatus Poseidoniaceae archaeon | reverse complement strand
CTCAAGAACAGTGAGGCATGCTTCCTCGATGCCGTCGAGAGGGAGTGGTTCTTTTCCGCCGGTGCGTCGAGCAGCGAAGGCAGTGCCTTGTTCAATGTCCCGAGGCCCAATGTCAAGGCGGAGCGGTACCCCCTTAATTTCCCAGTCGTAGTACTTCTGTCCCGCTCGGATATCTCTAGCATCGACTTTGACCCTCAG
>DUKM01000034.1:2462-3853 GCA_013329255.1 Candidatus Poseidoniaceae archaeon | reverse complement strand
CCGTGTCGGCGGAGTTTGGCTGCCACTTCTTCGGCGGCTGCAACCGTATCAACGTCAGAGTTTTTCTTGATCATTGGGCAAACTACCACTTGGAACGGTGCTACTGCGGGGGGCATAATCAGTCCATTTTCATCGCCGTGCATACCAACAACCGCTCCAAGCAACCGCTCAGACATGCCGTAGGTGGTTTGGTGGCAATGCTGTTGTTGCGCATCGAGGTTTTCGTATGTGAGGTCAAACGCCTTGGCCCATTGGTCTTGGTAGTGGTGGCAGGATGCCACTTGAAGGGTGCGACCGTTTGGCATTACAGCATCGATGCCGATGGTGTACCATGCGCCAGGAAACGTGTCCCAAAGTGGTCGTTTTGCTTTAATGACTGGTAAGCACAAGTCGTGCATGATGTTGTCAACAATTTCCAAATCCTGCTTGATCTGCCGTGTTGCGTCAGCTTCGTCGGCGTGAGCGGTGTGTGCTTCAAAGAAATGAATTTCTCGAACTCTGATGAAGGATCTCGTTTGTTTGGTTTCATAACGGAACGTGTTGACCATTTGGTAGACCTTCAATGGCAAGTCCTTGTGTGAACGCACCCAAAGTGGGAACATTGTGTACATGGCTGTCTCAGAAGTTGGGCGCAAGAACATTGGAATATCCAGTTCGTTATCCCCTGCATGCTTGACCCAGTAGACTTCTTTCTTGAATCCGCCTTCCTCTTCTTCGTCCCGCAGGTCATCAGGATTGACGCCTTCTTCTCGAGCTCTTTTGAGTCGCGCCACAAGAGCATTTTCTTTGTCAAGGAGATTTTCTGGAATGAGCAATGGGAAATTAACCTCTTCGTGATCAGTGCGTTCCATTTCCTGGTGGGTGAGCGCATCGATAAGTTTCATCGTTTTCCAGCCATATGGGCGCCAAACATCCATGCCCTTGATTGGATAGCGCTTGTCAACAAGTTCTGCAGCCTCAACAATGAATGGATACCACTCATTGAAGTTCTCCTCTTTCGAGGGGATGCCTCGCTTGGCCTTGCCTGGTCCTTGGCTCATGGTTGGACTCGGCCATCACTGGCTCATCAAGATGACGCTTCTTCTTGGCCGCTGGATGTTGGTTGACGCGTTTGAATGTAAGCGACGACAGCCGCCAAACACCATGCTGCTTCTAGGATCAAAAATGCCCACTCATCAATCAAATACGCACGCACTCCAAGCAAAGCAGAGCCGACTGCCATCAAGGCGAGGTACAGCGTTTGTTTGCTATGAAGAACGTTTCTTGTTTCAAAGACAAAAGCTGCCAATATGAACAGCATACCAATGTAGGACAGAACTTCAGTCCAAGCATCGATGGACATGTGCATCACTTGCGGCGGATGACCACGAACAGTGCAACAGCAAGAACAA
>DUKM01000034.1:1295-2052 GCA_013329255.1 Candidatus Poseidoniaceae archaeon | reverse complement strand
CCATCAGACGGACAGAGGTCTCCTTCGAGGCACCCTGATCCAAAGACGGATTGAAGCAAGCCAAACATGTTGGTGATGACAAACAAAAGACCTGCGCCGATGACATAGGTCAGTGGATTGGTTTTCGATTTTTCTTGGGCAATTGGCTGAAGCGGAGGCAGGCTTCCATCTGGCAGGACAAGATTCGGCGAAGCGGGTGTAATGTCTCCAATCACTTCAATCAACATGTCAGTGGGTGTTCCGACTTCTGCTGCAGCACCTGGTGTTGCTTCGGCCATGTCTCGGGCCTTCATTGGGCGAGAGGGGGCGATTTTGATGCCGTAAAGTCGGTCAGCGAGGCTAATCAGAGCAGGATCATCTGCAATGTCTTCTGGTGAAAGGTCTCCATCCAACAATTGTTGAAGTCGGTCGCGTGACGAATCCATTCTAAGCCCCCTGTAACTCAAGCGGGGAGGACTTCATTCAAGAAGCCTCCTTCTCTGCTAGCAAGCACCAAACAAGCGGTTCAGGCGTTTCCTGCCTTCTCAACTTCGGCCCAGTCCCGCATGAAGCCTTCCAATCCCTTATCGGTCAGTGGATGTGTCATCAATTGACGGAAGATCTTGGCCGGCATTGTTGCTGTGTGAGCCCCCATTTGGATGCATTGAAGCACATGTGTTGGATGGCGAATTGATGCAGCGAGGACCTTTGTGTGAATGCTTGGATAATTGTGCCATGTTTCCATGATTTCCGCGATCAGATTCATACCGTCGTGGCC
>DUKM01000034.1:0-923 GCA_013329255.1 Candidatus Poseidoniaceae archaeon | reverse complement strand
GCCATCAGTGCTTGGGAAGCAGAAAAAATGAGCGTCACGTTGGTATCGATGCCTGCCTCTGTGAGGATTTTTGTTGCAGCAAGCCCCTCTGGAGTGCATGGGATTTTGATGATGACGTTCTCTGGAAGTTCGGCTTTCAGAGCCAAACCTTGCTCCACCATTCCTTTTGTGTCCATAGCGGTAACCTCTGCGGAAATTGGTCCATCACAAATGGAAGCGATTTCCCGAACAACCTGCTTGAAGTCTCTACCGCTTTTTTTGATTAAAGAAGGGTTGGTGGTGACACCGTCGAGGATACCCCATGCTGCAATTTCTCGAATTTCATCTACGTCGGCGGTATCAAGGAAGAGTTCCATGTGTATTGGTTGTCCCAGTCACCCCATCAAGTATCCGCTGTGGAATCGATGCCTTTTCACTCGTATGTGGTGTACTTTGCTGAGGAGCCACGCACCAATTCAGCCGGGTATTTGTCTGCGTTAATTGCGAATTTCTGGTTCATGATGTCCACGGGGTCGAAACCCATCACACTGCACAATCGGAGGCAATACAACATCACGTCCGCTGTTTCATGTGCAATTTGTTGGGACAGTTGCGGGTCGGCTTGAGCCTCAGCAGTTGTGGGGTTTGACCACTGTACCGTTTCACTCAATTCAGCGGCTTCAATGCTGATCGATGCGACTAAGTTCTTGATGCTGTGGAATTGATTCCAGTCCCGTTGCTCTACGAAAGCATCGAGTTTGGATGTGATGTTGGCAAGGGAGTCAACGGCGTCCATGGGCGTTGTTAGGCTCAGACGCTAATTGTTCTTGGCCTGTTCACTTTCGCTCGATTGCTCGACGAGCCGCTGCTGCAATGTGGGGGGCTGATAGTCTCATGATTTCCAACATCTCATCGGCTTGACCAGATTCACCGAATCGATCGGG
>DUKM01000141.1:4741-5981 GCA_013329255.1 Candidatus Poseidoniaceae archaeon | reverse complement strand
GCTGCACCCATCAGAGCAGTGAAAATCACACCAACAAAGGTATACCATTTGAGAAGTTTCTTTTTGATCGGCATGCGGTCAGCAATCACACCCAGCGCTGGTGCTGTCACCACAACAAGCAGCATTGATGCAGTGAGGATGTAAGCATAGAATGTATCACCAGACTGAGTACCTGTTGCTAAGTTGTACAGGTTCGCCATGAGTGCAGGAGCAATCACGGTCATGACGGTCAGTGCGTAAGCTTGGTTGCCCCAATCGTACCAATACCAACCTTGGAGTGCTTTTTTATCGGCTTCAGGCATATTCTGAAGAGCTTCTTTGACAGAAAATGTATCAGCAGAATTCGAAGCAGCGACATCGGACATAGACGCTGATGAACTCTTTAGGCTTATGAATACAATACCGGTTGAACATCAGAAATGTCAACAATCACAGGGCCTCACAGGCGCCAGTGGTGGGGAAGAATCAACAATCTCAAATGATTTTGTATCTGCCAAGCGCTTCCATGTAGAGGATTTCACTGCTTGGTTGAATGTCCATGCCCTCGTCGAGGGGGAGGATCATCATGGAATGGTCTTTCATGTTCATGGCGTGGACTTCATCACCGTCGATGTGAGTTACCATTGCCTTGCCCTTTTCGATCATTGGGACGTGAATGCTGTCGGTCACCGAGCCAACGTGGGACATTTTCTTTGAAGAAAAGAGCGAGATAAGTTCGATTCGAGCTTTAGCGGATCCGTGCTTTCCAGGTTTGGATGTGGAGATGCTCAAAATCTTGTATGCTTCGTTGTCAACAACGCAAAAGCGTCCAACTTTTAAAGTTCGAATTTCGACACGGTCAGTTCCTGGCATAGAATCCCTCTGTTTACGCCCTCATGGTGCTCGCTTATCACCCTTCGCTCTTTTTCGGCTCAAATTAGAGGTCCCTGACATCAAAACGCATTCCTGATTGGTCCATTGAGTGCGCAGTGACCAGTTCATACAATTGCTTAGCAACGATATCACTGGCCACGAGATGGCCGTCTTCATGAAGTCCGATGAACGTTTCAAGGGATGGGAAATCCTCAGGTGCAACCGAGCGTATTTCGCGCTGCATGCCTGTGTCGACAACACCTGGTGCGACTGAAATCGAACTGATGTTGAGGTCTTGACCCTCTTCAGCGAGGCACCTCGACCACATGTCAAGGCCGGCCTTCGAAACGCAGTAGGCCGACCATGAATGGACAGGGCGCAGCGAAGC
>DUKM01000141.1:4181-4357 GCA_013329255.1 Candidatus Poseidoniaceae archaeon | reverse complement strand
TCTTGCACCCCTATGAGGTTCACTTGAATGCTGCGAGCCCAAGTTGCGCCCTCGACTTCAGCCATTGCTTTGACGGGCGCAATGGCGCCAGCGTTGTGAACGATTCCTGCAAGATGCTCGCTGTGTTCGGCGATGCGAGCAACAGCTTTTGCAATCGAATCAGGATTGGACAAGTC
>DUKM01000141.1:0-3775 GCA_013329255.1 Candidatus Poseidoniaceae archaeon | reverse complement strand
GTTTCCATTCTGAGCAAGCAGCAGGGCCAAAGAGCGTCCAAGTCCCTTGGAAGCACCCGTGATGAGGTAGCAAGGTTGTGCCATAGTTTTCCGAGTGCAAGCCAGATATTGAGGATGCCGCTGGAGAATTAATGCCACGCCCTCGCTAAAGGCGTCAAATCATGAATCGCATCGTCAATTTCTTGTCGCACTAGAGCGACCTCGTCGGATCCCAAGTCATCTTCCAAGCGTCGAATGAGTTTTCTGCACCGTGGCGTAGCGTCCCCTGACATGCAAAAAAGGGCCAATAAGAAGCGATGCGCTCGTCGCTTTTCATCAACGGTACCGCTGGTTTTCGAAGGTGCTTCACTTGGGAGCATGAGCAAAAATCGAATCTGGTTTGGATGCATGAACCTTGCCGTGTGTATCTGCTCGTTGAGGCCATCATACACCTCATGGTACAAACCGCCAGAAAGTCCTTCAAGGCCTTCTGGGAACGCATGTTCAACTAATTTTGGAGTCAAGTCGTGACCGACAAGGCGAGAGCGCATGTCCCTGATCATCGAGCGAGTGCCGTACATGTTGAGCAGAATAAAAAACGGCAACGCTACGACCATGGAATAGGCACGAACAGCGACTCTACCCACCAAGCGGCCCCACATCCTACGGAGGATAATTTTGAACATTGTAGCCGAAGCAACAACTCGAACTTTAGACAGCAATTTCCGAATTACATTGCCAAGTTTTCCGATGCGTGCAAGAGGATCGATTCCGAACATCGTGGCCTTGAAACCAGGAGCCCCAAGCGCAGCGTGAATCAACCAGTGAGGGATGGAATGTTCCAACTCAACCGATTCCAAATCCTCGTTCGGAATACCAAGAATACTCGCCATCCGTGCAGCTGTTTGCAGTGCATCGCGATAAATGAACACCAATTCAAACGCAGTAGCCAGCGAACTGGCCAACGTCAAGGCAATGAACACCGCGGTGGGGGATAATTCGGATGCTGCTGGATGTTCATACAAAAAGAATGCCAATCCGATGACAGCCATGCCGGAGATAAGGCCTGCTAGGCCTGCACGAACGATGACTAAATTGCCGATGAGGTCTAGACGTGCATCTGCTTCTTGACGGTTTTCAATGTGAACTTCGGGGTTTGATGCCACAGACCCCACGAAACGAGTGATCGCCCATTCTTGGAGTCGTGTGATCACAGCGCTTTTTCCCCTTCAATAGGTGTAAAACCCTTCGCCGGATTTCCGACCAAGTTTTCCTTGGTCGACCATGTCGATGAGCAGCTGGGCTGGAGCGTATTTGTCATCGCCCATACCGTCATGAAGTACATTCATGATGTGAAGAACGGTGTCAAGGCCAATCAAATCACAGAGTGCAAGCGGTCCAATTGGGTGATTCATACCGAGTTTCATAATGCCATCAATCGCTTCGGGCTGAGCAACGCCTTCTTGCAAGGTCAGAACGGCTTCGTTGAGCATGGGGCAGAGAATGCGGTTGGACACGAAACCGGGTGCATCGTTGCACGAAAGAGCGGTTTTGCCCATTGTTTCTGAGGCTTCAATCACCGAGGCGTTGGTAGCATCGCTGGTCTCTTTGCCGTTGATGATCTCAACAAGTTTCATGATTGGCACTGGGTTCATGAAATGCATTCCAATCACTCTGTCTGGCCTGCTTGTTGCTTCTGCGATGGTTGAGATAGAAATCGAGGAGGTGTTGGATGCGAGGATTGTTTCCGGCTTGCAAATGGCGTCTAATTCAGCAAAAATGCTTTGCTTAAGGGCTAGTATTTCGGGAACCGCTTCCACAACAAGGTCACAATCTGCACATTCTGCTCGGTCAATAGCCGTTGAGATTCGACTTCTCGCTGCGTCAGCATCCGCCTGTGTCATTCGTTCCTTGGCGACAAGTTTGGCCAATGATTTCTCAATCGTAGCGAGGCCACGGTCCACGTAGGCTTGTTCAATGTCAATCATCGTCACATCATAGCCCGCGCATGCAGCCACTTGTGTGATTCCGTTTCCCATTTGGCCGGCTCCGAGGATTGCAATTTTCTTGATGCTCATGTGACTCAACGGGCTTGCCAAGGGGAGGGGATTCATCAACCTGCTCCACTGACATACCGGTTGAAAACGGCTGAATTTATATCAACTTCATCCGATACCATGGTTCAATGGCGATGTATACATGCCCAGAATGTGCGTTGGTTGTTGAGTTGAGAAAGAAACAAGCTGCTGAGACGATGAAATGTTTTCGATGTAACAATCCTTTCGAACCACACCTCCATCCAGCAAGCATCCTGCTCGATCCCGCCACGCTTTACGGCCAAGGAAAAGAACGCTTGTCCGATGGTGATGTTGTTGGCACTCTAATCTTCACCGTTGGGGTTGTGCTCTTGATTTTGTTGCTCATCGGCTTCTTCTCGTTCTTCTTCTTCCTCCGACGGGTTAATTCTTAAAAAACGACCATCCGGTTTGAAGGCATTGACAAAGCGTGCGCAGGGCGCTTGTTTAGAGGTAGCCCGACTCGGATTTGAACCGAGGTCGGCGGGACCAAAACCCACCATGATGGACCCCTACACTATCGGGCTATGAAACAAGGGCGGTAGGCCCACCCTTTTGTTTTTGTCGGCGCACCGGTATCAAACATCAACCCAATATTGAGCGGAGCGTTTCATCGGAAATCCGCTTTCGAGCGCTTTCAATAAACTCGTCGAGGCTTACGTTTTGTTGCTTTTCATAGAGAATGGCTTGTAGACCCATGTCAAGTTTGTCAAGTTGCTTGACGAATTGGGATTCGGGGGTTACACCCATTTCGTATTCGTCAAAGAGGTCAATCCATTGAGGGGCCATTGCAAGCATAGCCGTGCGTTCATCAGCGGCTTTGGTGCTGCAATCGTCATGGGGGGTAAGATCCCCAACGCGCACTTCAGGCAAATCGTGAACGATGCACAACGAGAGCACTCGGGACAAATCGAGTTGAGGTGGGCATAAGCGAAGCGCCAACACGCTCATGCCCCACGAATGTGCGGCAACTGATTCAGGCGATTCAACACCTGCACGCACCCAACCGGCCCGTGTCACGTTTTTCAACTGCAGCCATTCCAAAACGACTCCGTCCATGGTTGCGCCAGAACACAAGCCCTCAAAACCCCCACCCTTGTGAGTGACGCATGGAACTCGGCGAACCGTCATGGTGGCAAGACGCATTAGAGCACCTTGGCAAAGATGCGTTGTTGGGCCCAATTCTCCGCCAATACCCCGAAGGCGGCCTCCAGGGCAAAGGCGATGTGTTTTCTACGCTTATTCGAGCCATTGTAGGCCAGCAAATCTCGGTCCTAGCAGCGGATGCGGTGTGGTTGCGCCTCGAGGCACTTGTTGGTTCCATCGATCCCGAAAGCATCCTTGAAAAAACGCCTGAAATCCTCGCCACATGTGGTTTGAGCCGTTCAAAGGCCTCCTATATCCACGGGTTAGCAGTCGATAGTGCTCGCCTTTTGCTGGCCGATTACGACGGTCTGAGCGACAAAGAAATTCACAAGCACTTCATCTCTTTCAGGGGCATTGGGCCTTGGACTTCAGAGATGGTTTGCATTTTTGCGCTGTTGAGACCAGACGTGTTTAGCATCGGTGACATTGGCTTGATTAAGGCGGTCAAATTACTCGATCCGACAGCTGAAACCAACGAAGACGTCGTCCAAGTTGCGGAGCGTTGGGCGCCCTACAGAACAGCAGCATGCTGGTTCTTGTGGCGAATGCTCGACCCTGTGCCTGTTGAATACTGA
>DUKM01000039.1 GCA_013329255.1 Candidatus Poseidoniaceae archaeon | reverse complement strand
GACCTTACCAGACGCAGCCACATATGGCGAATTCGATGAAGGCACCAAAGGAAAAATGCAAGTCTCCACAACGATGGCCTTTGTGCGCATTTTACGCGCACTGATGAAGGACAAGGGCTTCGGCGAGCGCATCGTCCCAATCATCCCAGACGAAGCCAGAACCTTCGGTATGGATCCATTGTTTGCAGAGTTCGGTATTTACCACCCTGAAGGCCAGTTGTACAAACCGGTCGACCACAAGGTGCTGATGAAGTACAAGGAATCAGCAAAGGGCCAACTCTTGGAAGAAGGCATCAATGAAGCAGGCGCCACCTCGACGTTTATCGCTTCAGCGACTTCGTTTGCCACCCACCACTACCCCACCGTGCCGTTCTACACCTTCTACTCGATGTTCGGATTCCAGCGCGTGGCTGACCTCATTTGGTCGGCAGCCGATCAGCGAGCCCGTGGATTCCTGATGGGCGCAACGTCCGGACGAACCACCCTCAATGGAGAAGGCTTGCAGCACCAAGACGGCCACTCCCTCCTGATGGCCCACACCAACCCTGCTGTGCGAGCATGGGACCCCGCCTTTGCTTACGAATTGGCCACCATTATCCGCCACGGCATCGATGAGATGTACGGTCAAGATAAGGACGTCATCCACTATGTGGCGGTTTACAATGAGAATTACCCAATGCCTCCAAAGCCAGAAGGCGTTGACGAAGGCATCATTCGTGGCATGTACTTGCTTCGAGGCGCACCAAAGGGCGACGGGCCAATTGTCCGCCTCATCGGCTCCGGCCCGATCATGGTCCAGGTGCTCGATGCGGTCGAGAAGCTCGAAGCGCTTGGCGTTCGTGCTGAAATCTACTCTGCAACGTCCTATGGCGAGTTGCGCCGAGAAGGATTGGCCTGTGACCGGTACAACAGACTCCACCCAACAGAAGAAGCAAAGCAGCCTTGGGTCGAACAAATACTCGGCAAGGCAAGCGTGCCAGTGATCGCAGTTTCCGACAACATGGCGGCCGTGCCTGACATGATTCGACAGTGGGTCGGTGGGCACTTCACCGTGCTTGGCACCGATGGTTTTGGCCGCTCAGACACCCGTGAAGCGCTCCGCCGGTTCTTCGAAATCGACGGTGCGGCAATCGCACTTGCAGCTCTCTCTTCATTGGTTCGAGAAGGCACCATTGATGGTGCAGTCTACGCCAAGGCGCAAGAAGCGTTTGGCGTTTCAACTGAACGCAATGACATCACTGAACTCTGATTTGAAGGGTACCACAGTGATGGTTTACGAGCACATGAGGCCCATTTACTTAGGCGCCACATTTAGCAGTGGTGTCAGAAATTTTCACATGAAAAAGCGGTTCTTTCTCATTCCTATGGTGAATTATCAAATAGAGTGTCTTTCTTATTCATGCCCATGGATGATGTGGATTCAACGTCTTCAGAGACCTCTGTAAAAGAGAAGATTGGTTTTGTCACGATGGCAATTGGAATCGGTGTGGCGATACTAGGGATAGTATGGCTTTTCGATGACTACGCAAGTTCACAAATCGCAGGTGCCTTATTGCTTGTGATCGGCTCTGTTATCAGTTCTGTCGGGGCAAAATTATCTGGCAGTAAAAAATTCAACGCTGGATTTCCATTCAAGACTTCAGGGGATATTTCGATAAAAATAAGAGTCATTTTGTTTGCATGTATACTGCTTTTCACCCTTTCATATTATGCGTTCACAGGCGCTATCTAAGTGGTGAAGAATGGGATTGGCGTAAGAATCGAAGGCATGAATGGCGGCTTTTCCTCTTGGCCCTTGTTGCAATGCGCGTACGTCAAGCCAGAGCTTGAGTCCCAGTTTGCGGATTGTACTTATTGTCCAACGAGTTGGTAATCATCGGAAAGTGGTGTTGCACCGGTTTCCATGGAAATGATTTGACCGTCTTTGAAACGCATGAACGACATCACGGAAATTTGATAAAACCACGACTCCATAACGATATATAACCACCCTTGCATCTTAGAAGTATGAACAAAGATGCAATTTGGGGCGTATTGGTTCTAATTCTCGTGGCAAGCCTTGCTGCAGCCGTCATTGACAGAGACGGTACAAACGTCAACCCTGAGCCTTCTGTGAACGAAGAGGACTCGGAAGAATCAGAAGAACAAACCGTTAACCTACCCATGCCAATCCATGATGATGGGCACCTTCACCCTGCGCCAGTTCTCAGCCTTATTTCAGCTGAAGATGACGGGGCAGTCATTTCATTAAGCGGTTTTGTGATTCACTCGCACCCGAGTGAAATCCTCGTTGATGTGGTGTTTGAAGAAGAAAGCATAGCGCAGTTCGCTCCTGACCCCTCCGGTCTTTGGAATTTCACGGTGACTACGGATGCAAGCGGCGTTGTGAGTTTGAATTTCACCGCAGCACACGGCCTCGAAAACACGACTTCCGAGGCAATGGTAGTCGATATGGATCGCACTGAGGAAGAACAAGGTTCGACCGACGAAGGTGGAGCCAATGAAACTCAAGGCAACACCAGCACTGGAAACTCAAGCGACAACTCAACGGGCAATCAAACAGACAATGGTACGGATGACAACACTGGAAACGAAACCGACAATGGTACAGATGACGGGGCAAACAACGGAACGGGCAACGAAACACAACCACCTGCAGGCCCGACTTACAATGCGTCCGATCTCGGGCAGTTCTGGCTTGATATGTTCATGTGCCAGTCAAACGATGTTGTGGTGCCAACCGATGATTTGACCACTTCAGCGATCGAGGAACACGAATGCATGGTGAGCATCACCATGAATGAAACGCACCTCACCATCACGAGCAATGGATTGCCAAATCACGACTTTGAATCGACGCTTGCATGTTCGCAAGGGGGCGACTGCACAGCAGCCCAAACCTATGAGTGGGTGATTCCGCGCTCACCAGTCAACGAAACTACGGGCGGCCATGATGCCTCCAATTGCCCAAGCGCAAACGGTGCCTACACCTGTGCTTCTGAGCGAAGCGATATCGCCATAGCCGTCAACGGGGTACCGTTCTTTGGTCCTGAAGACGGGCCGGGTGGCGATGCTGTTGCTTCCCATCATGGCGTCTTTGAAGAAGATCGGCAACCAATCGAAATGGGCGTTTGCCACGGCCATGCTGCCCAAGGGGGCACCTACCATTACCACGCTGATGCAAACTGCCTGCACTGGCACGCAGAAGTTGGCGAGACCATTCTTGACTACGACAATTCAGCACCGTCCGTAGTGGCGGGCAACACCGATACAGGCAACCATTCGGGCGTGATTGGGGTCGCCTTCGACGGCTATCCTATCTACGGCTTCTGGGGCTATGATGCGGACATGAGCGTCGTTGAGATGACCAGTTCCTACCGCCTCAAGGCTGGTGAAACCGGATACAATGGTATTGACGATTATGAGTACATTGAGGGGCTTGGCGACCTTGATGTCTGCAACGGGCACTTTGGCCCAACGCCAGATTTCCCTGACGGGATTTACCATTATCACTCCACGATGCTCAACGGGGAAGGCGACATGGGTTTCCCTTACTTCCTCATCTGCTACCACGGCGAGGTTGATCTCGGCAATGGCGGTGGGGCAGACTGCTCAGGCTTTGGGGAAACATGGGGTCCAGGTATTGGCCCGCCCCCTGAAGGCTGTGAAGGTGGACCGAACGGACAACTTGAGGACGTCCAAGTGATTTCACCAGCGACGATCTTCTCAACGGCGTGGCTTTGGTTTGGCTTGTTGGCTATGCTTGCTGTGCGCTGGCGCCTTACCAACAAGGCTTGAACA
>DUKM01000006.1:2975-8157 GCA_013329255.1 Candidatus Poseidoniaceae archaeon | reverse complement strand
TGGTTCAACCCGATGCTCTCATATATGGAAGGACGGTCGGAGGCTCGTTCACCATGAAGCGAGGCTCACGTGCTTGGAAAAAAACCGGGAATCAACGGTGGAAGTGGCGCAAGAAGAAGTTGCGCCGTCGAAAGCGTGCTCGTAAGCAAGCCAAGTCGTGATCTTGGCAGTGAATTACCCACTGGGGGTATAGTATAGCTTGGTAGTATCGCTGGCTCCAAACCAGCTGGGGGGGGTTCAAATCCCTCTGCCCCCATCCAACAGACAATCAGCGCTCAGCGTTGCTTTTACCACCATATCACTCATACCATATCTTGATGATGCATGGGCGGCCCCCAATGGATGAGGGACCTTCATGCGCCGCATCACTGCACTCATTATGTTCGCTTTGTTGATGGCTCCCGTAACGGGTTCGTTGACCATTCATGCCGATGAAAGCCGTTCAGATTGGATGGCTATGGATCAAGCAGGGCTGGTTTGGATGCCTGTTGATGCCTCGTTGGAAGCACCGGCACAAATCACACCCGCTTGGGTTGGAGACACCACGGCTTGGTGGGAGCGCACCGTTTTGGATGACAATCGAAATGCAATCCATGACAGTCTTGAATCGATTCAAGGTACAACTGGCATCGGCCTTTCATACGGGGTCCCAGTTAGCGATCTCCACCTCTCTGATCTTCAAGCCCTCAACCTTACGCCAAACGATGTAATTGAATCGGTCAACGCTGTTTTGTTGGGACAAATAGATGTGAACCTCGCACCGACATTGGCCGGCCTTACGGATGTCGTAATGGTTGAACATTACGGTGGCGTGGTGTTTTACGGCGACGTTCAAACTCCGGCTGTCAAAGCAAGCAACTCTTCAGTCTATCCAATGGGTGCATGGGATTTGGGTGTCAGCGGTGCTGGCATCAACGTTGCCATGGTTGACACTGGTGTCGACAACGAACACCCGGGGCTGAGCGAGAAATTCGTGGCAGGCTATGATGCGGTGTGCTACAATCCGACAGATCCTCTTTGCATCGCTGCTGGATTTGGTATTCGCCCGACTGACGGTACCTTTGACCCAGACGATGGCAACCAACACGGCACTGCTTGCATGGGCATGGCGGCCGCAACCGGCATCAACGCCGCAGGTGAACAAACTGAATTCTACGGCTCAGCACCTGATGCAGCGCTTGTTGATGTGCGCATCGGAACCGATGCAGGTGCAGGACCGTTCGAAAATTATGTTTTGGAACAGGAGTTCTACGAATCAGCCATGAACGGCCTACAATGGATCATCGACAACAAAGACACGGCGTGGGAAGGTGCTAACGAGTCAAATTATGGCATTGACATCATTTCCCTTTCTTGGGGCATCACTTCACACGAAGGCGGTGGCTCAGACGGCGAAGACATGCACAGTCGAATCCTCAATGAAGCCATGGAGGCAGGCATTGTGGTCAGCGTCGCTGCTGGAAACGATGGGCCCGATAACGACGGCCTCTCTGGAATGGGATCCTCCAACTTGGCCATCACCGTTGGTGCAACCGACGACATCAACACCGTTGACAGAGAAGACGACACCGTCGCCTCTTACTCTTCTCGGGGACCTCGCCGTGACAACGCCGACGGTAACCCGCTGAATGAACTCAAGCCAGAAATCTCTGCCCCAGGAACCAACATCATCCAAGCAGAAGGATGCGTCACATCAGGCACATGTGTGAACTTCCTCGGCGGTGATGCATCAGAAAACGGATACACAGGTCGTGGCTCTGGAACTTCCTACGCAGCCCCTGCCGTAACAGGCATCATTGCATTGATGCTTGAAGCAAATCCAGAACTTTCTCCAGCAGAAGTCAAAGAAATCATCAAACTCACAGCAGAACGACGCGGTGAGCCCACCCAACCCGATGTCGATCCGTTTTGGAACCGAGACTTCGGATGGGGCATGATTGACGCTCTAGCGGCTACAGAACTCGCGTTTTACATGCATGATTCAGGCCTCACCGGTCAAGTTGATGTTGGCACACAAGTTCACATTCTCTCTCAAGGCATGGACAACGCATCAGGCCTCTACGTGATCAGCGGCGAGGCTTGGGGGCAGGCTGGTTCAGTCTCTGCGGTTGAATTCCGCATTGGTGACGGCTCGTGGCAAAGCGCTGGCTTCAACCAATCTTCTGGCGAACTTGCCGCATTAGAACGGTTCACTTGGACCGTAGCCATCGATCCAGACGCAATGGCGTTGGGCGAATCAGCCATTGAAATCCGTGGTCTCAACGACCAAGGCATCCAATCTCTGCCTGTATTTGCTTCCGTTGAAGGCACAGGCGCTGCTATGGACGGGGCAGGGATGGGTTGGTCAACCCCTCAATACCTCGCACTTGCAGGCCTCTTAATCGTGTTCTGTGTGCTCGGTGTTGCCCGTGGTGCACGAATCGACCCCCCTCTTTCCATTATCTCAACTGACGCTAACGATTCAATCGATGCAGTACTTGCAGCGGATGCTGATTTAGCATCGGTGGTGGATGCTGAGCTCGTCGAGGATGAACTGAAGCACGGAAACGGCAACGCCTAATCCGTCTTAGAAATCCATTGGCTCGAGGCCTTCCACCCTCGCCTTCAAAAGTCAACAAGCAAACGGGAACGCATGGGCGACTATAGTGACCGTGTGTTGAGTATACAACCAACAGGTGTTCGGAAAATGTTTGACCTTGCTGGAGACGATGTCATTTCGTTTGGGCTTGGCGAACCCGATTTTCAACCGCCTGCCATTGCTATCGAAGCGTTCCATCAAGCCATGCTCGATGGGAAAAACAAGTACACTACGACCGCAGGCCACCCTGCCCTAAGGGACAAAATCGCAGCATCATGGGCTTCTTACCAAGCAGGCATGGATGAAGCGAATGTTTGCATCACCATGTCAGGCACCAACGCCTTGCTCAACCTGTTTCTCACCCTTGTAAATCCGGGTGATAACGTGCTTTTGCCAGAACCATATTTCCCGCTCTACGGGCCCGATGTCTCCATTGCAGGTGGAGAGGCCAAGTATTATTCCTGCTTGTTTGAAAACGAATTCATTCCCCAAGTGAGTGACCTTGAAGCGGTTGTCGACAAGAACACCGTAGCGATCCTCTACAACTTCCCAAGCAACCCAACTGGAGGCACCCTTGACACTACGCAACGCGATGAATTGCTGGCGTTTGCCGAGAAGCATAACCTCTGGATCATCAGCGACGAAGTTTATGACCGCATTGTGTTTGACGGCCCTCACGTTTCGTTTTTGGGTGCAGGTTATGATCGAGTTCTCGTGGTCAATTCCTTTTCGAAAACATTCGCCATGACCGGCTGGCGGATGGGTTACATCATCTCCCCCCACCTTGAAGCAATGCAGCAAGTCATCAAAATGCAATATTACATTGCAGCATGCTCAAACGACGCAATGCAACACGCCATTCTTGCCACCATGGAGCACGCCAGTGACTTCCCTGATATGGTCGCAGCAGAATTCAAGCAACGAAGGGATCTCATTGTTGGTCGACTCAACGCTATGCCGGGTGTGGAATGCCACAAGCCACAAGGAGCGATCTATGTTTTCCCTAAGGTGACGGTACCGGGTCTGACTTCTCAAGACTTAGCGCTTGAATTGCTCAAGGATGGAGTCTTGTGCTCACCAGGGTCTGCCTTTGGGCCATCGGGTGAAGGCCACCTTCGATTCGCCTACACCATCAGTCAAGAAGACATCATGCGGGGAATGGATAAAGTTGAATCCACCCTCCAACGCTTATTGACTCCGCAATGAGGTGAATCCATGTCGTTTGTGAGCCAAGCACTGCTCTTTTTCATCGGAGCCTTGATTGGTCATGTTTTACCTCGCTTTCCAGTTCTTCTCATGAGCAGAGGGCGTGGCTTCAACATGCATTTCCCTCCACACCCCGAACCGATGCCACTCGGTCCGCATCTGAACCAACGCATCCTCCATCTGAGCACCTTCTATCGGTTGGGTTTGATCGTTGTGATTGTGCCGATGAGCGTTGGCCTCGCATCTGTGCGGTGGGGGAATCCCGCTTTCGGTTTCGGGCTCTGGCTTTCAGCGGGTTGGTTCTTCATCAACAGGCTTCAATCCATCATTTCAGGCCAAGCGCCTTGGACGAGGGAGATTGCAGAGAAGTTGCAAGGGGTCGCGAACCGCAGCATAAGCGAGAACCAATGTTGCGCATGGGCGACTCCAGTTTGGGGTATGACTCGAGTTTATTGCTCCAATTGCGGTACGAAGTTGCTTGCAATGGCCCGTCCTGATCTTGGTCGTAAACGCTCGGATGGGCGAATCATTGGCACGCTTCGCCTCTTGATCAGCGACGGCTACCCCATGGTGGCCATGATCGATAGCGATTTGTTCGAAGAAGAATGAACTGAGCGTGGCGAACCACTGGTCGCATGAAAACCTCGGTCTTCGCTTTTGGTGAAGGGGAATCTTTGAGGTCTGCATTGAATCACGAAGGGGCATGGGGGGCAGGTCGAGAAAATCAATTCTTGGCTTGTTCCTGTTGACGTTGAGGGTAATTGCTCAGGTCCTCATCACGCCGTTTTTGGCCTTCTCGGTCACGTACTTTTTCGACTTTCAAATCAGCGCATCTGGCATTGACTTGGACTTCAGAAGGGAAATGCTACCGTGGATTTTCACCGCTTCGCTGGTGTACGCTATGATCGCCCTTTTGCTTGCTTTGACGTTTGGAGGGGGTTTTCGCCCGCTTGGCGTCATCGAGCGCGGCGGATGGTTGGCCGTGCTTGGCTTGACCCGTCGCAAAGATGATCCATCGTTTCGTCGAGAGGCCCGTCAAAAGTATGCCAATTCAGCTCATGGGCGATTGTCGCTGTTGGTTCATGAACGCTACACGCTCGGTCACCGCATCATTTCCACGCATGGCGGATTGGTTCTCTTGGCGATTCCTTTTCAGGTGATTCTTGCAACGGTTCCTCTGGCCCTTGTGTTGGCGGTGCCCGACACCATCATGCGAGAAGATCGGCGTCTCGAGATGGCGTTGTTTGTCTACCTCGCTTGCTTTGTTTTAGCGATGAGGTTGTTTCCTTGGATTGCAAAACGCTACATTGGATTGGCAACTTTTACCCGTCGCTGGCTCGGGTCGTTGGGTTCTGTGTCGAACTTAACGCCGTTTTTGGTGCTGTGGATTCTTGGCAG
>DUKM01000006.1:0-2598 GCA_013329255.1 Candidatus Poseidoniaceae archaeon | reverse complement strand
GAAAAAGAACTGTTCGAGTCTTCTTTTGCGATTCGTTCAATACCTGACACATCCTTTGTCGATTTGCTGACAGCATTAGCAGTCATGCCTCTTGCTGCATTTACGACCCTTGCCGCACTCGGGGCTGGTGCAGATCCTCCAGAATGGATTTATGATTACCACCCTCGACCGGATGAATTGGATGGTGCAAGTGCTCCTGCTTCACCATCGATGCTGGCAAAAGGCGCCACTGTCGCGGCCGGTGCCATTGCTTCAGTAGCCACGGTTGCAGCAAGTTCTGCAGCCGCCCAAACTTCGACTGCCGTGCAAGGCTTGACCGGAGTTGGTGGTTCAGTGCCTTTGGGCCAATCAGCACGTTCGATTGACGCCGTTCGAACGACAATGGACGTGGTGCCTCTTGAGGCGATTCAGGACCACAGCGCTCTTGAAGATCTCAGCCGTTCCATCGATGTCGTAGAGCGCACCACAAACGTCGAATTACCACCTGCTCCCGAAGCAGCCAGTCAAGCCTTTGAACGCACTGGAGTGCCTTCATTTGATGAGCCATCAATCACCGGATTGCGAAAGAAAAAGTAACGATTGAATTTGTAAAAAATCATCCGTTTTGGCTGACCCCGTAGGGGTCATATGACGGCCATGACTATATGCAACATAATGTTCCCATGAAGCGTTGGTGTTTATGCGTCGCTTGTCCCCGTTAACCCTCGTCGCCCTATTGTTGTTGCAAACCCTTGCCGTTGGCATTGCTGCTCCGGCAAGTGCAGCCTCCGCCCGTGGTGGCGCCAATGATGACTTCCGTGTGACAGGAATCTCGATCGGAAACGCAAGCACAAGCGCCGACTCATGGGTTCAAGCAAACGGTACAACCGTCGATTACATCTTCCAAGGTCAATCCATCGAAGTGACCATGACCATTGCTCGCGGTGGATCTTCGTTCTCAGGGAAAACCACAGATGCTATGCTGCAAATTGTTCACCCCATCGGATTCGTTGTCGAAACCTTCACCTGGACCTCCAACGATCTCATCGGCGGCCAAGGCGATTCAGCATCTTTTGTTTGGACCGCTACTGATGCACATTCCATCCTTAACACCACCACCAACGACCTCTCTGGCGGTATGATCCTTCGGGCCATGGTTGACAAAGACTCCAACGGCGACGACCGAAACGACAACGACATGAAGGAAACAACGGTTCCAGTTGCCATCATGAGCGATGCATTCGATGGCACGGCACGCACCGGTGAACCGTCCTTTTTTGCTGCTCGCTACAGGGCTGATGGAACAGGAAGCAGTCAGGGCGAAACCTACGGTGCTGGATCATGGCAAACAAACAGCGGTGGAACGGTCGGTAACAGTCACTGGGCGAACTCTCCTGACTCAAACAGCAACTACCCCTCGGGTGCTCACGATCGTCTCGTTTATGCTTATTTGAATCCAAATAGTCAATGCGGCGCTGATGGTCAGATTGACAATGAACTTGTCAAATCAGAACAAGCCTGGATTTGCAGAAAGTCCTTTTTCTCGAGCAATTATATCTCCACCCAGTTCCACATACAAGCTTGGGGCAGCACACAATCTGGGGACAGCGTCAGCATTGAGTTGTGGCGTGGCAGTGGAAATTTTGCAAATTATCAAGAATCACTTCACTGGAACATCTCACAAGGCAATCCAAGTCAGGCACCTGGACAATGGACCAACTTGAGTTGGGACCCACAACCAGATTGGGCCGCTAACATTGAGGCACAATCGGGGAACGGCAACCCCGACTTGTTCCTCGGTGGTAACTCTTGGAGCATGGGCATGTTGCTCCACTCCGATTCAGGTGGCGCTTCTCAAGGGTTCCACGTCGATGATTTCATTCAATTTGGCATCAGCAAGGTCCAAGATTACACCCTCGGGGTCGACTGTAACAACCCACTCAACGGCTATACTGCACCGCCAAACGACTTGCTCATTTTGCGTTGCGACGTCACAAACAACGGGTATTCGACAGCTTCAGTCCGCATAGAATCCAATGTGACCAACCTGACATGGATGGACCCTGCAATGCAGATGATCCGTATCGATGTTCCAAACAGCAACGATCACGACACCAATGTGCTCATGCCGGGCATTAAAGCTGGCGAAACCGTTGAAGTTTGGGTGAACCTTTCAATCCCACCTGGTGCTGATGTTCAGCAGCAAACCTGGAACGTCTGGTTTACAGATGCAAGCAACCAAAACGGCGGTGAAAAATCCCGAATGAGCATGCCTGTAGCGGTCACTGAACAGTACGGTGTGGCCCTCACATCGACCACGGGTATTCTCGCTCAAAACCTTGCACCGGGCGATTCAGGGTTGGTGCCGTTCCGCTTGCTTAATTCTGGCAACAAAGACGCTGCATTCAACCTCGTCACTACCTTTTCGAAAGAAGGCTGGTCGGCAACTGTGGTCAATGCGACCGGTGTAATCGTGCAAAACCCAATCATCCTCAACCGTGGCCAAGCGCAAAATTACAACCTCAACATTACAGCCGACGCTATGGCCATGCCAGCGCTTGGCACCGAAGCAAGCCCCTATGTGAGTTTCAACTTGCGGGCGACATGCCCTTCATGCGG
>DUKM01000028.1:6740-10462 GCA_013329255.1 Candidatus Poseidoniaceae archaeon | reverse complement strand
CGCCGTTGCTCAAATTCAATGATTCCATGCATGTGGAATGCCATCCAGCGTTGCGTTGTGCATGCACCACACTCGTGGTCGTTTGACCGTTCAATGTGAATTTGGTTTCGTCCAAGTTTCCAACCGCTTCAAACACCACGCACACGGTCATGTTTGAATCGAGACGATCGGGTGCGGCAAAATCAACGCTCGAAGTTCGCCCTTGTTCTACGAACGGTCTCATCTCGCCGATGTTGAAGGGGTCGCGGAAACGATGGTTTCGCCACGGATCGTCGCGCATGGTGCACCCTTCCTCGCAACTTGCCTCGTTGGCAGATGTGAATTGGAATTGTTCGCTGGTGCCGCTGGAATCAAAGGCCCATAACGCGCTTCCAGCGTGCTCACTCATCAGCGACCAGTGTGCTGAGGCGCCAAGGTACCACCCTGCCGTCCCAATCGGAGATGAAACTGCATGCGTGATGTTGAGGGCAAGGATGCCCTCAGGGTCGTTACCAAACACAGCTGACGTTGCTTGCGCTTGAATTGAATCGTCCAACTGCACCAATCCAAGGGTTGGTAAACTGGTCATTTTGATGTGCGATGGGGCATCGAGAACATAGCCCCAGTGAGCGTTTTCAGAGAATACGATGCTTCCAGAAGGCAAGGATGCAATGTCCTCGAGCAGCGCCACATCCCCTTGAGTTTGTGGACGAAGTTCGTCATGTTGACTCACTTGAATCAGCAGGAGGTTGCCGAGCATCAACGCAAGAACAAGCCCCGACAATAAACCCGTGACGGCATGTCGGTGAAGATGTGGATCCCAGCCTACACCCATGAACCCGCGCTTAGAGTCGACGGCGGTTAGGTTCGTGCTGTCGCTCCACAGCAGCGCAAACAGGGCAGCAAGTGGGATGTGAAACGCGTGCAGACCCATTGAATACAACACATAGGAAAGCAAGGACAAAATTGGAATCTGCTCAAGACCTTCAATCAGGTGTATGCCGCTCAACATCCACAGGCTTGCCACCCAAGCGCTCAGCAGCATGCCTTCAACGGTGCCTCGCAGTCGCCAAGAAGCGAATAAGCCCCCAAGCAGCAACACGCCATTGTAGGACAGCAATGGCCGTCCCCCCTGCCATCCATATTCGGCAAACACCGCAGCATCAAGCATCCTCGGAGCGAGCATCAAAAGGGCAATTGCAGCAGCCCCGGTGAGCAAAATAGCACTCGTCATCAGGAGCCTTTGGATGCCAGCTGCGTGCTTTTCATCCAAACGCAAACCAATCACAAGATGCGATGCCATCAGCATGCCAAGATAGATCGCTCCCGTTGGATGGATCAGAAGAACGCACAAGAAAGCCAGCATGAACCCCCTTGTGTGATGCTTGCCACGGGTTGCGCTTGGTCGCAACAAGACCAACAAACCAACCACAAGTCCGAGTTGGCTTGCGACAGTGGGGTAGCCTGAATCAAATGTTTTTGCAAATAAACCCGCTCCAAGCGCCATGCTCAACATGCCTTGGGCGCCGGCTCCGTGGCGATCCATGGCGCCACCAACCCCGAGGACAATGACAAACAGGCTGTAGTGTCCCAGTTGAAACACGGCTTGGCCTGAGGTGATTCCGAGGCTGCCTTGCAACCAAGCGGCAAGGGCAGGGAATGCGGGAGGGTAGGTCCAGAACCCTTCGCTTGTGCCTGGAAGTGCCATCGAGCCTGCGATGTGAATTTGACCGGTGAGCATCGAGAAACCAATCCAATCCACGCCAAAGGGTAAGGTTTGCAAAAACGGCAAGGTAAGGCAGCTGAGGGCAACAAGGCCGCCAAGGGCCATCATCCATGTTTTTCGATTCGATTGAAACCATCGTTGTGCCGTGACTTCTTCGCTGAGTGCAGCCTCTTGATTTGAGGTGATCTCGCCATGCATGGCTGCTTCTAAGGCCTGCCAAGGGGTCAGATTGTTTCTGTCATCCACCCTTCGGCGAATGTGAGCGAATCCAATCGTATTGAGCAACAGCAAGCACGCAGACATCAGGCCCCATGACCACAGATTTGTGTAGAGCAAACCGCCCGCAAGTCCAAAAACCAGTAAAAGGCCTAAAGCAGGACTGAGCATTGCTTTCCGCCATTTGTCGGCACTCGCATCAAGGACTCGACAAAGAGCGTAACCGGGCGTGATGGTGACCGCGAGCAAGAGCAACGCAGTCCAGAGCATGAACGAGCATCAAGGTGGAGACTTTGATTGTTCGGCCAACAATCAAAAGAAAGCCCCCACTACCAAAGCCATGGGCAGTGCACCGGCCGCTTTTGCACCAGTGGTGCATATCGACGAACCGTACTGGGTGTTCAATTTCTCTCGCGGCCCAGCCGAAAATTGGACATGCCCGTACACGTTCCAAATTGGGCGCTACGATGAGGTGCGACCCGGGATGTACCTCACGCCGCTGTTTGGTGGAGAACGAGACCTCCACGTGGGCATCGATATTGGCGCTCCAGCCGCCACCCCAGTCCATTCCTTTGCCGAGGGCAAGATCCATTCCTTCGGCGTCAATGCTGAAGCGGGTTCTTACGGCCCAACCATTGTGGTTGAACACCAACTCTCTTGGCCGCCAACACCAGAACAAAGCCATCCCCTTCGCAAAGTTTGGGCGTTGTATGGCCACCTTTCGACCTCAAGCCTCGAAGGTTTAGCCGTCGGAGCATCTGTTTCGATGGGGCAACGCATTGCACGGATGGGCCACAAGCAAGAAAATGGGGGTTGGGAACCTCACGTACATTTTCAATTGTCACTCATCGAACCAGAGAAGCCAGACTTGCCGGGTGTTGTTCGGCGTGAAGACCGAGAACAAGCGCTTCGAGATTACCCCGACCCTCGACTTGTGTTGGGGCCGCTGTACTGATCAATCGACCGAATCAAGATGCGCTTTCAACGCTGAAATTGGGCCAATCGATGCTGGGTCTTTTCCATGTAAAAAGGACAGAGCAAGTGAAATCCAGTCGGTAAGGATGCAGAGGTGGAGCATTGATTCCAGCAACGTATCTCCTTCGCCTTCAATCTTCCAAGCGTAATCGGTCGCCGCATGAGCAATCATCCAATCCATCCGACGCTGAACCCGTTGATGCATACCGTTCCAAGTGAGCAACAAAAGCACGTGATCGATTCCCGTGGGATCTCGATCGTCGCCCACGCCCCCCCAAGCCACGCTTTCATTGTGGTTCATCTCAGGGACAACGCCAACGCGGGCAAACCGTGCTGCGTTTTCGTTGAGTTGGTTTCTGTAGCGGTTCAGCACGGGTGTCAATTCGGTTGGACCCAACAGGGCAATCGGGCGGTCAACCATGCACATGGCCAATTGGGCTATGTCGCCTTCAGGATCCTTAAGGATGTCAAAACCATCCATTGCTACTTGGAGCCGTTCAAGCATCCCTTCGTCCGCTTCTTTCGAAGGTATGGGGAGCGCACCAAGGTGACGCAACAGTCCGAGTTGACGACTGAAGATGTGACCGAAAGCGCTGCGCGGTGGCTGGCCTCCAATCGATGGGATCAGGTAGCAACGAGGATAGAGTTCCGGAAGGCCTGCAAGCATGCCTCCCGTCGATATCGCAACTGTTGTGGCCCCAGCTTTGAGAGCCGTTTCTGTCGCTTCAAGCGTTTCTTCCGTGTTCCCGCTGTGTGAAGTTGAAAGCACCAGCCATTTTGGTGTCCACCATGCAGGGAGGACGTAATCTCGTTGAACATGAACTGG
>DUKM01000028.1:5395-6396 GCA_013329255.1 Candidatus Poseidoniaceae archaeon | reverse complement strand
GAGGGCTGAGAGGAACTCGCCACCAACGCCTGAGCCACCCATGCCAAGGCACACCACGCCGGTCCATTTCTCTCGACTCAGCGCTTCAATCCAAGGAAAATGTTCGGGTGTCGCATGGTCAAGTCCTTGACGAAGGTCTTGAACGAAGGCTTGGGTAAAACCAACCATTCCTTCATTGTCGAGGGCCTTGGCCAACTCAACGAGGCTTGGGTTGTGTTCACCACCAGCGTTTGATTCGGTTGGTTGTTCACTCATGATTGCGCACCACCCTCGTCGTCGCAACCAAGGTGGTGCAATGCAAGCCATTCACCTTCAATTCGAGTGACACGCGCTTGGCGTTTCTTTTCGTGATCCCATGGCAGGCGAACCGAAGTCATTTGCCATGTACTTGGGTCTAAGAATTCCCCGACTGAAGCGTCCTGAGTTATCAAATCAACAACCGCTTGATCCTTCATTTGTGTGGCGACGTTGGCGGATTCTAAATCCCGCCAACTTGCTCCCGTTCGTTCTTGGCGGTCAATTCTGCTCATGATAGCGCCTTCTTTTGTCCATGAAGCGGGGCGCCAAAAGTTGTCGCGCCATCGCAAGACATCCCCTATATCATAGCCGGGCTTTCGATAAAGAAGGGTAAGCCGAGTGACATCGACACCGTCTTTCCGACCAGCAATGGTGTTTGATTCAGCGACTTGTCCGCCGTATTCTTTGACCAAATGCCGACCCCATGTGCGGGCTAATCCTTTGCTGCCAAGCACGATGTCGTAGCCACCGGTGACGGGGCCTTCAGAGGTGATGAAGAACATCGGGTCGTCTGCCATATCTTCCAATACTTTGTCCAATGTGGCTCGGAGTGCAGTGTATTCATCTTCACTTAATTTCCGACCAGTCGATCTCAATTGAACGGTCGCTTCGAAATAATTCCCGGCCCTTCGTGTGCAGGTAAGGCAGACGCCGTTTGCCATTCGTGCCCGCATCGTGTGCTCTTCAGTGAAGGCTAATCCTTC
>DUKM01000028.1:1551-5010 GCA_013329255.1 Candidatus Poseidoniaceae archaeon | reverse complement strand
CCAACATTTTCGGCGTCCTTGTGAAATTGAACGTGGCGTTGAATCAATTCATCCCAGATTTCCTTTTCTTCAATCTGAACCCATTTGCCCTGGATTTCAACAATTCCACAGCGTGCGCAGCGAATCCATGGGATGTTTTCGGGAACTTCCACGAGCTTGACCCGCTTGCGAATACAGGGTTCACACATGCGGTCCCCATACAACGGCGGTTCCGCTCCACAGACAAGGCAAAATTCACCTCCGAGTTTCGTTGACATGGGATTGCCTCTTGTTGACCCTCGTGGTTCTCGCCTTGAACCTGTGGCTCCGCGTAGGGGTCACTCAGCCTGTTCTTTGGCCACAGCGTCCGCATCCGAGGCGGCGACGCCAATGCTTGCTTCAACGGCTTCAAGTCGAGCCTCGATGGCCTTCGAGCGATTGACAACCGTCCATGTCCAAATGGCAATGCCGGCAATCATGCCCAAGTAGGCTACAGTCAGATACGTCATTCCTTCCATTCCATTCCCCCGTCAAGGTGCTTTTGTGCTTGCTCTAAACGTTGCTCAAGTCCCGTGATGCGCATGGACATCAGGATATGACCGATGATGAAGAGGGTGAAGGATACGGCGCCGATGAGCAACACGATGGCCATGTCTCCAGAAAGCGAACCACCATCATCGCCTGCTCCGATGACAGGACCGGGATGCCTGATCTCCCAGATGCGGGTGGCGATGTAGGTGAAAGGAACAAGGACAAAGCCGTACAGTCCAAAGGTGGAAAACGTGTCTCGCGTTTCAACACCATCCGGCTGCGATTGCCGGCCGAGCACCAAAAATAAGGCGAGCAGGGTCAACAGCCCAAATGTGTTCAATCGAACATCGGTCCAATCCCAAGGTGTGCCCCATTCAGCAGCACCCCATACGCATCCCGACCAGACCGTGATCAGGCCACATGCGAGTCCTGCTTCTGCGCCTGCAACATGCAAGCGCCATCCAAGAGGGCTGCGTTTGAAAAACCACATTGCGGAACCTGCAAAAAGCACGGCGAAAGCAATGAACGCAGACCATGCTGCTGGCACATGCCAGTAAAAAATCCGTTGAGCAGCAGGCGATTCAAAGGCATCGATGGCCACGCTCGGGGCCCATTGAAAGCCGAGGTAGAGGGTGGTCATCACCCCAAGGAAGCCCGCGCCGAGGAGGGCTTCTGCACTTCGGCCTGCCATGGTTAGAACCCGTTGGTTCACCTTCTTGAAGTTGGGCGTTCTCACCAACCAGCAACCCAACTTACCACAAGAGCCCACGGCAATATAAACGCAGGCAGCAAGAGGCGAATGAACACTGCATTCGGGCGAGCAAGCCGGTGAGTAGAGTTGTTCAGAAGACGCACCCCCGACATTGTGGCCTCTCCGATGAGGGCTCCAACAGCAACCATGCTCCAATCCAGTTCACCTGTGAAAATATAGCTCGAGAGCATCGTCATCAAAGCGCCGACACCAAGGCCAAGGCCAATCGCAGACGGGGTACGTTGAGCATGGGCTCGCCACCAGTCGCCGGCGCGTTGTTCTCGCATGAGGTGGGTCGTCGGATCGCCGGCAAGGCCAGCGGCAAAAGCAGGGGCTAACACTCCACCAGTGACCCATAACCCTTCTGGAAGAACAGAAGGATCGCCCAAGGCGAGTGCACAGCCCAAGACCATCAAAGCGGCAAGACCGTTTCGTGCAACTCCAGAGCGCGTTGAAGCGCTGTATCGATGACCGGTTCGGGCCATCAACCAAGAGGAAGCGCGGGGTTTTCCTGCTGGCGCCCAAGCCTCCGTTACAATGTGGTCCTGAGGGGATTTTGTTTCCAAGTCATGGAGGTGTGTACCAATGGTGAGCAAGGTCGGGTTGTGTGTGGCAATCAAGAATCCGTGACCCGCCGCAGCAAGCGATTGGACATGCAGCATGAGTGCAGCCAATGCCCCCTCGTCCAAGCCAGAATCAGGCTCATCGAGAAGAACAACAGTTGGGTGATCAGCGACCATGGCCGGAATCAAACCAGCGAGTACAGCGACCTTTCTTGCCTGCCCACCTGAAAGGTGAGCGATTCGGTCATGTGTTCGGTGTTGAAGGCCGTACGCTTCGAGCAGAGGCTCGAGTTCGAGGTGCGTACCAGCCAGGTTCGCGACGGCGGAGAGGTGGGCGTGAATTGTTTCGCTTCCAATCATTCCGTTGTCTTGAAGCGTGAGTCCAAAGGGTCGCGTTGGATTGATGCGCCGACCTTCAGCATCGAAGGTGAGGTGGCCGTGATGCGACACAGAACCTCGTTCGAGAGGGAGCAATCGAGCAGCGGTTTCAATCACGGTGGATTTTCCCGCTCCGTTGGCGCCGTGAAGCATGATGATTTCGCCAGACTCGAGGTGCAAATCAAAGCCCGATAAAACGACGCCCATGCCACGGCGGAGTTCAACGCCTTCGATGCTTAGAAGGGCCTCTGCCATGGTTTTGCCACAGGGAGCATTGACATCAATGCTCCCCTACAAGCCTCCAGCCCATGAACTCAAATGTCGGGCCACCGTGGAAAGGAGCATGGCCACTGGAATGGACATGTTCGGGGCCGGTGAATGGGTCTTGCTTGGCCTCTGGCTTACGGCGTTGTTTTGGCCAATTTTTTCAGCCTTTAAACACAAATCGTCGCTGGCTTTATCGTTGACTGTAGGGCTTTTGTTGGCCTATCTTGTCCAGGTGATTTACCTGTTTTCAATGCGCCAGGGTTGGCTCGCCAGCGATTCGTGGTACATGTGGTCTGATTTCTGGCTGGTACCGGCTCGAACAGGTCTTTTTGATTGGCCGCACACGCTGATTTCTGCCGGCTTTTTACACAACCCATTCGACGCCACCCACGTGCTGGGCAACATCCTCGTCATCGCCCTTGTTGGTGTTCCTCTTGAACAACGCCTTGGGATGCGACGGTTCGCCACAATCTACTGCGTGGGTTTGGTCGGAGGCTCAATCTCGTGGTGGCTGATGAACCTCGACTCCGCAACACCTTCTCTTGGGGCATCAGGTGCTGCATTTGGCTTGTTCGGGGCTTACCTCGCAGGATGGCCACGCGATGAAATTGCTTTCCCGTTGATTTTGATTCGAAAATGGCCGGTGTATGTCATCGCCTTGATCTACTTCGCCCTTGAGGTAGCAAGAGCCTACCAGACCCTTGGTTTACAACAAGTCAGTGACGTCGCTCACATGGCGCACCTCGGCGGCTTTTTAGCTGCTTATTTTCTTCTGCCGTACGTGGCCAAAGGTGGCCCTTACGAACTGGGTGTGGAAGACGGGGGCCCCTCCTCTTCAAGCGATGTCAGGGCGCATCTAAATCGAGTCAAAGCAAGCATGGTTGACCTTTCGACGCTTGAAGACCCGTGGAGCGCAAGGGGTCTTGCTGTGCCTCGAAACTTACGCAACGGTCTGGCCAAGTTACGCGCCTCTGGCGATGAGCCTGAAAC
>DUKM01000028.1:669-1158 GCA_013329255.1 Candidatus Poseidoniaceae archaeon | reverse complement strand
GACGGGGCGGTCCGCACCTGCAATGCGCCAATGAACCAACGCACCTCACATGGCCCGATTGAAATCTCCCCTAGCCCCTTAGGGGCTGGGGAGGGGACAAATCACGGATACCCTCAAAGGCATGCGCCATCACCAAAGGGGTGAGTGGATGGACATGATGGACAAACCTTCGCGCAAAACGCCCCTCGTTTCTTTGATTCTGGTCGCTGTGTTTCTCATCGCTGACCTTGGTGCAATGGCAACCCACAGCCAAACCGAACCATGGTCTGAACCCGTTGAGTACGCCGAGCCAATTCTGGTTGAAGGTCTACCACCGTTGATGTGCGGTGAGGAACTTTGCCTGCGCCCTCTACGAGACATCGATCGAGGCGAGCGCCCTTCTTCAGAGGACGAAGCATGGTGGCAAAGTTACGGTCCGGATCTTGATTGGAACGGCATGGATGACCGCTTGCAACGGGTGCTTGCAGGTGCAGAATCCGAATCCCCAAC
>DUKM01000028.1:0-290 GCA_013329255.1 Candidatus Poseidoniaceae archaeon | reverse complement strand
CCCGGTGTCAGTGAAATCGAGACATTGCGCAGCGTTCTGGCCGCACATGGATGGGTTGGAGAAGAACAGGGTGCTTGGTTTCAAGTGCTCGACGACATTGATTCTGTAGCGGTTGACAAGGTGCCCATTAGCGCCCTTATGGATCTCTATGCCTCCTACGGCGTGGTGGTCATTGAAATGCAAAATGTGATGATCCCATTCAACGATGTGGCAGCGAAAGCGGCCCGCTCAATGCCTTCTGAAGTTTATTCTCAAACAGCCTATGAACGCGACTACATCGGCGAAGCGGT
>DUKM01000098.1:2035-3750 GCA_013329255.1 Candidatus Poseidoniaceae archaeon | reverse complement strand
GATCATGGAAGATGCATTCGAGAACGTCGAAGGTGCAAAAGAACACGTCGCATTGTGCCACTTGTACTGCCACGCTCTGGAATTGTCACCCTTCCCAGAACGCGCTCTTCCTGCAGCTGACGTGCTTCGCACCGTCATGCCAGGTATGGGCCACCTCGTGCACATGCCATCTCACATCGACGCATGGGTCGGGCAATGGAAGGAAGCAATCGAGTGCAACATCGCAGCGGTTGAAGCAGACGATAAGTACGTCGAACTCACCGGCAATGATTCACAATTCTACAAGTTCTACCGAATGCACAACCATCACTTCGTCGTGTGGTGCGCTATGTTCGAAGGACAATACGAGACCGCCCTCAAGTACGCTCGCAAGGCAGTCGATACGCTCCCTGCTGGCGACGAAAACTCTGGTGTGCAATTCATGCTCGCTGGAATCATTCCAATGGGTGCAATCTTCTTGGAATCCTACGTCACCATGCCATGGCACGTGATGATCCGATTCGGAAAGTGGGACGAAATCATTGCTGAACCAATGTACAGCGACAGGGATGTCTTCCCTTCCACCATCGCAACCCAGCACTACGCTCGTGGTGTGGCTTACGCCTCCAAGGGCATGGTTGCTGAGGCTGAAGCAGAACAGGTCCTCTTTGACGAGGCGCTCAAGAACCCAGCGCTTGCTGGCCGTGTGCTTCACAACAACCTGATGTACCAAGATCCAAGCGACGGACCATGTATTCTCTTGGTCAACGCAGCAGTTTTGGCTGGTGAAATCGAATACCGCAAGCAATTCTTGGCCAAGGCCCGAGGCGAAGCATCTGACTTCACCGTAGCCTTTGACCACCTGCGCCGTGGTGTTGACCTCTCGCTCAACCTTGCCTACAACGAACCTTGGGGCCAGATGCAACCTGTGCGTCACATCCTCGGAGCACTTCTCCACGAACAAGGCGAAATCGAAGAAGCTGAAGCCGTCTACCGAGCTGACATCAAACTCTGGAAGGACAACATGTGGGGCCTCCTCGGTCTCAAGTTGTGCCTCGAAGCACGAGGCGACGCTCCTGAAGAACTCGCTGAAGTTACCGCTCTGTTCAACGAACGCAGTTCTCGAGCTGACATCGTTCCTGCAAAGACCTGCTTCTGCGCTCAAGACAGCCTCGAAAAGAGTTGCTGCGACTGAGCACTGCACTTGCTTAGCCTGATCGCTTGCTCAAAGGCAAGTAGGCTTGCCTTGTTGCTTCATTGAATGATTCAAGAGCCGCTTCATCCAGTGCCGCATGGACTATTTCACACCTGAATTATGCTTGCCAAACTGATATAAAGACTAAAAGAAATAGGAACTGATGCAATCCCCCCAATGGACAATGCATATAACACACTATATCGATGCTGATCGTGATTTGAAGGACAACATCAAGCCTTGGTGGGCTGCATGTATTTGCGCTGAACAAAGCGTGGGTTTCGACGGAAAACATGATGCGTATTACTGCAGGGAGTGCTATGCATGGCTGGAAGAGGTTTGTGGAGAAGGGCACTGTGATTATTGTGCATCGAGGCCAATGATAAATGAACAAGCCCGGAAATTGGATGACTCGTTAGAGGCCAGTTTCCTTTTGGTTTTAGAATCTGAATTCGGAAAGCAGAATCAATACTGGAATCGATGTGCTCCATAAGAAATTCACGCCACGGCACGGGCTCAAAGTCGAAGGCGGACGTACCAG
>DUKM01000098.1:0-1661 GCA_013329255.1 Candidatus Poseidoniaceae archaeon | reverse complement strand
ATGGCAGGGCCAACCCTTGATGAAGGTTCAGCAAGAGGATGCACCTCAAAGTGGTCTTGCACACTTGTGACATCGAGTTGGTCGTCGAACCGTGGTTCGCTTCCATTCATAGCCACATGATTTGCAGGTCCAGTGCTGTTTTTTCGAATCACCAAGCACGCCATCTCGCATTCGTTGCAACAATGGTGAATCTCGCATTGAGGGCGAAGGAGCAACAGCTTGTGTCAATTCGTCATGCGTTGAAGAATGAGCGGTTAAGCCCGCAGCGTGGAGGAACTCATGCACAAGTGTGTGGGCGTACAGGCGTTCATCTTCAAGCAGCACAGGATGCAAACCAATGGTCACTTCTCCGGGATCAATCCTCAAGCGTCGTCGTCGTGCCAATTCATTCGGGCCTTCTTCAAATCGCGTCATACCCAACCGTTGGGCCTCATTTTCTAACCAAACAAGGGTGATTCGATCTTCAATCCACGGACGGAATACGGCATTGGTAACACCCGACAGCGCTTGCAGGGCAGAAGAAAGCAATCCCCTAGGAATAGGTGGTGCATGGTCGGGAATTGGCACATCGGCCAGCGAAAGACGTGCTTCATCCTCGCTGCTCATGGCTGCTCCAATGAGCGGTACTTGATGAACCAAGCGAACACTCAAAGTTTCAATGCATGAAACGGGCACGAATCCAATCGTCTTCCTTCCATGCTTCACAACGGCTCAAGGTCCGAACTTCGAGCGTTTGCAAATCAAACGCAGAAAGCACGGCTGGCTGATTCCGCTTGTGAAACACACAGGTGTCCAATCCGATGGAGGCAGCCCGCCCGTCTTCCAGAACCACATCGGAGTACCATACGTCCCCCCAACGGTCTTCCTTGCGTGGATACAGGGTCATTGTAGGGGTATGGCCAAACACAACACTTCTCGCCGGATCAATTGGATGAGTGCTCGAATGAAACGGGCCCCGGATCCACAAGAGGTCCGATTCGTCTTGTTCCTCTACGCCTCGATTGGGATTGTAGCCTGCATGAACAAGGCGCCACTGGTCCAGCACAATATGGGCTGGTAATTCCTTCATCCATTCAATATCCTGGTCAATCATCCACCGCAAAGCCCCTTCAGCATCGTCTGGAAAGGCTCGGAAATAGGATGCTACCGTTTCACGCCCGCCGGCGTGAAACCAAACACGGGCGTCTTCATTCGGATTCTCAATCAATTCAAGAGAAAAGTTCTCAGCCATCATTTTTTCATGGTTGCCTTTGACACAAAACACTTGAGAATCTTCACGGGCAAACCGAACAACATCAAAGCTGTCTGGCCCTCGGTCAATCAAATCCCCGAGCAACACCACCCTATCGTCTTCAGAAAGGTCGAGGGTTCTCACGAGGCGGCGCAAACTCTCAGAGAATCCGTGAACATCGCCAATCACCCAAACTCTGTGACCGCCATCCAATGCCTTCTGGAGGTTTATTTCAACCTCAGTGTTCCTTAATTGCTTCATTAAAATAAAAGCCCTCAACACTACTTAAGGCCTAAATGAAGGCATTTCTCGTGATATGGAAAACGGGTTGCCAGCAAAGGCCATTGCGCCGGTTGAACAATCCTTATGATGGGAGGGCAGGTCGCAGGAATGCGAAAGCACCCATATGGGCGTGTAGATCAGTTGGAAG
>DUKM01000074.1:2551-5502 GCA_013329255.1 Candidatus Poseidoniaceae archaeon | reverse complement strand
GATTATGCTCGGAGCAAATCCGAAGCGATGATGGCATGGCAAGATGCCCGTGCAGCCTCAGATTTTTCCGCTTTCGAACCCCATTTGGAACGCCTCATATCGATGACAAAGGAAAAAATCGCTTACCTTCAAGTCGAAGGTACACCCTATGACGCCCTGCTTGATGAGTTTGAAGTTGGCATGAAGGTGGAAGATTACGATCCCTTGTTTGCTGGCCTGCGCCAACGTCTTGTGCCATTGTTGGACAAAATTATGGCGGCTAAAGCCACCACACCCGATCCACCATGGCCGGAAGGTCTAGTTTTCCCCGTTGCGGATCAGACCGCTTTTTGCACCGAGGTCTCAGAAGCAATGGGATTCGACTTCAAAGCAGGCCGCATGGATGCATCCACTCACCCGTTTTCCGCCGGCCTTTGGCCTGGGGACACCCGATTCACAACTCGGTACGATCGAAGTGAGCCGTTTTCATGCCTGTACGGCGTCATGCACGAAACAGGGCACGCTCTCTACGAACAAGGGCTGGCTTCAGAACACGCTTACACGCCTCGCGGCGCCGCTGTCTCTTTGGGCGTTCATGAATCTCAAAGTCGGTTCTGGGAAAACCAAATCGGCCGAACGCCTGCCTTTTGGAAGGTGGCCCTCCCGTGGTACACCAAACACTTCCCCGATGCCCCATCGTGGGATCCTGAGACCCTCAACCGAATGGCGAACAAGGTTTCCACTGGGTTTGTTCGCGTTGAGGCCGACGAAGTCACTTACAACCTTCACGTCATGCTTCGCTATGAGATTGAGAAGCAGTTGTTCAACGGCGATTTAGCCGTCAAAGACCTTCCAAACGCTTGGAACACCATGTTCCAAGAGTGGTTTGGTGTCGAAGTTCCAAACGATCGTCTTGGGTGCCTCCAAGACATTCACTGGTCCATGGGTGCTTTTGGGTACTTCCCAACCTACACTCTTGGAAACCTGTATGCTGCACAACTCCTTGAGTCAATGGCAGAAGAACTCGGTGACATCGACGAATTGGTAGAAACAGGTGATTGGTCGCCTTTGCTGGATTGGCTTCGACCACGAATCCACGCTCAAGGAAGCAAGTGGTCACCGTCCGAATTGATTGAGCAAGCGACAGGTTCAGCGCCAAGCCCGGAACCGTTTTTGCGTTATGTGGAGGCCAAGTATGGCCAGTTGTACGGCTTGTGAGTGGTTCACTCTTCTTCGCCGAGCATGGAGTTCATCCGTGTGGTTAATTCATTGATGGCGTCCATCAAATCATTGGTTCGGTCGTCTTCATGGTCCGTTCCAAAGGAGATCCCGAGAAGGGTCACCATTCCGCCAGACAGCATCAACAAAGATGGGATGTAGACATCAGCAGCCGTCATGACATCGTCAGCGGCTTCCAGCCATCCCATAGCGGCACCAGCAATGAACAGCAGTACGCCGATAATCACTTGTTGATACCCTTCTCCAATATTTTCTTCAATCCAGCCCATGTATGATTCCTCAAACCGCAATAGAGTGCGTTTGCACTTAATATTATCTCGCGATGCTCGATTTTAATCAAGAATTGATGATTAATTCCAAGGTCCCATCTCAATGGGACCTCCTGTTTCACCAGGAAGCACCAATAATTGGCCTTTAACGCCCGTTTTTTCAGTTCGCTCAAACACTGGAACACCGCCAACAACGGTCACCATTGGCCAGCCAACCAAGCTCTTGCCACGGAAGGGATTCCACCCAACACGAGTCCAAGCGTGCTGGTCTTCAACCACCGCTTCTTGTTCCATGTCCACGAGCACCAAATCACCATCGTAGCCCGCTATCAATTGGCCTTTGCCGATCATGTTGTAACAATCTGCTACATTGGTCGACATCCAACGAACCACATCTTCGATGGTGCATCGGCCTTCCTTTGCATGGGTGAGCATGACCGGCAGGGAAGTCTCAACGCCTGGCATACCGCTTGGGGCGGCGGGGAAGCCTTTCGCCTTCGCTTCTAATGTGTGAGGGGCATGATCGGTTGCGATGCATTGCACCGTGCCATCATGAAGTCGACGCCAGAGGATTTCTAAATCCTCTTGATATCGAATTGGAGGGTTCATTTTCAATCGAACACCTTCGTTTTCCACGTCCACTTCGTTGAACGTCAGGTGCTGAGGCAAAATCTCCGTCGTGATGATGGTTTGGCCTTTTGCTTCGCTTGGCATTGTCGTTCGGCCGACCAACCAGTCGGCTTCCAGTCCAGAGGTGAGGTGGAGAACGTGCAGCCTGTGATTATGAGTTTCAGCAAGTTCCACGGCTAATTTAGTTGCCAGCAAGGCCGTTTCATCGTCCCTCCATTCAGCATGGGCTGCCATGTCGGTTCGGTCTTTGTAGGCGGGGTAGCGTTCATTCAATCGGTCTTCATCTTCAGCGTGAACGGCGATGAGGCCGCCAATGGATGCGAAAATGGTATTGAGCGCCTCCCTCTCATTGACGAGTAAAGTCCCCGTGGAAGATCCCATGAACACCTTTGTTCCACAAATACCAGGTATGGTCACCGGTGCATCGGGCGTACCGACTGCTTCTTGAAGTTCAGCGATGTTTGTGGGGGTTGCTCCAATGAAGAATCCATAATTGTTGACGCATGTAGCACTGGCGCTGTCGAGTTTCATCTGCATACCCTTCAAGTCAGTGATTGCAGGGTTGTTGTTTGGCATGTCCAAAAACGAGGTTACACCGCCGCTCACAGCAGCAGCAGACCCGCTTCCCAAGTCTTCTTTGTCTGGCTGACCAGGTTCTCTAAAGTGAACCTGTGGATCGATGGCTCCCGGCAAGAGATGCATGCCTGTTCCATCGATGACGTGTTCGCCATCCAGTGCTTCGAGGCCTCCTCCGGCAACAATGCTGGTGATCGTACCGTTTTCTACCCGCAAATCCCCGATAACAGTGTCCTCAGGAAGCACCATTGTTGCGTT
>DUKM01000074.1:0-2177 GCA_013329255.1 Candidatus Poseidoniaceae archaeon | reverse complement strand
ATGAACCCTTTCTCTCAAAGGATTGGCATTACCGCCGTCGTGCAGAGGCAGGGCGGAACGCATTGCAGACCTCATCGACCGTGTCGATGTAAGGGCCGCCGAGCAGATCGACGCAATACGGGACTGCACGCCACAATTCGTCGATTGTTTCCCTGATTGATTTTGGTCGACCTGGTAGGTTGAACACCAAGCATCGCCCCCGGGTCCCACCAATTTGGCGAGAGAGGATTGCTGTTGGTACAAACTTGAGCGAAATGGCTCTCATTTGCTCGCCAAAGCCGGGGAGGATTCGGTCGAGAACCTCTTCGGTTGCTTCTGGTGTTACGTCCCTTTCCGCAGGCCCAGTTCCACCTGTTGTCACCACAACATCGCAACCTAACTCATCAACCAATTCAATCAGCGTCGAGGCAATGGTTTGGCGGTCATCCGCCACGCAACGGTAATGCACGGTGCACGGGCTTGCTATGGCTTGCTCGATGAAGGCGAGAATGGCAGGACCGCCTTCGTCTTCGTAAGCGCCTTGGCTCGCTCGGTCACTGACCGTCACGATGCCGATTTTTGCTTTCTCACCCACATGGCCATCCTTGGCTGTGGTTTCTGTTGTCGTTTGCATGAACGATCCCTCATCACTGTTCGCCGTATTTGGCTTGGATGTTGGCGTGGAAATTGTCCAATAGCGTGTCTTCAAACAGTTCGGTCTGTCGTCGCATTTTTGTCGAACGAATGTGCAGGAAAGCGGCGGCAACGAACACGATGATGATGAGTGGAATCACGGCTTCGAGCTTGTACTGGTGCATGAATTTCACAATACCTTCAGCGGTGTAGGCCCAAGTGATGGAAGCGATGGAACCTCCGATGAAGGTTGCAGACAACACACGCATGAAGTTCATTCTGGAAAGAAGACCAAGCATGGCACCAACCAACACTCCGGATGCCATGAATGGAATCCAAACGAAGACAATAAGGCCCCAGAAGCCCCACTTGTTGATCATTTCACGCTTCTCGTTGGCCATGTACTCAACGGTGGAGAGCGTGTTTCCAAGGAGTTTCGTCTGAAGCATTTTGCCTCCCAGACCGTCCTGCTTAGCAACGGCAACAATTCGCTCGTCGCTGTTTGCGGCTCGCTCAACTCGTCCCGCTCCAGAGCGATCGGCGAGCGTCGAAACTTGATTTCGGCCTTTGACGATAAGGTCCTGAGAACCGAGGAGTTCTGAGTTTCGCTCGGAGATAAACCGGTGAAGTTCAGTTTGCACTTCGTCGCGGGTTTTCTTGAACCGGAAGAAAGCAAAGCGCTGGGTCGGGCGGTAGATGACTGAAACGAAGATAACACGGTCATCGCTGGTGACCACTGCACCCTCCATCGCCACGTCGTTGCGTCGAGCAAAGAACAGTTCGAGGCTTTCTCGAACCTCATCTTCGACCCTTGAGAGGGTGTGAAGTTCGGAAAAGAATGAAGAATAATTTTGAGTTTCTTCTGTTTCTTCTTCGGCTGATGTCCCGATGCCAACGCCCGAATCGAAGTCAATGCCTTGATTGACACCGATGGTACGAACGGTGAGCTGCACGGGCTTGAACACACGGAACAGAGCAAATTCATCAAGAATTTCACGAAGCACTTCGGCGCGGACATCCTTGCTGTCAATGAGGGTCGATTCCGTATTCTTGTAGGGGACCATGATGTCGATTGACAGTTCTCTTGGTTCGATCTTGTAGAGTTCCCAATCGACGTTGATGTTTAGCCTCGTTGCGGTCCGTGAAAGAATATCTTCAACCAGTCGGTTGATGTGGGAGCGTGAAAGAATGTCGTCGCTGTCCTGGTGGTAGATCTTGTACATCAGCGGGTAAAGCACGAGCAGTGTGATGCCGGAAAGAGAAAGAGAAGTGAACGCCATCCACCATGCAGGGATTCCAGCAGAACCACCGGAAAGCATTGCAGTTTCTCGCCCTCCACCAAGTTCAGCACCGATCAAAATGTAGCCCCAATCGCCAAGGTCTTGGACGCTCCAACACGAGCGGGCTCCAGTTTCAGTGACCCGGACTTCTATCTTGGTTTCGTCATCGACAAAGGGGAGAAATGCCAAGGTCTGTTTCGATACATCTATTTCAAATTCAATGGTTTTTGAAATAAGTTCGCCGCCTTCAACAAGGCTTGCGTTGGCTATATCGGATTGGTTGTA
>DUKM01000036.1:11045-11197 GCA_013329255.1 Candidatus Poseidoniaceae archaeon | reverse complement strand
ATCACGCCTTCCGACATCGGGGCAATCGCATACTCACAAGGCCCCGGCCTTGGCCCGTGCCTCAGGGTAGGTGCGGCAATTGCAAGGGGCCTTTCCAGCCGATTAGCAGTGCCTCTGATTGGTGTGAATCATTGTGTCGCACACATAGAAAT
>DUKM01000036.1:2916-10736 GCA_013329255.1 Candidatus Poseidoniaceae archaeon | reverse complement strand
GGGCGCCAGCAGTGCGGTTGTCAAGACCCCATTTTACTGTACGTATCAGGGGGAAATACGCAAGTGATAGCGCACTTAGACGGGCGTTACCGGGTGCTCGGCGAAACCCTCGACATCGGCATTGGCAACATGTTGGATAAGTTTGCACGTGGTCAAGGTATCCCTTTTCCTGGCGGTCCCGTGATTGAAAAACTTGCATCGGAGTGGCTCGCCGAAAACACAGGTGCCAGCCTTGTTGGACTTGAACTGCCCTTCGCCGTTCGAGGTATGGATTTGGCGTTCTCCGGCGTAATGACTGCGGCACAACGCCTATTGGATAATGGAGCCGATTTAGGTGCGGTGTGCTGGTCGCTCCAAGAACATGCATTTGCTGCCTGCGTTGAGATTGCTGAGCGCGCACTTGCCCACACCGGTAAAACTGAACTGTTGCTTGGTGGTGGCGTAGCCTGCAACACCAGATTGCGCGAAATGTGCACACTGATGGCGGAAGAACGCGAAGCAACCTCTCACGCCCCGCCCCGGATGTATTGCATCGATAACGGTTCAATGATTGCTCTTTTGGGCCATATTGAATTGAATCATGGGCGGACGACAACCTATGAGCAAAGTGCTGTAGATCAGTACCTTCGAACCGATCAAACACCCGTGACATGGGCGGTTTAACAGTCCAAAACTACACTCATGGTTTTTATACGGTCACAAGCGGGACAAAGCGGGGGCCACCAACATTAGCGAGCGCAGCGGAAGGAAAAAGCGGGACGAACCGTTCAATCCGTTCGCACCGAATGCTTCCGCTCAACGCAATAAGCGGCAAACCGATCGCAAAGCCACCGAACGGCGTGCAGCCCCTGTGCGACCCGCAACACCTCAAGCCGAATCCACCGATGGCATGTCGGAATTGGCCAAAAAACAAAAAGAAGCCATGGAGAGAATGAAGCGACAATCCGGCGGGTCTTCAAAAGCACAACAAACCTCTCCTGGCCCGGATAAGAGCTCCCCCACAATGACAAACTCCGTAGCACAAAAAGCCCCTGCACAACCGCAGGTGTCCCACGAAGATCGGATGGCCGAACTACGTAGGAAATCTGAGATCTCCCGCCAAAATGCCAAGGCCAAAGTCAAGGCAAACTCAGAACCGGCAGCTGAAACAGTAGAGGCTGAACCCGTGACGGTCGCTGATCCCGTGTTGGTCAGCGTCGAATCCATCGCTCCAACTGCAGTGGCGACTCCCGCCACTTCTAACGCCGATGAAGCGGCTGCAAAAAACGTCTTCAAAAACGTCGTTGTAACGGTTGCAAAAACATCCAGCGACCGTCGAAGGAAACGCCGACGCCACGACAAAAAAGGTGGCGGCCGACAAAAGCAAGAGAAGAAATTGAACCGTCAAAAGTACTTGGAATACAAGTATGCGGCAAGAGATATCTTGGACAACCCGAACATCCCAGAAGAACATCGTTCCAACATCCTTGGACAAGTCTGGGCAAAGGGTGAGCGAATGGGCGTGATCGATTCAATGGAATTCATTGATCAGAAGGTCCTCGAAGAGATTCTTCCCGAAGCCGTGGCTCAGCGACTTCGTGATTTAGTCAATAAAATGACAACAAGAAGGTGAATATATGGCAGAAAATACAGTCAGTGAAAACATGGTAGCAAGCGTGCATTATACGGGAACTCTCCCCGAGAATGGTGAAGTCTTCGACAGCAGCGAGGGACGTGACCCATTGACCTTCCTCGTTGGACATAAGCAAATGATCCCTGGTTTTGAAGACGAAATCATGGGCGCTAAAGTCGGTGAGCGAAGGGAATTCACCCTGACCTCAGACCGTGCTTATGGAGACCGAGACAAAGATGCAGTGATGGAAATTCCTCGAGAACAATTCAAGCAACTCGAAGAAGAGTCAAGCCTCGAAGTGGGAATGCAACTGGTCGCCCAAATGCCTCACGGACCATCCCCTTTCACAATTACCAGCCTCACTGATGAGACGGTTACCGCAGATTTCAACCACGCTTTGGCTGGACAATCGCTTACCTTCTCTGTGGAGGTTGTGGAACTTCGAGAAGCCTCGGAAGAAGAACTGTCTCATGGCCACGTACATGGCCCAGACGGTCACGACCACGATTGAACCAAGCGAGTCTTGATGAAGCCCGTCCTCTTGGGCAAGGCATGGTCACTGAACGTAAGGAACAGTGGAACACCCTAAGCGGTCTCGATTTGCCGCTGCAAAGCACGCCTGAAACGGTTCGTCAAGCAGGTTCAGAAGAGACCGAATTAGGATCAGCAGGAAGCCCACCCTACACGCGCGGCATTCACTCCACAATGTATCGGTCGCGCTTGTGGACCATGCGACAATATGCGGGGTTCTCGAGCGCATCAGCCACAAATGAACGCTTCAAACTCTTGCTGGAACGTGGCCAAAAAGGTCTCTCCGTTGCTTTTGATTTACCAACACAACTTGGCTTAGATGCTGATGATGAAATGTCGTTTGGGGAAGTTGGAAAGGTTGGCGTATCCATTTCACAACTCGACGACATGAGGGAATTGCTCCAAGGCATTCCGCTGGACAAAGTGAGCACTTCGATGACAATCAACGCCCCAGCAATGATTCTGCTTGCCATGTACATAGCGGTGGCAGAAGAACAAGGCGTTGCCTCGAACGAAGTTCTCGGAACCATTCAAAATGATATTCTCAAGGAATACATCGCACGGGGGACATATGTATTCCCACCAAAACAAAGCATGCGCTTGATCACTGACATCTTCGAATACTGCGCGGCTGAAGTTCCACGTTGGAATACAATATCAATTTCAGGCTACCATATTCGAGAGGCAGGGTCTACAGCTGTTCAGGAAGTTGCCTTTACGTTGGCGAATGCCTTGGAGTATGTCGATGCGGCCATTGAATCCGGACTGGATATTGATACATTTGGACCAAGACTTTCGTTCTTTTTCAATTGCCATAATGACTTCTTTGAAGAGGCATCGAAGTTTAGGGCTGCCCGCACATTATGGTATGAACTGATCAGCGAACGCTACCAACCCAAGAATCCTAAGTCCGCCATGCTGAGGTTTCACACACAGGTGGCAGGCGTGAGCCTGACTGCACAACAGCCACTTAACAACGTGGCGAGAGTGACCATCCAAGCCTTGGCCGCAGTATGTGGTGGAACGCAAAGCCTCCACACAAATTCATACGATGAGGCGCTTGGATTACCTACCGAAAAATCCGCAACGGTCGCCTTACGAACCCAACAAATCATCGCAGAAGAAAGTGGCGCTGCTGATGTCGTGGACCCGCTTGGTGGATCGTACCACGTCGAGCAATTGACAAAGCGAATTCATGACGAAGCATTGGCCCAAATAAAGACCATTGAGTCTCTTGGAGGCGCAATGAAGGCCATTGAACAAGGATGGCAGCAACGTGAAATTCACAACGCAGCCTATGCCCACCTCAACGACGTCGAAGCAGGCTCACGCCTGATCGTTGGCGTCAACCATGGTGTAATGGAAGAAACCTCTACAACAGAAGTGTTGAAGCTCGACCCCACAGTTGGTGAAGCCCAGTGTAAAAAACTGGAGGACTTACGAAACCATCGAGATGAGCAACAATGTGAAGCGAACCTTGGAAAAATCCGTATTGCTGCTGCAAGCGATGATAACCTCTTCCCACTCGTCATTGAGGCTGTAAAGGCGGGTTGCACGCTTGGTGAGATTATGCAAGCCATGAAAGATGTGTTCGGCACATGGATGGCACCGAGTGGATTTTGAGGGGATGCTATGAAGTTTGGACCCATTCACATTGACCACATCGGTATTGCGACAGCACAACTCGATGGTGCATCTGAGTTTTGGAATCTCCTTGGTCTTAAACAAGCAGATCAGGATGAAACCGTCGTAGATCAAGGTGTCACGACTCGCTTTTTTTCAACATCGGAGGAACCTGAGAATTCCAGCGCTCATCCGCCGATGGTGGAACTGCTAGAACCCACTTCTGAAGACACCCCAATTGGTCGATTTCTAGCCAAGAGAGGACCCGGCGTACAGCAAATCTGTTTCCGCGTGGGTGATTTACTCGGGCTCATTCAACACCTCAAAGACAACGGTGTCGTGATGATCGATGAGAAGCCGAGGATGGGTGCCGGTGGCAAGCAAATCGCCTTTGTCCATCCAAAGTCAACAGGTGGCGTTCTCGTCGAGTTGACAGAATCACCTCGTTGAAGGGTATTCCATCAACTCAAAGGGTAACCATCATAATCGAGCGCATCAAGGTGGTTTTCATGCGCACATGTGTTGACACATTGATTGCCTTAGCCCATGTTGACGGGCCTCGCGTCCGAAAGGAAGCACAATACATCGCTGATCGACTTGATGTTCTTCGACAATCCGGCGCAATTTCGAACGATGCCTACCTCGACGCAGGTGCGATTCAGGGTGCATTCAACATGATCGGAAACCTTGTAGAAATGGGTGTTTCACAAAAAGAAATCTTTGGACAATTGAAGCAGCAACTCATTCGAGCGTGCCATATTGAAGAGAAACACCCTGGCCTTGACTCCGCAGTTGAATCCGGTAGAGCTTCGTGAGGTGGAGAACATGCAACCCCTGTTAACGCTGACCAGTGTGTCGAAATCTTTTGGCGATTTGCAAGCGCTTGACAGTGTAGACCTCAACATCAATGCAGGCGAAGTCGTAGGCCTCGTAGGCAGCAATGGTGCTGGGAAAACCACCCTCCTGCGGCTTATGGCTGGTGTCTATACGCCGACATCTGGAACTGTGTTGCTCGCAGACGGTAATCCAGTCAGCAAAATGCGACAATCCCTCGGCGTGGTCCCTGAGTCTACGGGACTCTACTCTCGGCTCACTGCATGGGAAAACATACGTTACCACTCAAGAATGCACGGCATTTCTGACAAAGATGCATGGGCCCGTACGGCCAAATTTGCTCAACATCTCGACATGGTCGACAGTTTAGGCCGTCACACCAAGGGATTTAGCCGTGGTATGCGTCAAAAGACTGCGTTGCTGCGAGCCTTGGCCCACGGCCCGTCAATTCTTTTACTCGACGAACCGACTGCTGGTTTAGACATAACAAGCGCACGGACCGTACGAAAGTTGGTTCATCAGTTAAAAAATGAAGGTGGAACCGTAATTTATTCGACCCACCAGTTAGCTGAAGCCGAACAAGTATGTGATCGCATCGTAATTGTTCACAACGGAGAAGTTCGTGCTGATGGATCTCCGGAAGACCTCCTCAAATCAACCAATTCCACTTCGTTAGAAGAAGCCTATGTGGCTCTCACCAAAGATACGGCAAGGCAACGGCAAGAAGATGACCAGAAGGAAGGGCGATTCACAGGCATGTGGCGGTCGTTCTTCACACCTAAACCGCCTTCAACACCTGCACTGGAGGTGGAAGAAGATGAGTGAGTTAGCAACCTATCGCATCAAAGCAATTGCGAAAAAGGAATTGGTGGAATTTGTTCGCGACTGGCGGACCATCATGGCCATCATTGTCATCCCCCTGTTGATGTTCCCATTGCTGTTCATACTCTTCCCTGTGCTTTTGGAATCCGAAGCGGCTGAGTTGGATGCTCTTGAGTTAACGGTCATCGTCCAAACAGATTTGATGGAACCAAGCCTTGAGCAAGCGATCAATAATGTAAGCATACGAGTCGTCTATGAAGCGTTGCCAAACCTCACGGTGCTCTCCGAACCTGGTGAAGATTTAGAACGCGTACGAAACTTATCTGTTGATGCTGTTCTAAGGTTTGAGCAGGAGAATTCAACATGGAACTATGCCATTTTACACCTTTCGACTTCAGAGCGCTCCAATGAGGCTTGGAACAGGTTGCTGGACGCCCTAGGCACATGGGAGTCCGAAGAAGTTGAACGAAGAATTGTAGATTCAGGGCTCGATGTCAACACAACCCTTGATCCGTTGCGTTGGGATGGTGACGTAAGCCAGAGCGATGTGGCAACCAGTGGAGAACAGGCAGGCATGCTTCTGTCCCTGTTTATCCCGTTGGTGCTGGCCATTTGGACCTACTCCAGCGCGCTGCAGCCTTCCATTGATATGACTGCTGGAGAGCGAGAGAGAGGTACACTGGAAGCCCTCCTCTGCCTGCCATGCACCAGAATGGAATTGTTGCTTGGTAAATGGGTCGCTGTTGCCACAATTACCGGCGTGGGCGTGGTGTTACAGATTTGTGGACTGTTGTTTGCTATTGGTTATCTTGCTTCATCCAGCGTAATTGGCTTGCCTGAACTTTCCATCATGACCGTGGCATTGATTGTTGCAGCAATTCTGCTGTTTGCAATCATGGTGGTTGCCATTGAACTGGCTTTAGCCATGCGCTCACACAGCGTCAAAGAGGCAGGATCCATTTTGGCACCAATGCTGTTGCTGATCGTTTTCCCAGCGTTGTTCACACAAGTCATCAACCTCGACGGCATTGAGTCATTTTGGTTTGCAATACCAGTGGTGAACATCCTCCTGGCATTGCGCGAATTGTTGATGAATCGAATCATCACGGAACACATCATCATTTGGGCGGGCACAAGCATCGTCTATGCAGGATTAGCAGCCTACTATGCAAGCAGGCAGTTTAACCGAGAAGACATTGTTACGAGTCTCTCGTAATCAGGCAGAGAACGCTACAAAAGAATCCCTAACCACATCGATGATGAGGTCAATTTCTTCGGAAGTGATGGAAAAGTGCGGGGTAAATCGTAGCGCATTGGTTCCACCATGAATGACGCCCAATCCGTGGCGGCGGCACCAGGGTTCAACGGCGTCAAACCCAACGACAGGAAACTGTTCTGGCACAAGTTCGGCACTAAGAAGTAGCCCTGTCCCCTGCACCTTCGTAATAATACCAGGCATTTCTTCACCAAGAGCAATGAGCTTCTCGACAAATTCGTCACCACGATCTTTGATGTTTGCACGCAAATCAGGAGTCATGCTATCAAGCACAGCGCAGGCAGTTTCGAGCGCTCTTGGATTTGTTGTCATCGTGTTGCCATAGATTCCAACCACGTAGTTGTCTGCAGCCCGTTCGTTCATTCCGAGAACGGAGAGTGGAAACTGGCCGGCGTTTAGTGCCTTTGACCATGTCTCGAGGTCAGGCACCTCTGCATCTTGGAATCCATCATAATCAATAATCGATAAGCATCCTTGCCCGCGAATGCCTGCTTGGATTGAATCAACCAACAGCATCGAGCCGTGTTCGAGGGTAAGCCGGCGAGCCGCATCGTAAAAATCACGCTCAACACAAGCACCGGGATTGCCTTCGCCTTGAACCGGCTCAATGGCCATCAGTTCGATGAACCAATTTTCATCTTCTGCGCGTTGGAACATTGCTTCAAGGGAAGCGATATCATTTGCAGGGACAAGAAGCAAATTATCTCGGTCTCTAAAGGTCGCTAGATTTTTGTCATACGAGCGCATGCAGGAATGAGAGATTTGGGCTGGTCGGTCTGTGCGACCATGGAACGCTTTTTCGATTGCAAGGAGTTTGATTTCTTTTCCTTCATGCTTCCCACCAGGGCCTGTGTGAGTGCGTGCGTTGACGTCAGCGATACGAAGACTGACCGTTACGGATTCTGAACCACTGTTCATGCAAATGAATTTGGTAAACGGGCATGAACCCCGAGTGTGGCCAAGTTCCCGTTGGAGACGTTCAGCAAGGCGTTTCTGACTGAATGAAGGCGTCATAACGTTCGCCATGACCCAGTTTCCAGACATGGCTTCTATGACAGACTCAGGTCCATGCCCTGCACCAAGCATACCGTAGCCACCGTTGTCGTGCAACACAGCACCGTA
>DUKM01000036.1:1871-2548 GCA_013329255.1 Candidatus Poseidoniaceae archaeon | reverse complement strand
GCGGGCGCGTAGAAGTTTACGAAATCATGTTGCAGAACTTTAACCAGGTCTGCTTCTTTGTGTTGAAGGGTCTCAAGGCCAAATTCAGATACGACCTCGTCAAACCGTGCTGTCGCTTCGCCGATGGCTTGCGTGAGCTTGGGATCGAGTTCACAAAAACGGGCAATGACTTCATCAGTCAGCCCTATTGTGTCCATGTCACCCGTATTCAGACGGATGTTGTGCAGGTGCTCAAGAGCCTCATGAGGTTGCAACTTCGCTGTCATCAATGTGCTGTCCCATACGGGATGCCTTGAACATTCGCTTGTCCGAGCATGGCAGGGACCCTTCTGTAATGCTTAGCAGAACATTCCATTTTTGATGAAATAATACCTGAGTAATACTGGAGTAATACTTAAAGAGGGCGCATCTAAGCGCCATTCATGCCCAAAATATCTCTGGACATGCCAGCGGAGTTGGTTGAAGATTTACGAAAGCACGTGGGCGATGACCACAAGTTCGTAAGTTTGGCTGATGCAGTTCGCACAGCTTGCCGTAAACTCCTCGACCAGTTGGATGAGATTGATGCACGACACGGGCGCCAGGTGGAATGAAACATGGTAACACGAACAGAAGCAGAAAAGGCCGTATTGACCCTCTTGGGATACTTGGAAGACGATCCACAACGCGAAGGGTTG
>DUKM01000036.1:778-1443 GCA_013329255.1 Candidatus Poseidoniaceae archaeon | reverse complement strand
GGCATTGTGTTGTTGCGTGACATTGAATTCCACTCAACCTGTGAGCACCATCTTCAACCGTTCAATGGACGCGCCCACATTGCATACATTCCCGTTGAACGAATTGTTGGGATCAGTAAATTGGCTCGCATTATTGATTTGCATGCTCGTCGCCTTCAAAACCAGGAGCGAATTACAAAGGGCATTGCTGATGATTTGGAGAAGCATTTGGCACCGCTTGGTGCCGCTGTCATCATCGAAGCGTCCCATGGATGCATGCGCTGCCGAGGTGTGAAAAAGCAAAATTCAGTGATGACAACCTCCGCCATGCGGGGCGTGTTCTTCGAACGACCTGAAGCGCGTCAAGAACTCATGCAGTTGATTCAAGCCCGCCCTTTGTGAAGTGAGTCAATGAGCGACCAAGAGTTCTGCCTCATCGCTGGCGAAACGCCGGTGGACAATCCAACAGACCTGGCAACGGTCTATCCTATTGTCGAGATCTTTCATTCGGTACAAGGCGAAGGATTCCACGCCGGCATACCTCATGTGTTCGTTCGATTGGGAACCTGCAATTTACGTTGTAAGTGGTGCGATACGGACTTTATGACCTTTGAAAACATGAACGCAATTGACATTCTTGCAAGCGTTATGGAATTTGATTGCAAACGCGTCATATTCACTGGAGG
>DUKM01000036.1:0-396 GCA_013329255.1 Candidatus Poseidoniaceae archaeon | reverse complement strand
TATCTGTGGAAACGAACGGAACCATCGAAATCCCTGAAGGTTTGCTCGACTGGGTTTGCGTTTCTCCAAAGGACCAGATGTACCCCGATGTGAAAATACGTCAGCGAACGGGGGACGAACTCAAGTGTGTCTATGTCGGACAAGACTTAGAATTATACAGTGATCTGCAACAAGGGTTCAAACATCATTTCCTTCAACCGTGCTACATGGACACAGAGAGTGTAGAGTGGAATGGGAAGAACTTCGCCGAAACCGAAGCGGTTGTCAAGACAAATGCTCCGTGGCGATTGAGCCTACAAACTCACAAATGGATGGGTGTGGATTAATGACCAAGCGCTCAGTTATGGCCCTTTCAGGAGGCATGGATTCTACAGCATTGCTTGTCCGCCTTTTGGC
>DUKM01000096.1:15274-15618 GCA_013329255.1 Candidatus Poseidoniaceae archaeon | reverse complement strand
GGTCACAAGCACCTCGTGCGAATCGGCACCTGTGACCCTTGTTTGGGACGGCTTGGTGGCAAAAAACGATTCGAACAAACCATCACCGAATCAGGTGTTGAACTTCGCGCCAATGTCGTTCGCAGGGATTCACATCTTGAAGCGGCTCGAAGCGAGATTCCCCTATGTCCGTTCTGTGAAAACCTCTACGAAGAGGCGAACCTACTCGCCGACATTATCCATGACGCCATCCAGCCCTATCAAGCCACTCGATTGCAACTTGGCGCCCGCATTCCCAAGGATCAAATCGATGGTGAAGAAGAAATCCGCAAGCGGTTTGGAGCCGGTGGTTCTGATGCCCTCAA
>DUKM01000096.1:12699-14891 GCA_013329255.1 Candidatus Poseidoniaceae archaeon | reverse complement strand
GACAAGCCGCAAATCCTAGCCCTTATCGACGTGCTCACCTTGACCGTGGAACTCGATATCCGAGCCCATTACCTCTATGGGCGCTACAAGAAATTGGAACGCGGTATCCCTCAGACTCGCTGGCCTTGCCGAGCGTGCAAGGGGCGGGGTTGTGAGAAGTGCGACAAGACCGGTTTGCAATACAAAAAGAGCGTTCAAGACCTCATTGGAAACCCACTGCTGAGTCAATTTGAGGCGAAGGAACACGCCTTCCACGGCATGGGTCGGGAAGACATCGATGTGCGCTGCATGGGTCAAGGCCGGCCCTTCGTCATCGAAATGAAAGAGCCAAAGATTCGTACAGTTGACTTGCAGGCGGCACAGAAATCGATCAACGATGCTGCGGAAGGAAGCGTCATCATCACCAGCCTGCGCGATTCAAACCGCAGTGAAGTGGTGCGCGTCAAAGACACACCTGCTGAAAAATCGTACACCATTCGATTCCGTGTGGTGCCGCTCAGCGAAGCCGAACACGCTGTCCTCACAGCCCCAGTTGACTTGACGCATGTTGATGTCCAGGACCGCGGGGGCAAAGGACGGAAAAATCAGAAACGCCGCAATCGACGCGGCGATCGCAAAAACGATCACAAGAAGCCCCTGCCTGCTGTCATCGAAGTGGTTGAAGGCCCCTCGGAAGAAGAACTTAAGGCCCTCAAAAAGGCGGAACTGGTGGAGAAAGCTGAAGCATTGGGCTTGGCCAAATCTGGGACCAAAAGTGACCTTATTGAACGGATCATGGGTGCTGGGCCTCCGCCTGCAGTCACTTTTGACTTGCCAACAAGGGAATTTATTGAGGAAACCGTCAACAAACTTGCTGGCGTAAAACTTGCTCAGCGCACCCCGGAACGCGTCGCTCATCGGCGCGCCGACCTTATTCGCCGACGGACTGTGTTTGAAACATCCGAGCCGATGATTGAAGTCATGGATGACGGCGTGATGGAAGTCGAGTTTACCCTGCGGTGTGAATCGGGAACTTACGTCAAAGAAACCATCCACGGCGATGGTGGCCGCACCCAACCAAGCCTCTCTTCGCTCATCAAAGCCAAGTGCGATGTGCTGTGGCTCGATGTGGGTGACATCCACGCTGATTGACGGTTTTGCACAACAGCAAATGGCAAGACAAGGCTTGAATTCACCTCCGCTTCGCCTCTTGCATCCGTCGCGGTGCTTATATGGGGAAGGCAGGTCGGCGAATTGCTTGAAAGATGTACATCTGCCAATTCAAGCGCAAAGGAGTCGAAAAACATGAAGCGATCCAAGGGCCTGCGAGTCGGAACACGAAGCATTCTACGACGTCGCAAGGGCGAACGCAGCCGAGTGAACATCGCTCGAGTAATGCATGACTACCAAATAGGCGACCGCGTCGCTATCGTCCTCGATGGAGGAGAACAAATGGGCATGCCCCACCGCCGATTCAACGGCCGCACAGGCCACATCCAAAAGCGACAAGGTGTCGCTTGGGTCATTGCTGTTAAAGACGGCAACATGCCAAAAACTGTGATTGCTCGGCCTGAGCACTTGCGCCCACTTAACTGAGGAATGCATATGAAAGAAGAAGAACGATTCGTTGACTTTGCTACCGTTCGTGAGATGCTGTTGAACGCACAAGAACGCCGGAACAACCTGACCTATGAGCAGAAAGCTGCTTTGCAACACGCAGAATGGGCTTCCAGCGACCACCGAAACGGCTACAAAACCATTCCAGAAGTCTTTGAATCCCTCCGTGATGCTTTGACTCAGACCGAAAAACTTGCTCCTCACCCACAGCTCGCTGCAAAGTTGGCTGAGTTGATGCCAATGCATGACGACGCTGTGAAGGCAGTTCTCTCGTCCCGCCGTCTATCCATCGAAGACAGCGAGATTAAGGAAATCCTCGACATCGTTCGCCAACATGTTGGCGTTGAGTGAAACCCCCCCCCTAAGTGGTGATTCTCAATGACTGGAGTCCGTCGTGACCGTAACATCAAGGTGCCAACCCGTAGCAGCAAAACTGGTGCTGGTGCAGATCACCGACCTTCTCGCCCTGCAGAAGGCCGCTCAGAGGTCCCTCGACCACAAGCAAAGAAAGCAAACCCTCAACCTCGCCAAAACACGAACCGTCAACGCGACGAGCAGCGACGTCCAAACAACCGTCAAGGTGGTCAACGTCAAGG
>DUKM01000096.1:0-12348 GCA_013329255.1 Candidatus Poseidoniaceae archaeon | reverse complement strand
CCCCAACAGAAGTCACCCCTCATGGAAGAAACATGGGCCCGTGTGATTGACCACGACCTCACCGACAATGTCATCGTCGCCATCAGTGAAGGACAGATGCTGTTGTGCCGATTGGAACCAAAGGCTGGAATTGATCCCCTGTTGACCACAACACGCGTCTACATCGGAACCGATGCCTCGAAGCGGGTCAACGTCGAGCGTGTGCTTGGCATGACCAACCTCGGCCGAGTCGCAAACCACGTCAAGGCAGACCTTCCGCTCGTGATTCAAATTTTCATCGAAGAGAATGAAAAGCATTTCATTGACATGTTCTTCAACCGCGCTGGAAACATGTCCCTCAAGCAACATTCGTTCGAATTGTTGTCTGGTGTGGGCAATAAAAAAGCCATGCAGATGGTCGAAGCACGTGGGTCCAGCGGATTCGAAACCCTTGCAGCGTTGAATGAAGCATGTGGCATTGACGCCGCTGATTTGCTTGCAAAACGCTTCCATACGGAACTGGATGACCGAAATATCCAACCACGGTTGATCGACCTCCTCCTTCCGGTGAAGGCATGAGAGGCGCCCGTTGGTTGGTCGATAGCCTCAGGGCAAAACTCCCGTTTGACAAATCCCTTGGTCAGCATTTTCTCGTGAATGATGCCTTGATTCAGCGCGCCGTTGAATTGGGTGATGTTGGGGAAGAAGACCATGTTCTCGAAGTAGGCCCAGGACCTGGGGTACTGACAGAAGTCTTGCTCCAAGTGGGCTGTCGTGTCACGGCAATTGAAGTGGATCCAGTTGCTGCTGAACACCTGCGTGGAGCGTTTGCTCCTGAATTAACGGCTGGACAACTGACCTTGATTGAAGGCGACGCTCTCACCGTTGCGTGGCCGGCTGATGTTGACAAAATGGTTGCTAACATCCCCTACCAAATTTCCTCACCGCTCATTGAACTGCTTACCAGGTACCTGAGAAACCCACGCACGAGCAACCTCGATCACGTGGTCCTGCTCGTTCAGGAAGAATTTGCGGAGCGCCTCGTCATGGAGTACGAAAGCGATGTTGGCTCGCTTGGCATGACTGTTGCACTGGATTGGGATTGCGAACTCGAAGATAAAATCGGACCGCATCATTTCAGTCCGAACCCGAAGGTCAATTCGAGGTACGTCACACTCGATGCTCACCATGAAGAATGGGCCTGCGACGCTCGGTTAGCCCGTCAGATGATTCACTTGGCGTTTGCCGAGCGACGCAAGAAGCTTCGAACCACCCTCAAACGATCGCCTCGGCGCATCAACCGGGTGTCCGGTTGGCATAACGCCCGTTGGAAGGCTGCTTATGCGCATCATGTTGATGATGAACGCATGGAAGCAAGGCCAGAAGAGATGGAACTTGAGGACTGGATTTCGTTGGCGGTTTCTTTCACAGAAGCCACGGCAGAATCATGAGTTCAAATACCCTCGAAACCTGTGTTTGTAAGACGCTTCTGCGGGCGAGCCTTTTCTTAGTGGTGGCGCCTCGCATGGACTTGTCGGAGGGGATGCTATGGCAAAGAAGGACACCTATCTCGCTTTACTACGTCGAGGAATAGACGATACTACCGCTCAGCAGTTGGCCGATGCCGGCCTGAAAATTGGCGATTTGAAGAAAATCGACAAGGACATGCTGATCGAAAATTACGGCTTGAAAGCCGACATTGCAGACGGTGTGATCACAATCATCGCCGCTGGCCCTCAAAGCCACGGAAAAGAACGCTACCTCTCCAAGGTTCTCGCACCTGAAAAGAAGCAAGAATCCAAGATTGAAGAAATCAAATTTCAGCGCAAGCAGAAGGACGTCCTCACTGAACTTGCAGAGCAGAAAGAGCGACTTAAAATCGCCAAGGTTGAAGCCTTCCGCGCCCAGAAACTGGTGATGAACCGCCTCGGCAAGACCGTTGAACTCATCGTCAAGTTGGAGAACAACCTCCACGATGAAGGCAAGGACGATCAAAAGGTCAAGATTCGCGACCAATTGGAAACCCGTGGCCTTGAAGCCGCCCGTGACCATGAAATGCTGGAACTGGAAGGAACCCCTCAAGACATCGTCGACTTCCGTCGCAACCACGTACCCGCACTCATCTTCCATGCTTGCCCTCACTGTGGCGACGAAATGGATCCACGCCAAGCTCGAGACCAAGACCGTCCCGAAGATTGGGCGTTCATGTGCTGGGAATGTGAAACAAGTTTCACTTCTGGCCTTGGCGATCTGGTCGAAGAGCGAATGGCCAATGGCACTCGCATCCTCATCGAGGAAGACAGGGCACCGCGCAACCCCGTGCCACCAAGGCCAGCCTCGATGGACTTCAGCGGCGTGAACGAACTGATTCGAAAGGACTTGGAAGAAACCGGAGCAACCGCCGACGAGATGACCAAGGTCGTCGAAGAAGGCGGCCTCACCGGCGGACTCATGGACATCAACGATTGGATCGACCAAACTCTAGCGGCGAAAGAATACATCCAAGCCCAAGAAGACAGAGAGGATTTCATCCTCCGTACCGGTGCTGGTGCTACCAAGTTCAACAAGTGGATGAAGAAGGCTGGTTTGTACTTCAACAAGCAAACTGGACGCTGGACTCGCCACAAAGACATGCGGTGAGGTGGCTTAGATGTCCGCACATGCGGTTGAAGCAACCTTGGACCTCGAACCCTTCAACGATGAGGTTCGCCCAGTTGTTCGCTTTCTAAGGGGCCCCCATCTGCTCGGGCAAACACCGTTTGTATCAGGCAGAACCCTTGTCGAGCACGCCATCGAGGCTGGCGTGGAAATTCCAACCAACTGCACGTCGGGAACCTGTGGGGCTTGCATGGTGACGCTCATGCTCGGAGAAGTGCCGCTCCCAGATCCGTTACCACCTGGTTTGGACGACTTTCTGGTCGATGAAGGCGCACGCCTGGGCTGCATTGGTTTGCCCGACGGTGACGTCGATATCGATCTGCGGCCCCCGATTTGAATGGAGGAATGATTCTGTTCGAAGAATGGGGGCGCACAGAGTGGTTTTTGCTGCTTGTAAATGCGGTTGCCACCTACATTGTTGTGCAGTTCCTCCGACGAAAAATCAAACGAAAGTTGGATGAAGTCGAAGCAAGACAGCGCCATCATCTGCATCAGCGCCGCCCCGAGGATGAAAAAGTGAACGAAGATCCTTCTGAAGACTGAAACCGTCTTGAGAGAGAAGAACAACGGCGTTGCATGGCAGAACTGCGCTTACAAACCGCTGCGTCCAATCGGACCAAGGCTGGCGAGACCACCTTAGATGCTGCACTCAAGGCCATTGAAGGCCAAGGGTTGACGTGGTTGGACGTTCTACATCCTGATGAAGAAGTGCGAACCTTCTTGCTCGAAACCATGGATTTCGCTGAGTTGGCGGTTGAAGATGCGTTTGGCGACGCTGATACAACCGCTCAGAAGTTCAACAACCATCGCTTTGTCGTCATCAAAGCCCGCGACGCAGATAACCGCCTTGATACGGAACCTGTTGCGGTCTTCATCAAAGAGAACCTTCTGATCACCGTTCGACATGCAGCCATTCCAGCGCTCGACATCTTATCTCGGCGATTCAAGAAAGCCGAAAACGCAGAACTTGATTTGGGTGTGGATTTTTTGCTGTACGAAATGCTCGACGCCATTGCTGACGACTGGGTGCCTATTCTCAACACATACTCGCGTCAACTTGATGATTTGGAATTTCAGGTGTTTGACCCGGCCATAAGGTATGACGGTGTGCTCGAGGGGTTGCACGACCTCAAGCGGCAATTACGCGAAGCGAGCAAGTCAATTGAATCGCTGAACACCGTCACCATGCGTCTGCTCAGATCAAACGAACGCCTGATCAGCGAAGGCGTCACGCGTTATTTCTCGGATCTGAATCAACTCTCCACTGCGCTTGTCAAGCGGGCCAACAACTACGCTTCAGGGGCAACTTCAGCTCGAGACAGTTACCTGTCCAACATCAGCCTGCAGCTTGCAGAATCGAATGCACAGTTGACCGAAGTGATGACAACGTTGACGATCATTGGTGCCATCATGCTGCCCTTGACTCTTATCGCAGGAATTTTTGGCATGAACAACGACGATTTACCGTTGGAATTGGTTGGTGGCTTTTGGGGCATCATTGCCATCATGGTAGCGTTTGCCTGCTTGATGTTAACCTTCTTTTGGCGCCGTGGATGGCTCAAGAACTTCGAGCAATAAGCGCATATGATTCAAGAACCGTTGACGGTTCTTTCAACGCATGACGGGGCGCGCTGAGGTGACAACAGGCCCGCTCGCCGTGGGTCAATTTGTATCCCTGGTCAAACGGACGCTTTCGCATGAGCCAATGTTTCAACGCCAATCCATCAAGGGAGAGGTGTCTCAATGGAAATCCTACCCTTCGGGCCACACCTACTTCACCCTCAGGGATGACGATGGTCAACTGAGCGCTGTGATTTGGAAAGGTCGATGCACCATTCATCCATCGATCAAAGAAGGAACAGAAGTCGTAGTAACAGCAAGCCTCGACGTCTATGTCAAACGAGGGAACATCCAACTCATCGTCGAACGAATCGAGCCTGTCAACACCCTCGGCGCTATGGAAGAAGCCAAGCGGATGTTGATTGAACGGCTTCGCCATGAAGGTGAACTTGACAGGGTGCGAATGAGGCCTCCATTTGTTCCAAAGCACATCGCAATCATCACAGGAGCAGGGTCTGCTGCATTGGCTGACATGCACCGCCTCATCGACAACCGCTGGCCGGGGATGCGCCGCACGGTCATCGGCGTGCTTGTCCAAGGCGAGCGAGCGCCCGAAGAAATCGTGAGAGCCCTCGCCCTAACGCGGCGCATGGCGCGTCCTGAAACCGCAGAAAAGAGATCAGAACCACCGGTCGATTTGGTGATCGTTGGGCGTGGTGGCGGTTCACCTGAAGACCTGTGGGCTTTCAATTTGGAACCGGTAGTGCGCGCCATTCTGGCAAGTCCTGTACCGGTTGTTTCAGCGGTTGGTCATGAATCAGATTTGCTCGTTTCCGACTTGGTTGCTGACGTCAGAGCATCCACGCCATCCAATGCCATTGAGCGGTGCATTCCTGTGCGGGCTGAACTCGAGCAGTGGCTGGATGAACTCGATCACCGGCTTGAGCACGCAGCCCGTCGAACCTTTGGTGATGCAAGGCAGCGTTTAGTCAGCCTCCATGCACGGCTCAAAGTAGCGCCACTGGCTGGCATCAATGCTGCAAAAAGAACCTTGTTGGCTCAACAATCAAACTTGAACCGGGCCACAGAACAGCGGTTTAGTCGCGAACGTACGCGCCTTGCTGGTTTGGAAGCAGCCCTTCAGGCCATTCACCCCCGCCGAGTGCTTGAACGCGGCTACGCTATGACTCAAACCGAAGATGGTACGGTGATCACCAAAGCGGGAAGCCTTGCCGTTGGTCAAGCGTTTAACCTGCATTTTGTCGATGGAACCGCTGAAGCAGCGGTGACTGATATTCACACCAAGGAAGAATGAAGATGACTGAAAATAAAACAACATACAACGAGGCTGCACTACGATTGGAAGCGATTGTCGCTGCGCTTGAACGAGGCGGATTGGGCCTGGATGAAACGCTCAAACTCTACGAAGAGGGCGCTTTGTTGCTGAAAACTTGCCAAGCAGAACTCATTGCCGCTGAAGGTCGTTTAAACGAGCTTCGCCTCGAAGACTTAGAACACGAACTTCAAACCCAAGAAGCGGAAAGCAACCAATAACTGGGGCGCTGCATTTCATGAAACCAAGGCATTATCAAGCGCTTTCAAGGAAAGTGGTTCGGTTGCTGAACGGTTGGAAAGACCCTCATAATGAAGTTGCATACACGGCCACGCAAGCCATGAAGAGCATTGAGATTGGGCAAGATGGTCGCGTCGAGATGGTCATTGAACCGGCCCGCCCTCACTGCCCGTGTTGCTTGCTTGATTTGCGTGCCTTACAACAAAAAACATCAGGCATCAAAGGCGTGACTGATGTGCACATCACGATTGAAGGGGTTCCTGCATCGGAACGTTGGACCCGTGAAGTGAATGCTTGAGGTCCCTCTGACGCAAGATCAAGAACGTTGGAACCGACCATCCGCCAACGGCAACGCACCAAGCGATGATGGAGCCGGAAACGGCTCCAAACAATGGAAACGCCCACATGATGACAATAGCGTATACGGCTACGCTTACGCCACCAAGCATCATTGGTCCTGCGGCACCACGGGGGACCGTTTCACCTTGAGCCAACCATAGCGCAACCATGCTGGTCAAGAAAATCGCAGGGAACACGGCTGCAAGACCGGCAAGCAACGGCATGCCTTGCGCTGAAAGCCAAACTGCACAACCAATCGCTAAAGCGGCTGCACTGCCCCGGCCAACAAGAATTGGCCATCGAACCCCCTTGCTGCCTTTAGGCGCTTCACGAGGCTCCCAGTTGAACCGTACAGCCAAGGCGATCAGCAACACAAGACCAACTAAACTGATGGCCCAAGGTGATGCGCCCAAGTCATTGACCCAATCGATAAGGATGAGCAAGAGTAAGCCTGCGACCGCCCAGATGAACAAGGAAGAAATCGTCGTGACAATCAAGGGTTTTTGGCTCGTTAAACGGCTTGGTAGCACAACCCACACCGCCAGGAAAAGCGCATTCAGGAGCATACCAAGTGGAACGATGGACATGCTCTCAATGAGTTGATCTTCATGGCCAGAAAGGTGCATGCCGGCTGCTGCAGGAACAATCGTTGATGGCACGGTCCCTAAGACGCCGCCAACAAGGCCGCCCCAGCGTTCGATAGCAAGCGTGACGCAAGTTGCTACAAGTCCCGCAAACAATGCTGATACGAGCACTGATGATGCAAGCATGAATCACAGGTAGCGGTTCAAGCGGTTGACCAAGCGATCAATGTTGCCGCCTGCCCATTCTTTGACGCGCTCTCCATTGACGAAGATTGCGTTGAACGGAAGGACATCCACTTCAGCCACCCACGGTTGTGCGATTTTAAAACGCCCAAGCCCGGGGGTGTCAAGCAGGAGTTTACCGAACCTCACGTTGGATGGAGCATCAGGCCCAGCGAGGTATCCCGTGAGGTCTTCAGTCCATGTCGCACACGCTGCGCAATCAGTTTTGCCAAGCATCAGCACGACGATGGGTGCCGATAGGCAATCTTCCCAAGTCGAACGATCAAGAATTTCGAGTTCTGCCAAATTAAAGCCTCCAATCGGTAGGACGGGGGTGGAATCAAGCAGCGTACTCGTCGCCTTTCTTCCAGTTAGCGCCACAAAGTCCGCCTGCCATGGTGGCTTGGGCGGTGCGGAGCACTTCTGTTGGAGAGCGTCCAGCGTCCATGTTGTTGATGGACCACATCTGGACCTTGCCTTCGTCGTCAACGAGAACGGTGCCACGGAAGGAGCAACCGACTGCGTCGTTGCGCATGCCGAAGTCTCGAGTGATGTCTTGGGTGCAATCTGCGATGACGTTGTGATTGACGCCGCCTGGGAAGATGGTTTCATCGTTGAACCAAGCGTTGTGGGAATGCCACGAGTCGGTGGAGCATCCAATCACGGTGATGCCGTCGTCAGCAAATTCGTCTTTTAGTTGCTCGAAGCCGACGATTTCGGTTGGGCAAATGAATGTGAAGTCGAAGGGGTACCAGTACATGAGGTACCACTTGCCCTTCATGTCGTCGCTGCTGATGTTGACGCTTTCGCCGCTGATGTAGGTTCGTGCGTTCCAAGCTGGTGCTGGTTTTCCAATCATGTTCTCCATGTGATTTCCTCAATCTTTCCAACGAGAGGAGGTATAAGAACACGGCGGCGGCTTAATTTAGCGATTCATTCAAACGGATCGATGTGCACAATTTGCTCGACGTCGATTCTTTTGTATCCCCGTTCTCTAGCCGTTTCGGCTGCTTTGCTCAGCATTGATCGCATCCATCCCAACGACATTAAGGTCTTCATCCGCCCGATGGATTCGATGAACTGAACAGGATTCCCACCGAGTTGAGCGTGCTTACGGATGTCGGATTCAAGTTGCTCAATCACCATGTAATAGGTTTCCAGCAATTCCTCAACAGCGTCCCGAGTCACCGGCATTTTCGCATGGGTTTTGGCCAGAGCCAGCAGTGAGGATTCCGTGAGAACTCCGCCACCTTGACTGACAACAAAGTCTTCTGTTTGGACGACTTCTGCCTCCATGCCTTCCTCATCTTCCCCCTCAAGACCCATGCCCTGAATGGCAATCTCCAGGTGACGGGGTTTGATGGTCGCGACGCGGTCTTTTTCTGCAGCGGCTTCGGCGTGCTTCAACAACGCCGCAAGGTGCCTTTCGATGTGTTCAATTCCACCTTGGACCGCCGCCGATCCCACCGATTCCACCGCACTCAATTGTGCAATCATCAAGCCACGGGTGCGGTTGTAGTTGAGGCGGGTGCGATGAGGATCGTCCAGCGTTTTTCGCTCGGCATCTTGAGCCAACGTCGCTTGTTCCATTTCAGGAACCAAGCGTTCAATTTCTTCGCAGGCGAGTTCGACAAGGCGCTCTTTAACGGCACCTGCCAGCCTCATTTCTGTGAAGTTAGAAGCAACAGCACCGATGTGACTGGGGGCGTAGGGCTTGGCCATGTACCCCACTCAGCGAGGAAGCATATTGAACACTATGGTCGCCTAAGATGGTGGCTTCACTCAGTGAGTCCGTCTTCACGGCTCATGGCTTGAGATATTTCCCAAGCATGGAGGCACTCATGGCCGCCAAGGAATCCGCCGGCTTCACGGCTTGGACCAATGAACTCTGATCCGCAGAATTGGCAGAAAACAGCCACGATTGGTTCGTTATAGTAAGTTCCATTTGGGGTGCTGCGCATTGGTATACGTTTTCCGACGTCTTCACGCGTCCAGCCTTCGAGTTTTTCGCAAATATCTGTTTCTGTTTCCGTTTGTTCTTGTTCTGTCATGCTCACCACTCCGTAATTGAAGGCCATAACCCGTCTGCTGTGACGGGGCGCATGCCTTCTTCGTCTCGAATCCAAGTATCTTCTGTTCCAATGCTGCCCTCGACATGAACCACTTTCGGCTCAATTGCCATCGTTGCCCCAATTGGCAAAGGTCGTTCAAATCCGGCTGCTACGACGGGGGATTCATCGAGTTGCAATCCGACTGAATGGCCCAAAAAGCGGCTTTGGTCCGGCTCCATGCCCATCAGGTGAGCGGCGTGGCCCAATTCTTGGGCTAAGGCGAACCCTTCGGTCCATGCCTCGCTGCAGAGCCCGCCGCGATCAAGAACATCGACGACGGTGTCCTTCACAGCCACCATGTCTTCAAGTCGATTGACCCACGTTTCGTCGAGTGAACCTGCCACAAACATTCGGGTCATGTCGACGATGTAGCCGCGATGAGCATGAACGAGGTCAACAAGCACCGGTTCATTCGCTTTGATTCGAGTGAAACCAGAACCCATGCCGTTCAATGGATGAGCCCCCGTACCTCCAACTGCTGAATCGAAGAATGAAGGGATGCCTCCTGCCCGACCTGCGACAATCACGCCACGGTCGCACGAGAGGGGGAAACGGCGCATGTGGATGTGCCCGCCAAAGCCTTCGGAGCGGCTTACTGCTTCTGCTGCTGCAACCAATTCCAACTCTGTGACGCCTTCCCCTCCAACAGCCTGTACGGCTTCAAACATCCGAAGTTGAACGTTTGCTGCTGCGTCCATTTGTTCTTGTTCCCACTTGGATTTTATCTCCCGTTGCCCATGAATGAGCCCGGTGACATCAAGGCAGGGGCCGAGTTCAGAAAAAGCACTCACAAAGCGATCGGAATAGGTCTTCGGAACTTCTCCGAATTGCAGGGAAGGTGCTGCCTTAACACCTCGATGAGCGAGGGTTTCAGCAAATTGATTCATGCGAGGGAATGCCAGCACCTCATGAGGGCAGTCTGTGCCACCGCCTTCGTGTAAAGCGCGCTGGAGTGACCGGCGGACAAACAGCACGGGCCCGTTTCCACCGGCTTCCTTGCTGCCCCCTGCACCTTGTGCTGGAATGAACAATGAAGCGTTTTGCCGGCCTCCTGCGAAGTAATACAAATCGATTGGGTGCTGAATCAGTGCCCCAGCATGACCGGCATCCCCCAAGAGGCTTGCAAGAAGGGTTTGACGTGCCACGAGTTCACTTGCTGGAACCCTCCAGTCTTCACCGTCTGGACCGGCTAAATCTGCCACATCCCAACCGGTCATGGCTCAAGGGTGGAAGCCAGCCGTTCAAAATGACTCCTATCTCATGGATTGATGTCTGCAGCCCGAGGTTGAAAGAGCAGGTGGGAGGGAAGAACATATTGATAACCGGCCGCATCCACCGCCAATCATGCACATCGCAACAAAAGTGACACTTATTCTCGGCGCAATTCTCCTCGTTGTAGGTGGAGTCGGTTTGGTCGGAGGCATTGGCAGTGTTTCCGATGCAGGTGAAAATCAAACCTACCTTACAAAGGTCACAGAGGGAACGTTTGCCCCTAATGTAAATGAATCATGGGCTATTTCTGTCTATGTCATCCACCCTGCTGATTGCGATACGTTGGATCTTTCCATCACGGACAGCAACGGAAACAATGTCCTTGGTACCTGCTATCTGTATGATGAATACGGCTATGCAGCAGGTGAAGAAGAGTATTACGGAGTGATCGATCACGACACATCTGGCATGGTATACACTGTTGAGAGCAACGTCGAAGTCAGCATTCGTGGCGCGTATTGCGATGAGGCATGTGTCGACGCCGCAGTCGGCGGCCTAGGCGCTGCCTTGGGCGGTTTTGGAGCCCTTTGCTGCGCTATACCCCTCTTGGTTCTCGGACTCATTCTGGCCTTTGTGTTGGACGATCCTGTGCAAAATGTCATGATGCCTGCTGGCCAAATGCCAACTGGACAAGTCGGCTACCAAGCACCTGTTATGGGTCAAGCCCCTGTCAGCCAAAGCATGAATCAAGTCCCTGTCATGGGTCAAGCACCCGTCGGCCAAGTCCTGAATCAAGCTCCCATGGGTCAGCCTGTGCAGCAAGGATACGGACAACAGATGCAACAACCAGGCATGGCTCAAGGACAGATGAGCCCCCCATTGACGCAACAACCTCAGCAACCTCAGCAAGCACAGCCTGCTCAGAACCCGTGGGACAACGTTCAACCCCCTCAATGAGGTTCAGACGGTCACTTCTGGAGCAACCCAGGCTTCGACGGACTCAAGGCGAGTTTCGGCGATGGTGCAGTATTCTGGCGAAAGATCGACGCCAATGTAAGTGCGACCTGTTGACTTCGCAGCCACGCATGTTGTGCCTGAGCCGTTGAAAGGATCAAGCACCACATCGCCAACAAAACTGTACATCTCAATGCAACGTTTTGGTAATTCAACCGGGAAAGGTGCGGGATGATTCACCCTAGAGGCGCGTTCGGTCGCAAACGACCAAATTGACTTGGTGTGCTTGATGAAATCATCGCGAGGGATGGTATCGATTCGGCCCGCTGCTCGCTCTTTCTTGTCGCGCTTTAACTTGTAATCGCCCTTTGAGAACACCAAGAGGTATTCATGAACATCTCGCAAACAAGGGTTGCTGGCGCTTTGGAAAGAGCCCCATGCGCATGAAGAACCTGCGCTTGCGGATTTATCCCAAATGATTTCTCCACGCATCAAAAATCCAATTTCTGACATGATGAGGTTGATGTGGCTTGACAGAGGGATGTAGGGCTTGCGGCCAAGGTTTGCGACGTTGACAACCATTCTGCCCCCCGGTGTGAGCACTCTGTAGCATTCAGCAAAAACCCCGTGCAAAAGATCGAGGTATTCGCCAAGGGAAAGGTCCTCGTCGTACTCCTTACTTGCGTTGTAGGGCGGTGAGGTGACCACGAGATGAACGCAATTATCCGGAAGGTCGAGGTTTCTTGAATCCCCAGAAATGACCGTGTTTGCCATGGTTGGGGGGAGCGCTTGTTCCTCGCCAACATCTCGGGTGGAAACGAGGCCCTCATTGAGCCTGCTTCCATAGTAGGTCGAGGCATCGTGACCTTCACGCCTTGACACACCAAAGGCGGAGGTGCTTGTGCTGGCGCGGCGACGTGCACCATCCAACGAGGTGTCCCTTTCGGGGGCTTCGCGTGCCATCTTTTGCTAGCGGTGTTCGCGACTTTATCACCTTTCGGACCGGCGACCACCTCAAGACGCGCGGTTTACAGGTCCATGACCCTCACCGCGAAAGGTGATTCCGACCCGTTTGAATCAAAAGCCCACGCCACTTGGACAGTTCAATGGCGAGTATTCTCACCCTCGAGAATGTCAACGTCGAAGGACGTACTGT
>DUKM01000056.1:708-6048 GCA_013329255.1 Candidatus Poseidoniaceae archaeon | reverse complement strand
TAATGAAGGCGTTGAAGCCCGAAACGAGGGTTGTCGAATCCCTGAGAAGCATGGCTCATGAACTCGGCCCCTTCATCGATGAATACGACGCGGGTCTCGAGGATTGAGCCTCAAGAGTCATCGGCAACCGGGCGAGGACGCCCTTCTTCCTTGACCGTATTGAGCACCACGTGAGTGTAAGAGCGGGCTACCCCCTCAAGTGTGAACACCGTTTTCGTCAAATCGTCAAGATCCGCCCTGTCCTTCACCCGTGCAAGCACCATTGAATCCCAATCTCCAGTGACATCGTACACGGCAAATACGCGAGGGTCGGCCGCAATCTGAGTTTGAACGTCAATCATCCGACCCTTCATGATTCGCAAACCAGCCATGATGGTCATCGACCAACCGACTGCACTTGGATCGAGCATGACGCTGTACCCCTTGATGACGCCCTTTTCTTCGAGCCGGCGCAAACGGTTGAGGGCGGTCCCTTGTGCGATACCGACCTTCTTGGCCAGTGCTCTTTGGCTGATGCGAGCGTCTTCGAGCAGAACTTCAAGGATCGCACGGTCGGTGTCATCGAGGTTCATGCATCATCACCAACAGTTGCTTCATCACCATCGCCTTCAACGCTTCGGAGAGCCTCTTTCGGCGATGGAAGCCGCAGGTATTGAGTCCAAGAACCAAGTTCTTCGACTTCAACATTGAGCGAAACATGGCAGTCCTGATCTTCGGCGTTCTTGAACCGGACTGAAAATTCATGGTGCCGACCGGCATCAATTTTGATCCGCTTGAAGCCACCGCGTATCACCCATGGTTCAGAGCAGGCGCACCCGTTAAGGGACAAGGGTTGGGTGCCGGCAAGCAGCCGGAATTGCAACACAGGCGGGTCGATGGAGGACCACTGTGCATCAATTTTTGGCATGCCTTTTTCTCGCTTAAACGAGCCGATGACAGCACCCGATGCAACAACAGCACACAGAAGAAGAATGAAAATGGGAAGGAAGAAGTTGCCAGCTGAAACGCCGTCCCAAGAGGTTGGGGCTGAAGTGTGATACAGCCCGAGTAAACGGTTGCCTTCATCGCCCTCAACGCTGCCAAAGAAAGCTAGAGTGATGTGCCACCCGTGAGGTTGTGCGTCAAAATCGATTCCGGCAGCCAGCAAGTGGCTCGAAGGTATCAACCAAGTGGTTTCTGTGGTGTTGTTTGCTCCGTTAAAGAATCCAACTTCAGGCATCATGTCGCGCACCAAATTTTGTGCGACGCGACCGTGGTGGTCGACCGCCCTGTCTTCACTGATGAAAATGGAGAGCACCGTGGAATTGTCAAGGTTGAACCTGGGCGTGAAGGTTACAGGCATGGACAATGCCACGCCCCCAGTGTCGTCTCGTACAAGGTGTATCTCGCCTTCAAGGTCGATGACAAACTCATCGTATTGTTGGTTGAGGGCGTCTGAACGCGTTGGCTGGCCGTCGTAAATCGTAACGGATTCATTCGTCAATCCGAGTTGTCCAATCCGGGCTTTTGCGTCGTCATCGGGCCAATCGGAACCTGTTTCATCGCTCCATGGCCACCACGACAAATGCACACCGTCACCCGATGCATCAGGGTATTCACCGCTGCGGTCCATGAACGATTCAATCAGCATTTGAGAAGGTGATTCTGGCGCAGGTATTGCCTTTGAAACGGTGTCCACTTGATTGTCTTCAGCAAGGGCAAATGGGGCTAGGCTGGTGCAGAAAAGCAACAACAAGGTCGGGAACAAAAGCAAGCGTCGCATATCAAACCCTCATTCTTCCTCATCGGCCTCGGTTGGCATATCGAGTTTCATTCGCAAGACGTCTCGGCCCACTCGATCGATCATCAGCGTCAAACGAGCACCGACCCATCCTGGGACCAACGCTGGCCCGCATGGTAAGTCGCATGACATCAAAATTGGACCTTCTTCGTCAAGCGGCCCAAACTGTTCCACATAATCGTCCATCAATGGAGACCATCCCCGCAGCATCCGTCGTAGCGTGTCGGGTGTGAGGCTGTGCCTTGGTGGGGCAATGAACGGACGCAAGGCAGGCACTGATTCCTGGCGGGACCGCCAAATTTTCCGTTTCTGGGTGAATGCTGGCAGACCAACATGAATTAATTTGAGCGGGTGGAATGTTCCAGCAGGCCAGAGGTTTCCTTTTTTATTGGGGCATTGTTGACTGAAAATCCGATCTTCAACCAACTTCGGTGCAATGTTGATCCGCTTTCCACGGTGCCACCACGACCAGTCGCTGTCCGTGATGCCGTAACGCTGTTGAACCTCGTCAATGATCGGCTGCGGAGCTGGGAAAATAGAATGCCGGTTCGGCCGGGGTTGGTCAAGCACCATCGGCGCCCAACCAGATTCGGGGTTTTGGTAGCGCTTTGGAATGAAGGTTCGTGCGAAATTCTCGGGGGTCGCTTCTGGCTTATGGCGCAGTCGGGCGACGAAAAATCCTCCAGTGTCGTTGTCATGATGATACAAACGAACGCAATGCGAAAGGCTAGCTTCAATGGTGGATTCGAGCGCTTCATCGACTTCAATTTCGAGTGCTTCGGCCATTGCTTTTCGTTGATTGGGAGGGAAGTGGGAAGCGTGGATGGACGGGGCTTCAAGGGCTGCTTGGTCGAGATAAGGTTCACCCTCTTCATCCAGTATATCCCATGAACGAAGCCCTTCATGCAACTTCAAACCTTGAAGGTTCGAGCGGTCGATTGGAACGAGTTCCAGCCATGGGGACCGCCTCAACAATTCCGCTACAACGGCTTCGTTCTCACAAGGGTCCATGCTGCATGTCGAGTAAATTAGGTCGTGACCTGGCCGCAACAAGTTGGCACCCCGCCATGCAATTTCAACCTGCAATCTGAACAAACCTCGGCCGGCCCTAGGCGTCCATTTCCACCAGACGTTGCGGTTTTTCCTTGATGTTGCCGAACCCGTACAAGGAACATCAGCAACGATGCCGTCGTACCCTGGGGGGGGGATTCTGCCAAGGTGCCTGCCGTCCTGTTGATTGATCAGCATGTTGGATATGGCCAAGCGTCCGCGGTTAGAAACCAACATGTTGACCCTGCCGGAGGCGGGCTCGTTCGCTACTACAACACCTCTAGGGTGAATGGCTTCTGCGATTTGAGTGGCTTTTGAACCTGGTGCGGCGCACATGTCAAGGATCAATTCGCCAGAAGTGGGTTGGAGCACAACAACTGGCAGCATGCTCGCTGCTTCTTGACGGGTGATGCGTCCAGATTCGTGCATCAGAGCCATGATGTGTTTGGCCCGTGCATCGGGGGCTTGACCTCGAGCGAAGGGCATCTGCCAAGCAAAGCCATCTTGGGCCCAAGCAAGTGGCTTGCCGCCGATGGAGGACAAAATCGATTCCGTCCATTCACGGTCATACCTGTTTGGAGTGATGCGGAAGGTTTCAGGAAGCGATTCGGTCGCCGAAGACAACCACGCGTCAAGGTTCAGCCCAAGGTTCGCGGCGAGTTTGGCCAATGGCGTGTCCCGCGCCACGGCGAGCAGGTCTTGGTCCTGCCATTCGCCCCCCACCATACCTCTCGGTTCGGCCGCCTCACTATTTTGCTTCCGCCATGCTCAAGGGGTGAGTCCTTGTGGTCGAAATCATGTTGGGGGACACCTTGCCGTGGTTTTTCCCTGTGTTGGCCCTCGTGTTGTGCCTGTGGTTGATGGTCGGATCGATTGAAAAGAAAACTACTGGCGAAGCCGGCGCGGCTTCGGGCTTCGTGCCGATGCTTGTTCATTGGACCCCGCCGGTGATGTTTGCAGGGTTGTTCCTCCACCGTTGTACAGCGATTATGACCTCAGACCAATCGCACGTGGAAGTGCTCCAATTCCTACCAGACGGACCATCCGTGGTCGAACGGTTGACCCTCTTATTCGCCGGACAAGGTGGTCTTGAGTTCGCAGCGCTGAGTGCCGCAGTGTTTGCGGTATCTTCCCATCGACTCCCGAGCGTACGCGCCATGGGAGACCACGCTGCGACGGCTGTGCGCCAGCGAATCATGATGTTTTGTTCGTTGTGTTTGCTGCTCAGTGCAGGCGTTTTTTTCCCAGAACAAGCCTACACCGCATCGAATCCTTTGCCGATGGACACCGTGGGGATGATCCCCCCTCTCTCTGCCGTCCTCTTGCCTGTGTTCTTCGCCCTCATGGTGATGTTTGGTGGGGAATTATTTGCTGCTTCAAGCGTCTATAACATCGATGCAGATTTTTCTATTCTCGCCAAAAAAGCGACCATAAAGTGCGTGCTACTGGCCTGTCTTTGCCTTGCTTGGCTGTCAACTGAACCACTGATTTGGTCGGATTGGAAAAGCGACCCGACAACGCCAACCCACCTCGTGGCTTTGCTCATGATGGTTCATGCCACCGTCGTTTTGTCCGCTGTGTTGCAGCCGTCAAGGCGCATTGAAGCGCGTTTGGTTCATGGCGAAGCGAGAAGCGTTGCGCTCTTGGTGAACGTAGGCGTGATCGCTGTTCTCATGCTGTTGTCCACCGCTTTGCTGTTGCGAAAGGAGACGACGTTGAGCGCTGGGGGGGGCGCGACCCTCTATGCGCTGTGGCTGTGCACGGCGGTGCTCGGGGCAATGCTGTTGGTTCAATTCATGCCGACCTTTGGGTTCGATGCAGCGCCCAGGCCAGAAACATGGTGGATTCGAGCAATGGGTCTTGTCATCCCGATGATTGTGATGGCCATGACGCCTTTGGGGGTATATCTCATTCCGGCAGTTTGGCTGGCATTAGCATGGAGCATCGTTGTGCCTTGGATGATCGAGTCGGATGTCCAATCGCCATCCATGGGTTTCGTGGTGCTTCCGTTGGGTGCTGCGACATGCGTCGCCCTTCTGCTGCCAATGCTTGCCACCCATGCCTTCCTTGCTGGCTTGTTGGCCAGCCTTCCCGCTCTGCTGATTGCTGTGTTGGGCATGTTGGTGCACAAGCCATCAGCCACGCCAAGCCCCTCTGAAAATCGGCCTTGAGAGGGCTTTCATCGTCGCGCTTCTTATTAGCAATTCATGAAGCCTCGCAACTGGAATCTCCGGATTTCATGGGATGGGACCCTACATGGCACGAGCATTTAGAGAAGGCGTAGAGCAGAACAAGCGAATTAAAACGAACGTCCGACGGCGCAGTTGGAGCCCCTTGAGGGACTTGCGTGGTCTGAAGACAAGAACTGAACGCATCGGTGAAGCGATGGGTCCACTTGTCGAAATACCTGCTATGGTTCGCATTGAAAACGAACATTGGGTTTTCGAGCGCATCGAAGAAGGCGTGCTCCACAACCTCACACACAAACTCATCTTGCACGAAGAAGACGG
>DUKM01000056.1:0-285 GCA_013329255.1 Candidatus Poseidoniaceae archaeon | reverse complement strand
AAATTTCGTGGTGTTCAAAAAACACACCGTCATATACCTCCTTTTCCACTTTAGCATCATGGACGGAACAATGTCAGAAACGAAGAAGGGAATTACAGCCACCAACATCGCAGGGTACGCACTCGGCTTGATGGGGCTTTTCACGATAGCAGCAACAACACCGATCGCCGCAATCCTACCGTTGCTCTTTGCACCGGTCGTTTGCGGGGTCTTCGGATTGCTTCTCTATCGATCGCAACCAAACTACGTGCAAACAGCAATCGCTGTTGGACACAAAGCCACACC
>DUKM01000088.1:34838-69789 GCA_013329255.1 Candidatus Poseidoniaceae archaeon | reverse complement strand
GACAGCGATGGTTGTCAAGATGTATTGGAAGACCTCGATGACGACAACGATTTAATTCCTGATGCCCTTGATTTCTGTACGACAGGCATTCTCGAATGGGAATCGAATTTGGAAACCGACTATGACGCAGATGGCTGCAACGACGGAATGGAAGACTTCGATGACGATAGTGATGGCGTTGAAGATCGATTAGATCTCTGTATCCGTGGCAAAAAGAGTTGGATTTCCGATGCTGTACTCGATTACGACAGCGATGGTTGCCGGGATTCGGACGAAGATTTAGATGATGACAATGATGGTGTAGTCGATACTCTGGACTCCTGTCAAAAGGGAGATTTAGATTGGCAATCCTCCAACGCGACCGATTCCGATGCCGATGGTTGCCAAGATCTAACGGAGGACCTCGATTATGAACCCCCAGAAGAAGGTGAAAACCTAATCGATTGCAATCCTTACATCACCACATGTGATGAAGTAGAGGATGAGGAAGAACAGATTGCGGCCTCCGATTCCGAAGAAGGCGTACAAAGCCTCATCCTTGGAATATTGGCCATGGCCCTCGTGCCCACTATTCTTGGCGGCCTGCTGATTGCATACAGGGTTCGATGGTAGTCTCTTTGAGACCCCTGTGTTGAAGAAGGACCGGTTGTTCGTTGGAACATGGACAGTGTAACAATTCTTGTAGCTTCAACCGGCAAAAACGTTGCACTTGCTGAGGCATTCGAGCAACAACTGGCCTCGAACAGCATTGCTTTCAAAACGCTTCATCTTTGTGATTTAAATCTGCCAATGTACACCACGGAGCAGGAGGAAAAGAACCTCGAGATGCCTGGCTTCAAGGAAGCCTCTGATGCGATAAAAGATGCGAAGGGCATTATTGTATGCGCTCCCGAATACAACGGTTCGATGCCTCCAGTGTTGAATAATTTCATCGCTTGGCTTTCTACGAGTACTGAAGATTTCCGCGAACACTTCAATGGAAAATTCGTTGCGCTTGCCAGCCATAGCGGTGGCGGAGGGCACAACTTGATGACCTCCATGAGAATTCAGTTTTCCCATCTCGGTGCGAATGTGCTCGGTCGTGTAGCAATTGTCAATTCAAGCAAACCCATCAACCTCCAATCCATTGAAGCACTTGTGCAAGGGGTGATTGCATGAAGCGTCGAACTCTGAAAACAACCGTGCCAACGCACACCGTGCTCGAAGGTGGCGGATTTCCAGTGCGAAGGCCTGCTGCAATGGGTTCGCTGATGAGCCCGTTTTTGTTGCTTGATGAAATGGGGCCTGTCCACTGGGATCCACGCTCCGCCATCGGCGCCCCTGACCATCCGCATCGAGGCTTTGAAACGGTGACATACATGCTCCAGGGCGCTATGCAACACAGGGACAGCGCAGGAAATAAAGGCGATTTGAACCCAGGCGATGTGCAATGGATGACTGCAGGTCGAGGTATCATTCATTCAGAATTGCCGCAAGATGATTTCTATGAAACTGGCGGTACCACTCACGGGTTCCAAATTTGGGTCAACCTCCCTGCTAAAGACAAAATGATGCAACCACGCTACCAAGACATCCCTGCTGCCGACATCCCGAGCGTCCGCTCGGAAGATGGCAAAGTATGGGCCAACGTCATCGCAGGCCAAACAATGGGCATCAAGGCCGTGATCGACACTGTGATTCCAATCACCTACATTCACATGAAAATCGAACAAGGAGGCGCACATGTGCAACAGATTGACCAAGGCCTCAACGGTATGATTTACGTCTTTGGAGGTACCGTGAACCTCAACGGTCGCGCCGTCCAAGATGGCCAACTTGGTTTGATGGCCGATGGGGATGAAGTGCTGCTCGAATCACCAGATGGGGATGCAGAATTGTTAATCCTCGCAGGACCAGAATTGAACGAACCAATCGCTCGATACGGCCCGTTTGTCATGAACACCCGTGAAGAAATCCATCAAGCGATGGTGGATTACCAAAACGGAACACTTGCGTGATTCTTTCTTGCAGTCACATAAGCCAACAACAGGTGCTCGGGCGTTTCTTGAACGCGGAGTTGGTTTTTTCTAAAGAGGAAAAGGAACTAAAATCCTAAGCCGCTAAAAAGTAAATATTGGTTTTTTTGCACACCCGTTATGCGTACGCAGTGTGCCCTTTATCAAAAGTGCTCGGGCCGGGATTCGAACCCGGGTCGGCGGGATGAAAACCCACTATGATGGACCTAGCTACACCACACGAGCGACAGCCAATCCACCGACCACCCCTTCATAATGATTCGCTCGCATGCATTGGCAGAATGAATGGCTTCCTGCAACCGAATCAAGATTGGTCAGAGGGTTCCGGTTGCAAACCATTCCACCATTGCCAAGCCAAGATGGCCGCACCTATGCCAAGCATAATCAAAATGGCCAGAAGGATTTCATTGTCCAAGAACCACATCATTGCATCGTAGGCTTGGTTGCCATACACGCCGATGAGAACCGCTTCAAGCCCGAACCTTAGTCCACGTCCCAACAATCCAGCAGCGATGAACGGTCGCTTGTCCATTGCGCCCATCCCGGCAAGCCATCCAAAGACCTTGTACGGGATTGGGGAGAAGGCTGCAATGAAAATGCCAAGCGTGCCATACCGTTCGGTTAGGGCTTCTATCTTCTCGACATGGCTTGATGAGCCAAACTTGCCAATGAGTGAGCGGCCCCACCGCTGACCGATCAGATACCCGATGAAAGAACCGGCTACAGAGGAGACCGTAACGACAAACCAAAGCCAAAGAACGACGTTGAGGTTCCCTATTTCATTGAGCAACATCGGGATGTAAACCAAATCTGGAGGAACCGGTTGGATGATGGCTTCGCTCATCGAAACCATAGCCAGGCTTGCAGGGCCAAAGACATCAAAGGCATCCAAGATGGACTCCTTCCATGACATGATTGGAACTTCATGCCCCTTGATATGAAGATGTGGGTGAGCGGTGAGTTCATGGTGTATGTTCTGGCATCGAGGAACACATGCGAGTCCTTGACACAGCGGCTTTGCTCCATTGGCCACCGGACCAACTTGCGGGAGGCGTATGTGCGGTCAGTCAACAGGCAGAACTGGAGCGTGTGAGCCCTCAACGTTCGCTCTTAATCCAGTCAATGGACTCCATTGAATGGCGCGACGTGCCTGCATCTTGGTTGCAAAACGCTCGAGAAGCCGCAGCATCAAGTGGGGATCTCCCAAGACTTTCCGACGTGGATGTGGATGTCTTGGCGCTCGCATTAACCCTCGATGCCACCCTTGTCACTGATGATTACCGACTTCAAAACGTCATGCAGTCATTAGAACGGCCAACTCAGTCTGTTGGGACCCGTGGGGCCAAGCAGGTTTGGCGTTGGGAACTTCGTTGCACAGGATGTCGCGCCACAACACCAGTGCCTGCTGATGTAGATCGCTCGAAAAAAGGGGCAGTTGCAGAGTGCGATGTGTGCGGCTCGCCGATGAACGTCAAGCGAGCCCGATAAGACGCTCACTCTTCTGATTCGAGGGCTTCAAGCGCTTTGACTTTCGTTTCCAAAGCATTCACTTCCATCCCTGCCGGGTCGATACCGACTGCTTTTGCACGTTCGAACAAGCGCTGTTCAGCGGTTCGTCCACCAGCGTCCATGTCTTCGATTGCTTTTGAAGGATCAACAGCGCGTGTGGTGTCGGCCAAACCCTTCTGGAATTCACCTTTGGACCTGCCAATTGCATTGGCCATTTTCGGTAGGCGTTCTGCACCAAACAAGACAAAGAATATCCCGACAAGGACAAACATTTCCAACGGACCCAAGCCACCAATCATGACGCTTCCTCAATATGGGCTGCAGGCCAACGCTGTTGAAGGCTTCGGCTTGTGTGAGGGGCCAAGGCCACTTCAGCCACCGGATACCGGAGGGAGGAGGGCGACTTCATCCCCGTTTGAAGGGTGGATGTCAAGCGGGCACTGCTCTCCGTTGAGGGCCACTGCAAGGCCTTGCTTCAGCCATACCTCAGCACCCAGTGCATGCACGATGTCTTCGATGCTCATGGCGTGTTCGAGGGCCACCTTGTGGGTACGCGAACCGAGCAATTCAATCAAAGGTCCAAAGACAATGACGCGAACGCTTCCGTTGCCTTGCTCTTCCATGTACCGGGTTTCAAGCGGTAGTTTATCAACGCACTCCGTTGTCCAACAAGCATGAGCACTGCGATGAAGGCATCTGATGTCTGGAAACTCTATGCGTCAGGCGAATCGACCATCGAAGCGGTTCGGGGTGTCAACGTCTCGCTTGAAGTTGGGGAAATGGTTGCCATCATGGGCCCCTCCGGTTGTGGGAAAACCACATTGCTCAACGTGCTCTCTGGAATTGATGAGCCAAGCGCTGGTAATGTCGTTGTCAACGGTCAGCCATTGTTTGGCATTAGCGATAATGAACGGACCATCATGCGTTCGAATTACCTTGGATTTATCTTTCAAGACTTCAACCTCTTGCCGGTCCTTTCAGCGGTTGAGAATGTTGAATTGCCTTTGCTGTTGCTTGGCAATTCTGCCGGTGAAGCCAGGAAACGGGCGCAACAAGCCTTGGTCGATGTTGGTCTTGGCGATCGAAGCCAACATCGCCCAGCAGAACTGTCGGGCGGCCAGCAACAACGCGTTGCTGTCGCTCGTGCGATTGTGCACCGACCTGCAGTCGTTTTGTGCGATGAGCCAACAGGGAACCTTGACTCTAGAACATCCGCCGAAGTTCTCGCCTTGTTAAAACGAATCAATACGGAACACCAGACTACCTTCCTCATTGTAACGCACGATGCCAGCATTGCTGAGTTGTGCGATCGAGTATTGCACATGGAAGACGGACTGATCATCAGCGATACATTGAGGACAGAGGAGGAATAGTCCTGTTGCTGCCGCTCATTCTGCTGTCGTTCACGTTGGCCGTGGTGGCTGGCGCAGCGACATGGAATTTGACGCGGAGCCACTCAGTGTCCTTGGGGCCCGCAGTGGTGCTGGTTGTTGCACCTGTGGCCGACGGTTGTGTTGCTTATCTTGTCCTTCAATGGTGCTCCGTCACTGGAGCAACTGGATTTGTTGGCGCTCTTTCCTTCGGGCTCCTTTCAATGATATTTATCCAACCCTTGCTTGTCCCTCAGCGCCTTGTTGTTTGGACCATTGCCAAAGAAACAGTGCTGCGCAGGAAACGTCAAGCCGCTCTTTTGATGATTGGCCTCATCATCGCTTCAGCCATTATCACCTCTTCCTTGGTGGTTGGCGATTCACTCGATGCGACCGTCCAGTCTGAGGTTGAGGCTGAGTGGGATCAAACAGACATCACGATTGGAGGACTTGATCTCTCCACTGGCGAGCGAGTCTTACTGAAGGAGCGCGTTGCATCCGATTTGTGGCGTTTAATTGAACAAGACGCGACCATCCAGACCGAAGTGACGGGCCAGCAGCAAGGGCTCATCGCTGGTGCGAGCATCGAGTCAGCAGCACGCTCAATCCCAACCGTGACGTGGTTGGCGTTCAACGGATCGATTGATGCCTCAGGTATCTGGCCGGGCCTTGGTGGTTCAAGCGGGACCACCTACGGTGCTATTGAACTCATCAATGGAGAAGAACGTCCACTCAGCGTTGTGATCAACAAAGTGTTGGCCGAAGAACTCAGCCTCGTCGCCGGTGACGGCGTTGAATTGGGTTGGTACATTACAACCGAAGGAAAGAGGGAACGGGTGACTCAAAACGCAACCATCATTCAGGTGGTGAAAAACACCGGACAGGCTGCCTTGGCGGGTACCACTTCCCCCGCCATGTTCACCGACTTAGCAACCGCTCAACGCCTGCAAGGTGTGGGGGACAAAATCAACACCGTGCACTATGCAGTGGCTTCCAGTCACGAAAATGCGGCAGCAATCAAGCCCATTGTCGAAACCATCGAAAGGCATCTCGATGAGGTGCTAAAGGCGGAAGACGTCGGATTGGAATTGGATTTTGAGGCTTCAACGAGCTCCCTGAGTGTATCTTCAAGCATCGGCCTTGGCCGGATTTCAGGGGATGACCTTTTGGCGCTTCGAGGCAACATTTCTGAATTTGGTATGGCTTCAATGCTTGAAGTCTTGCAAGTTCCATTGATCGAATTCAACTATGATGATGAAGCACTGCTCACTCTTTCTTCGGCTGGCATCACCAACCTCGATGCGGGTAATCGTGGCCTATGGCACGCTACGGGCACTGGATTCGGCGTACAGATCGATGGAGCAGGCGAGGCATGGATGTGGCGCGTGCCTGATGGAGGGTCCGTCAATGGCTTCTCCCTTTCCAGCGATGGCCTGTTCGGTGCGGTTGCTCATGACGGTGGACTTCTTGTTGGTTCTGAAAATGAATTGGATGATGAGTTCTACGCTCAGTACGAGGCGCAAGGGCAATTCCACGCCTTGGCTGCAAACCAGATGGGATGGTGGGCCATTGAATCAACGGACACAACCCTCTACCTCCACTCCTTTTCCAACGATCTCTCAACACACGAACAACGAGCGATCAACATTGATGTTCCTTCCAAAATCTTGGGCGTGGAGTTTTCAGTTGATCAGGGCATGCATCTTGAGATTGAGGGCTTGCTCTCTGTTGAGCGATACGCTGCACCGCAAGTCAGTTTAGGCAGCAATTTCACACCCTTTTCGAACGGTGAATGGCCATCATTTGAATCCAACGTGGCGTCGGTTGACTTGCACGAGCGCTGCGACGGGAGTGCTTCAATCAGTTTGTTCATTCCAGTTCAACACTGGTGCAGTTTCAATGGTGGCTTGTTGCGTTGGGACGCAGCCAGTCAGGCTGTTGATTCGGTGCGCATCCCAGTGTTGTCGAGCGCAGGTGGCTTTGGAACCATGCCACAAATGCTCTTGGCTTTTGGTGGTGCAGACGCTCCGTTTGTTGTTGAAAACCAAACCGTTCTGATCAGTCAGCGACTCAGCGACCTGAACTTGACCGCAGGGACGAGCGACTTCTGGATGAAGGGACTAATCCCCTACGCGTTCGGGGATGACACTGCTTATCGACTCACCAACGCTGGATATTACACAGATGTAGAAGGTTTGGAAGGCCTTTCTGAACTTGATGGAGTTGTGCTTGGCCTAATTTCACTCACCGATGCGGAACAATTGGCTTCCGCTGCAGAAAACGAACGAAACCTCGTGGTCCTTTCACCAGCGGTCGAGGGTGACGATTCATCACTTCCAATGCTTCAAGCATGGTTTGACGAGCGGGCCACAGCCGAGGATGTCAACCTCAATGTTCGGGCGGTGAAAGTTGAAGCCGCTGCTTTAGCAGCAGAATCATCCGGAGTTTTAGCGGGCATGTTCTTGGTGTTCGGTTCTTTTACCATCGCAGCGGGCGTGCTTTTGGTCCTCACCATCGTGCTGATGCTTGCTGAGGCTCGGCGCAGTGAGTTGGGCACGTTGCGCTCGCTTGGTATGTCTCAATCTGATGTCCGCTCGTTGGCTGTGATGGAAGGTTCGATGATCGCAGGTGTCTCGGGAATCGTCGGTGCAGTGGTAGGTCTTGGGCTTGCTTGGTTCATCAGCATAGGATTCCAAAGCATGTTTTCTTCGGTTGGAGAAGACGTACCATTTTTGTTTGAATGGACCATGAGTTCCATTTTTGCAGGCTGGGCATGGGGCTTTTTGTTAGCTTTAATCACTCTATGGAGCACCGCAGTTTGGACGGCTCGAACCAACATTGTCGTCGCCCTGAGGGGTGGAAGAGAAGCACGCTCGGATTCAGTTTCATGGATGCTTGTGTTGATGCAAATTATCTTTTTCGGAGCAGGAACGCTTTGCCTCGCTTTGCTTGCTGTTGTTGGATTGAACAGCTCGTTTGCATATTTTGCTTGGGTCGTCGCCGGAGTTTGCTATCTGATTTGCTTGGTTCCCGCAGTTACCTTAGAGGTGCCAACACTTTTGCGCCAACGCTCGAAGAGGTGGTCGAATCTTCACCGTCATGCTGGACGTAATACCCTTGCTGCGCTCGGTTTTTCCCTTCTCATTTGGACGGTCGGGCTTCATTCGTTTGATCCTATTCGAAAAGGCATGACGCCCGATGAGTTGTCGTTCATCGTCTTAGGCCTTGTCGAAGTGTTCGCCGGCGTTTTGCTGCTGACAAGCGCTGCACCAGTTCTCGTTGGCCGGCTTGGCAAGTCGAAAATAATGACCAAGCGGTTTGGACCTGTGTTGCCCGTTGCCCTTGCCCACCCATTGGCTGCGCCGGTGCGCACAGCGGTGGTGATGGGTATGTTCTCGATTACGGTGTTCTCGGTCATCGTGCTCAGTGGGTATGCAGAACAATTCGATAACTACTCAAGTTCCTTCGTCGAAGAGGCTGAAGGGGAGTATGAACTCCTGTTGACCGGTTCTCGGGCTCGACCGATCGAATTGCCTGATTCACCCGAAGAGTGGAATCTTTCCTCACCCGTGGCATCCTCCATTGATTCAGTCGCTCGCATTCACAGAAGCCAGGTGTTCTTGGAGAACAGCGAAGGCGATAGAATGCCCTACCTTCTAAGGGGCTTCGATGAGAACTTTTCCGATCACGGTGGATTGCCATTATACCAGTGGGATAAGAGCCTTGGCGCAACCGCAACCGAGGCATGGATGACCGTTGGCGCACGCGAAGATTTGGTGATCTTGGATGCCTCCTTTGGACTTGAATCCATAGCCGATGGAAGCGGTTTTACCATGCTTAGTTTTTCAATTGGAGAATCAATTTCGCTAATTGATACCTCGAACCCAGGAAACACTCGAAATGTCAAGGTTGCAGGGTTCATGGAACAATCTTCATATCTGTTCTCAGCAGGTGTTTGGATCTCTGATGATGTGGCCATCGAACAGTTCGATGGGCGGCTGACGCGAATGTATGTGAGCGTTGACGATTCTGCTCAACCATCGGCTGAATTCGAAGGCAGTCAAGGGGCCTCTTCTCCGATTGGGAAATCATCTGATGTTCGAAGCGCATCGGCGGAACTCGCCGAAGATTTGGAACGCTCCCTCAACAGCGAAGGCGTCCAAGCCTCAGTCATCGCCGAAGACGTGATGGTGATACAATCGCTCGTCCTAGCGCTATTGGCTATTTTTGAGGCTTACTTGTCGCTCGGGTTGATTGTTGGTATCGCTGGAATCGGGGTGGTCACGGTGCGCTCTGTGTCAGAACGGACCAAAACCATCGGCGTGCTTCGTGCTCTAGGTTACAAACGAAGCATGGTGATGGCCACCTTCATGGTGGAAGTGGTTTGGGTCGCGGTCTTTGGAATGCTCAACGGGGTACTCATAGCCATTGGTTTCCATAGGGCCCTTTACGACACTTTTTGGAAAGATCAAGGGGCAGTGTTCAGTTTGCCGTATGACTCAATTGTTGGGGTGTTGGTCGGAGGCCTGGTGATGGTGTTGCTTGCAACAGCATATCCAATTCGAAAAGCCTCGATGGTCCCACCATCGGCAGCGCTACGTGAAGCATGAAAATTGGGTTTAAGATTAAGACTTCAATCTCAAGTCCGAGATAAAAAACGACAAGAACTGAAGTTCTTGGCATCTGCGTAGAAGTCGTTCGGGGTACTGCGCATGGTTTATCGTTGACCGTTATGCGTTTTCTTCAATTCTTCTACACAAACATTGTTCCTATAGTATAAATACGACGCATGATGTGAGAGGGAGTACCGAACCATCGGAGGAATTGAAATGAACAAGACAACCCCTATGATTCTCGTTGCAATGTTGATGCTAAGTCTACTGGCTAGTATTGACATCACCGAGCTTGAAGAAACCATTGAAGTTGACGACAGCAGCGCCCGTGCGGGAGCAGATGCCGAAGTCATCGCCATTACCAGCCCGAAAGAAACCACCTGTACAAATGCAGGATGCCGAAACACCCTGAATGCAGGCGAAGACACAGGATTCGAAGCCTACATCCAGAACAGCGGCGATGCTGATATCACCGAATTGGCTTACACCGTTAACGTGTGGCTGTCCGATGGTAACGGCAACCCAACCATGCTCGCAAAGGATGCTGCTGGAAACGATCTCTCGTACTCCAACGCAAACGTGATGTGTGGTCAAGGCTGTGATTTCTCATCCATTACCAATCCACTTACTGCAGGCAGCGTCTTAGGAGGCGGCAAGTACACCCTCCAATACCAAGGCAACCCAATTGTCTGGACGCCAATCGTTGGTGACTACATCATCGAAGTTGTTGCAGACACGCCATCTGACGCAGACGCAGGAAACGACGCACAGACCATCGAGGTCAGCGTCGTCAACTGGTATGACATTCAAGTCGATCTGTCTTGGGACAGTGGCAAAGCCGCAGAATCTGGTTCAGGCGTCAAGGCTTGGACAATGACTGTTATCGCAAACGGCTCTGACACCTTCAATCCACGAGACGTTCTCGTTCGCCTCAAGGGCAGCGGCGACATCACGGCCCTCCAATCCGACAGTGGTACAGATTTGTACGCTGACGCATTCTATGACGTCGCAGTTGGAAGTTCCACCACTGTTGAAGTGTTCACCAACGTTTCGACCGACCCACCAACGATCACCAACGGAACCCGAAACGTTCTCTCATACATGACCGAATGGACCTTCGGCGGCAGCCTCACCTTTGATGCAAACAACGCCGATGCTTCCTACGGACTCTCTGCAGAGTTGATGAGTTACACTCAATACAGCCAATGGGATTCATGCATTGAAACAGACCCAACCAACAACGAGACTTACAACAACGTCTGTGAAGAAGAATTCACTCAGGATTCCTATCCAAACACCAACGAAGATGAAATTCTCGGCAGCGCAAGCACGTACCACGACATCCGTGTTGCTCGCATGACCGTTGCTCAAGGCTACAACGCAGACGGGACAGGAAACCCGACCAGCATGATGAGCGACGACGCTCCTGCTGACCTCAACGTCGGTGTCTCTTACTTCCACGTTGAAGTTGAACACCGAGGAAGCGACGCAAGCGTGAACTACGAATGGAACGTTACGCTGATGGTCACCGATGCAACGGGAACAGAAAACACCGTTGTCGCTAATTCCTGCCAGACTGGTATTGAACCTTCATACATGTACAAGCCTCTTGGTACCGCTCAGACACTCGATGCTGACGGCAACCCGACTGGCGCAGGCGAACTCACTGGCTATGCTTGCATGATGGTGAACCTTGACGCAGGCGAACACATGTTCGACGCAGTTCTAACACTCGAAGGAAAAACTGATGACGCACGACCATCCAACAACGATCGCAGCATGACCGTGGACGTTCGCAACAACAACCCTCTCATCCTATCCTTGGACTTGATGAATGAAGGTGAATTGTTCACCAATCAAGAAGTACCACTTCAGATGTCCGCTCAGGTCTTTGACGTTGATGAACCATCTGGAATGGGCTTGGAATACTCCTGGTCTAACGCTGGTACTGAATTGCCAGGTTGCGAGCGCTCTGCCACCGCACAAACCTGCACCGTTCCAATCCTTGACTCGTACGTTACCGCATTCCCGGTCTCGTTCACAGTCTTCGATTCAAACGGCGGATCGACCAGTGAAGAATTGATGCTCACGATTTGGAACAACGGTGGTGCTTCGGCTACAACCGCTTCCGGAATCGCAGTGTCTTACTCAATCAAGTACTTTGCACCAAGCGCATTCTCCTTGACTGCAGTCGATGCAGACCTCGCTAACTTCGCCAACAAGGAACTTCCAGGCTACTCTGGAACCTACAGCGCAGTCGGCGCCGTGGATTACGCACCAGGTACCACCTTCTCCGCTTCTGACGTCCTCACACAATCGATGGATGTCACCGTGGCTAAGGACCTCGGAGCAACTTCGCTCTGGTACGTTAACGATGCAGGAACTTGGGCCTTGCTTACTTCCGATACCGTCGATGTTGACGCTACAACCGAGATGTTCGAGTACGATTTCGCTGCAGACAGGCCAGTGCTCCCAGGAGGCGCTCTTGTGCTCATGGGCGGTTCACTCGCTCAAGCAGATGTCCCTGATGCAAGCATCACTGGATTCAGCGCAGCAGCAGCAAAGGGTGGAGCAATTGTCCTTAATTGGAACGTTGACGGCACTATGCTCGCTTCCGACAGCATCGACGTCACCATCTGTAAAGGCGAAGCTGGCTGCACCGATGCGTTCACCACTGGACTTGGTGTTGGAACAAGCACCTTCTCCTACTCAGGATCGAACACCGACCACGGTGCATTCTACAACGTTGTTGTCGAGATTTGCAACGAAGTTGGATGCAGCACCCCAAAGGGTGTTGCAAACGTTACTGCTGACAAAGCAGTTGACGGAGGCGTCTCCGCTATGGACATGTCAGTGTCAGAAAACGGCGAGAAGTGGATCGTGAACTGGGACGCAACAGGCGAAACCGCCGATGTCGCATCTTGGAACGTGTGCTACCAACGTGGCACCTTCGATGCAGCTAACATGCCAACCACCTGTGCTTCGACCGTTACGACTGATGTGGAAATCGACAAGCCTACCGCTAGCGGTACCTACACGTACCACTTCACAGCGGTACCAGTCGATGCGCTTGGTAACACAGCAGCAGCACCATCGTTGAACAGCATTGACTACCAACGAGATGCAGACACCTCCAACGTCGATGATGGCACAAACACCACCGGCGACGTTGTTGAAGGAGAAATCCCAGCACTTGCTTGGGGCGCCATTGCTGGCGTTGTCATCGCAGCCTTCGTTGTTGGCGCATTCATCCTCTCCCGTGGTGGAGATGACGAAGAGAACAAAGATTGGGATTACTGATCACCAACCCGAGTTCTGAGCAACCGTCCCCTTGCGAGGGGAAGAGCCGCTGAGGGGGCCGTTTCGACGGCCCTCTCAGACCCTTACTTTCCTTTCCTTTTTTCACAAAACGAGAAAAGTTATTTTTTTATTTCAACCGATCTCCATTTTCATGCCGTCGTCGGCTCGTTTTTGGTCCCAGGTCGCTTACTGCTCTAACCTTAGAAATCTGTTTTATTTTATGCCCTCTTTTTTCATCGGCTTTTCTTGGAAATTAGTTTGATCTTTGGATGCGTTTTTTTTACTCGAATTGGGCCTCTGTATCACGAATCCATATTCTATCTCAATCTTTGGATTCAAAGGTTTCGTACCCCAACTCCTATAAGGGGTGCAAAGCGTGGGATGCTTTGCATACAATCCGTATGGGTGAATGACACATGTTGGGAAATAAGAACACCAAGAGAACGTCAGTCTTCAGCGGCATTGGCATCGCACTGCTGTTGTGCGCTTTGATGGCCCTAATGCCTATGGCTGGGTTCGTCGACAACAACGCAGGCGACGTGGACTTTGTAGATACAAAGACCACAGCAGAGAATGATTTCTTTGCACTGCCAGAAGCTGTGAAGACAACTGACTACGAACACGAACCATCCGATGAACTGATCGGCATGAGAGACCAAACGACCAAGACCTACATCACTGAAGATGGCAAGTTTGCGCAGCTAAACCACGCTACGCCAGTCCACTTCATGGATGACAGCGGTGCATGGGAAGACATTGATTTGAATGTCGTCGCAACATCCAACGGTTGGGAAGTAACCGATAACACCTACAGCACACATTTCGCTCCTGAAATGGCCTATGGTGTTGCGGTTCAACCAAACCAGTTTGTTGATCCTATCATCACTGGAATCGCACCAATGATCGTAACCCTGGACGAAACTGGCACTGCGCCACAACCGTACCACGTCGCACCTTCTGAAGAAGGCGTGACCGTTGGCGGTAACGTTCTACGGTACCCGATTGCAGAAGGCTTTGACCTCGACTACACCGTCGAGTCAACGCAACTCAAGCAGAACCTCGTCATCCGCGAGCGACCTGTGCTTGAGCCAAACGCTGCTTGGTTCGGTCTTTCGGAAACCATCCAAATTCCATCTGGTTTTGCACTCTACCTCGGCGACGAAATGCTCGGCGAAGACATGACGCAAACTCAGGAATCCCTTGAAATCCGTCACATGGAAACTGGCGAACTGCTTGCAGAGATCCCAGTTCCTACCGTGATTGAAGAAGGGTCCGATGAACCATACACGGCTACCTACTTCATCCAAGTTTTCGGCCCACAGGTTGTCATTACGACAGCAGTGGAAGCTGACTGGTTGATGTCCGATGACCGTGTTTTCCCGCTTGCTATTGACCCGACCATCAAGGTCTACAGCAACGCTGGTGGTTACTGCTACCGCTACTACCGCAACTGCTACTCGAGTTCCTACCGGTACACGTACAAGTACTACTCGCAGATGCGTTACATGCCATGGCACCGTTACACATTCACTTCGAGCAACGCTCTTCCATCCGGCGCCACTGTTGACGCCATCAGCTGGAAGTCCTACCTCAACTACCGCTCCGGCTCGACCTCAACGTCAGTCACAGCAACAGTTCTCGAGAACTGTGGCTCACCAACGTTGTCATCCTACAGCCACACGATGCCGACTGGCACATGTTCAGGCGCACTCACCGCAAGCCAGATCCTCACTGGAAGCAGCTACAACTCTGCCGCTTCTCGCCGAATGATCACTTCCTTGTGGAACAGTCCGTCCTTCGACACGTACTCCATTGGTAGCAACGGTTGGAAGACCGCTGACATTTGTACTTCTGCTACAACCTGTGCTTCTGGCACAGCAGCAGGGTACATCACCTCGGCTCAAACCAACGCTGGTACCGTCGGTATCGGTCAAAGAGTGTCTGCCTCGACTTACCTCTACAGTTACACACTGAACAGCGGTTCGTCGAACTCCTACATCCAAATCACTTACTCTGGTGGTTCAGATACGGACGCTCCTCTATCGAACTTCGTTCCATACTCTGACGTGACTTCGTACGTTGAAGGTGCTCGCACATTCTTCACGACCTTCACTGACATGTCTGGAATCGACACCACCACTGCTAACGCACCAACGCTCAACTACGCACTCAACAACGGTTCGTACACAAGCGTCGCCGCAACTAGCATTGGTACCTGCAGCGCAACATCGTCCGAGTGCCAATTCAAGGCTACAACGGCGACAATCTCTGCTGGTGACTACGTCGAGTACTACTGGAAGTTCCAAGATCTTAACACCGCTGGCGGTGCTAACGTTGGATACGACCCAGCCCTCACAGGTTCGCAAACCACTCCAACACCTTACTACTTCGCAGTAGAAGATGTTGCAGATGCTGGAGACGACAAGAAGCTCACAGTGAAGACAACCGATGTCCACGCTGCTGCTTACTACTCGCCTGGCGCTAACCAATACTTCGACCGACAGATGACTCACTTCGACGGAAGCAACGAATACTACTTCGAATTCGACACCTCGTCTTGTGGAACCGGTAGCAACTCTTGCTTCTACTCCTCGTCGTACTACTTCTACTCGAACTGGATTGTTCAACACACAACAACCGCTTCGTCTGGATACAACGGTATGGGTGGAACCCGGTCGAACATCGACCAACTGCACTCTGATGACGGTGGATACCTCACCATCTCTGCTGCAAATGGCCCTGGAATGAACCTCATGTACCTCTATGACAGTTCCAGCAATGCGTTTGCAATGGTCGGAATTGGAACCTCGACTTCGATCTCTGATTCGTTGTCCGGCGGAACCTCTGCTGACAGCAGCCGGTCCTATGGTTACACCAATGCATACAAGATCACGCTCGGCTCCGATTACGGCGGCATGTTTGGCAAGTTCGGATTCGGAAACGAAACCGCCGGTGCTGGAACAAACGCCAACCGACTTTGCGTGACCAGCAATGGATTCACCTACTTCTGGCGCAGCCCATACAGTTCCTACAACGACTGCTCTCCTGCTTACTACTACGCTGGTGCCTACTCTGGTGTCACCAACTACAAGTGGAGCGGATTTGCTCTCGGTATGGGATACTACGGCCGAATCGCCTCAACCGGCGATGTCACCTACAAAATTGGTAACGTTGCACCAACACCTGATACGTTCAAGCCTGAATTCACCCATTCTGCGCTCGCTGATTCCCACAGCAAGGACCGAACGATCTCCGCAACACTTGCCGATGCAGGCGACCCACCAGCAGGTCTCAACGTGAGCACCTCTGCAGGCGTTGGTCCAACAATGTACTACCGTGTAACGCCTGATGGCGGCTCCGCTGGTTCTTGGACCTCTGTTGTCATGGCTCAAGAGTCTGGCAGCACCCGTGCAGAATGCCAGTTGTCGAACTGTGACTGGTCCGCTGATATCGAAGACCTAGAACGTGGAGACTTTGTTGAATACTACATGAAGGCTCAAGACGTTTCTGCAGTCGCAGGCGGCATCAACACCCAGACCACCTCAACCGAGTCTTTCTCGGTCGGTGATCCAAACAAGATGTTTATCGTTGAATGGCGAGACATGGGTTACTCCACCACGGACACCTGTACTTACCAAGCTGTATTCTATGACGTGACAAACGAAATCGAATACAAGTACGACGATGCTTGTACCAACTCGTACGACGCAGGAACCGTTGGTTTCATGGATCAAACACGAACCATGGGACAAACCATCCGTCATCGTACCAGTACCCAGTACATCACCGGAACGAACCCCCACCCAGCCAACTACCGTATCTCGACATCCTCGACCGGTAGCAGCTACGAGTCTTTCGACCGTGGCCTCTCTGGCTTGGTGAATGCAGATGCCTCTGGCATCATGGGTTCCTCTGCTGGTACACCGTCTGGCTACTACTGTGCATCCAACTACTACTGGAACACATGGGCTAACAAGTGCGCTGACAACATCGCAATGCCTGATGGATTCAACTTTACCTACTTCGGTACAGATTACAACTACACTGACACCAACGACCGTATCAACCTCGGTCGACATGGTAACATGCACTTTGTAAGCTCTGGATCCACTGCACTGGTTCGCAGCATGACCACATGGTATGGAAACATGCCTGAGTTGCCGTACTCGTCGAGCACCTACGCTCGTGCAGGTACAATCGCACCTTACTGGTCGTACTACGGTACTTACTACTGCTACCAAAACAGCAACCTCGACTGTGGTGTTTACTACCGAACCATGCCTTTCGAAGGCAAGGGAACAGACGTGAGTTCTGACATCACCCAAGATACCACTTGGGATTTGGAAGACAGCCCAATCCGTGTCAACCCAAGCAACGACTACCTCACCATTTCTGCAGACTTGACCATCCAACCTGGTGTTGTGATTCAAGTCGCAGCTGGCAAGGGAATTTCGTTTGATGGAACATGCGACCAAATGACCCTCAACGGCAACAGCACCGACCCAATCCTCTTCGAGGGTGCAGACGGCGCTGAGTGGACTGGAATGGCATTCACCGCTGCTTGCGCTGCAGGCACCGATGACCGTCACGTCTTCTCTTACGTTGACTTCAAGAACACAACTGACGCTGCAATCTCCGCTGGTTCACGCCACGGTTCTTCGCCAAGCACCAACTCGAACGTTGGAAACTTCACGATGGACCATGTGACATTCACCAACGTTGGATCTGCTTTCTCACACGGAAGCGGACAAGGCACAGTTGTTTCCATGAGCGACTTCAACGTCGATGGGGCTTCTTCGTCCTGTTTCGACTTCGCTGAAGACACCATGGCTACATTGACTGAAGGTGTCATGAAGGACTGTAACACCGACGGCAACGCCGGCGCTGGTGCAATCGTTAACGTTGCAGGTTCCACTGGTGGATCGTTGTTCCTTGAGAACACCACCGTGACCAACGCATACGTGAACCTCATCGATGTAGACTTCGCAACCGTGACAGTTAGCAACGTAACCGCTACAGTCACGACTGTTCTACCAGGTTCTTCCACCACCACCCAAACCGGAAGCGCATTCGCTTCCGCAGCAGGCAGTGGCAGTGAAGTTACTTTGTTCAACTTCGACGCTGATGACTACGCTACTGTTTCGATTGAAGCAATGGACGGAATCTCAATGAAGACTGTTGACTTTGGACCTGCATCCTTGACCATGACCCCTGGTGGCACATCGAGTACAGGAAACGGACCATCCGGCGACAGCGCTGTCTTTGACGACGTGACCGTTGGTAACACCGCTATGACCCGTATTCAACCAGGTACATTTGACAGCGTCACCATGGGAACATTCACCATGACTGGCAACGCAATCACCTCGAACTTGGTTTCCATGAACAACATGGAAGCTACGAGCGTTTCCTTGAACGACTGTGGATGGAACATTCACATGAACAGTGTAACCGCAACCGGTTTCAGTATTCTTGGATGCTCTGCTGCACCTTCCAAGTTGACCATCGAGAATGCAGACATCACCCACAGCAACACGGTTAATCCAATGCTCTACGCACGATACGCTACTGTGACTGTTGGTCAATCTGACGTGACAACCTCGGGTACAGGCCTTGCAGACTTTGCATACGCTGACACCAACGCTGATGTCCGTTTGATTCATGTCCTCGTTGACGGAGCTACCTCCGCCTACGATGGATCTGATGGCAAGGTCTCAACCTCCAGTTCTTCGGAAATCTGGTATGGTGGACTTGCAAGCGCTTACACCTACCGTAACGCACTCATCAACGGTGTCGCTGCGATTGTGTACAAGTCGGGGCATTACGTCTCGGCTACGCTTGTTGACTCATCTGGCTCCGAAATCTTCGAAGTTGGGTCTCACATCACCGATGCAACGGGCATGGCCACAGTTTGGGTCATTACTGGTGACGAATCTGGTAACTCTTACGACGACCACAACTTGCGAGCATTCGGTGCAGCAGGACAGAACGAAACCCTTCACACGGATTCATGGTACCCTACAGACGGTACCTACACCGTGGGAGACACAATCGATCTCTTGCTTGAACCCGCTCCTGTGGAATTCGACGCAGCAGGTATGGACTGCGCATGGATTGCGGCTAACACAACCCTTGCTACGACCTACAACGCTGGATTGAATGCATATGTCTTTGACAGCACGCCAATGACCTTGGCAGCAGATCTTGAACTCGATGGATGCAACATCATCCTCTTGGGATCGGTCCTAAAGGTTCGAAGCACAGCAACAAGCACCCCTTGGTTGAACATCTCTGATGGCGGTTCGCTTACGGTTACCATTTCACCTGACACCGGCGCAGTCGGCGAAGTGAAAGCAATTTCAAGCACCTATGGACTCCACATGGATATCCAAGATGGTACGCTCGAACTTGACGGTGGAACCCTACGTGATGTCGCTCAAGACTCCGCTACTGGCGCTGCCCTCATGGTCAGCGACGGTGCTACGTTCATCATGAAGAACAGCGCTACAGTTTTCGGCGCTACCACTGCGAACTCTGAGATGGCTACGGTCAAGGTAATGGGTGGAACTGTGAACATCGCAGACTCCAGCATTATCAACTCCAAGCAAGCAGGATCAGGTACCGGAACCGCCCTTTGGGTGGAAGCCTCTGGTGGTACCATCGAGAACGTGATCGTGAAGAACGCAGCTGTGGGTATCCAATCCTACAACGGCGCTCCACAGGTTGACGGATTCACCTCGACTGACAACACCGTTGGTGTCGACGTCTACGGTGGTATGTCACTCCCAACCGTTTACCGCAGTACTTTGCTCAGCGGTGAAAACACTGGTTGGAAAACCTACAAGATCGACTTGTCGACCTACCTCTCGGAAGACTACCTCCAAGTTGGCTGGAACAGTATCTACGGTGGCGGAAACGCTCACCCAACATACAACTACGCTACCTCGAAGTACTACATGATCACTGACCGATACAACATTGAATTGGAAGATGACAACGGCAACGCCTGGAACATCACTGATTCATCTGACCTCGGTTACTACCCATACAGTGCTGCAGACCCAGCATCCGGCGTCGGTTCAACCGCTGCCTACGCTGCTGGTGCTACCGGTGGTGTACCAAGTTGGTCGTGTGACTACTACGGTTACTCGTACGGACCAAACTATCCATCGAGCTTTGAGGGCTACTTCTACTACATGTGGCGCTACTGGCCTGGTGGTCCCGGAACGACCCCGTCTTACCCTGCTTACTACCAAGCTCCTTCTGAGTTCGGTTTCGGCTGGGAAAACATTGACGGCGTTAGCCCAACTGGTTCCTACGCTTACTACCCGTACCACTACTGGGGTTACTACTACACCTCTTACCACGGTGGTACCAACGGACCATTCACGCCTCCTGAAGGCTATGGTGGCGGATACCCATCCAGTTACAACGTCTGCCTTGACTATGCGTACTCATACTACATGAGTCCAGGACAAGGTGCCCGTTTGACCATGCCTACCGTTGACATCTCGGCTTCGAACATCTCGAAGGTTTCGCTGTACATTGACGTCCTGCACAACCGTGCTGACAACTTCCAAGATCGCTTGGAGTTTGTCGCTCGTTCAGGCAACGATGCAAGCACCCTTGGTGATTACGTCCGAGAATCTGGTACGCCTATGTTCAAGGATGGTTCCATCACTGGAGCTGAAAATGGTATTGAAATTGGCGGAGCATACGCTGCAGGTTCTTTCGAGAACATCGCGGTCACCTCCCCAACCGATGCCGGTCTTGAAGTGACAGGTCAATCAGCAGCAACTGTTGACGGATTGGAAGTGAACGGCGGCACATACGGTGTCCTCGTTGGCAGTTCTGCATCCGGTTCAATTGAACTTGCTAACCTCGACCTTGACAGCCAAACCTCGGCTGGTGTTTACTACGCTAAGGACATCTCTGGAGATGTCACAGGTACGGTCACCAACAGCGCAGGTGCAGCGTTCAAGTACGGACAAAACACTGACAACCCTGTCGCGATGTCCGGCATGACGATTTCGACCAACGCAGTTGGTATCGAAACCGCTGGCTCAGGTGAGTTTACACTGACCGACATGACCATGGCGAATGGCAAGGACTTTGCGATCAGCGGAAGTTCGATGATTGAGTTCATCGAAGGAACCGTCGATGTTGATTCCGTCGATGTCACAGGCTCAGGTTTGTTCACCCGTATGCGTACGGTTGACGTGACCCTCACTGCTGACTCGAATCCAGTCGCTGATGCTACTGTTACCCTCCTTGACGCCGATGGCGGCGCAGCGGGTGCAGCACTCACCAACTCGATGGGTGTAGCAAACGACATTACCTTCGTGACCGCTACTGTGGACAAGGCCGGAAAGACCATTCCATCGCTCAGTGGATACAAAGCAATGACCGTTGCAGAAGTGTTCTACAACAACACAGTTGCTGACTTCCGTTATGCTAGCACTGGCGTTACGCTCAGCGATGCATCTGGAAACGCAGAGTCAGTTGCTCTGACGACCAAGATTGCACACCGTGTTTGCTGGTACTCTTCGAGCACCGCATACGATACTGTTTCACCTTGTTCAGGTTCGTTCTCGACTTCGGGATCCCGAACCCTAAGCGACGGTGATGGCGGTACTGTGACCGAATACGGTTACTATGGTGGTGTTGGAGCGAACCTGGCTAACCAGATCGTCATGGTTGACGTTCCGTACATCTACCTCAACGGTAACACGGATTACAACTTCAACGGTTCGACTCTGCTTTCAACTGGCGTCTATGATTTCTACGGAAATCAACGCTGGTACAGCAAGAGCCCTGGTGGCAGTGGATTCTACATGAACGACGGTGGCCTCTACGGTGTCGCAGTTGATGAAGACACAAGCGAACCTTACGGTATCCAACTTGGTGACTACTTCTACAGCATGAACAACTTTGTTGCAAACAACTCGATCTTCTCGAATGTCGCAACGATTGATATCGCGAATGGATATAATTATGCAAATAATTACGAATGGGAAGTCGAAACTTTGGCGCTCACCAACTCGACGATTACGCACTACAAGGGTTACACCTCGTTGAACAACGCTATCCAAGTCTCCGACATCTGCATGCAGGTGTCTGGTGGTGACAGCGGTCTCATCCACGGTAACACCTTCAACAACTGTGGTGTTGGTATCATGCTTGAGCGTGCGACCTACTACAGTTACCACAACGGTGTGGTCGGCGCAGACAACATCACCATCTCTGGTAACACGTTCAACGATGGTGGCGAAATCGCCGACATCTGGGCATACACCAACGGTGACGCTGACTTCGCAGAGATCTCTGGAAACACCTTCAACTCTGGTGATACCAGCAACGGTGCAGTTGCATTCTACCCTGGTGACCATGAAGGTGCAATCATTGCGGACAACACGATCAACACTCTGAAGAGCGGTATCTACATGGTGAACGCCCTTGACTTCACAGTCTCTGGCAACACCATCAACGGTGCCGGCGACTCAGCATACGCTGGTGTCGACATCAACGGTGGCTATGGTGACGTGACAGGCAACACATTGATTGACGCTGACGGCGGTATCGTGCTTGACTCGATGACCAACCCTCCAGCGCCAACCAGTTCGCTTTGCACCATCCGAGCCTACAGTTACTCGTCTGGACCTACAACCTGTGTTGTGACCCTCGCTACAGGCAAGGTCATGGCAGTTAACGTCCAGACTGATTCGTGGGGCTATGAAGCAAGCATCACCATCGACAAGCCTGACGGTACGACTGATTCGTGGCCAACCAATACGTTCGCAAGCAACACTGCTTACGAACCACTGGCCTCATACAGCGATGCTGGAAGCTACACGTTGACGCTCCGTGACTCATACGGTGACGGTGGTACTGATGTCTTCATGGTTGAAGGCGGCGCTGCTGGCGGCTACACTGGCCCAAGCATTGCTGACAACACCATTGAGCTGTCCGCTGGACGTGTTGCTCCAAACGCTATCGGTCTCCTTATGGAAGACTGTGCTGGTGTGACGATCAACTCGGCGAACAACTCCGTGACCCTGTCTGACGCTGCAATGGTTATCAGCAACTGTGACGTTTCTGATGTTGGCTCCACCCTCCAAGGAGATGGAACTGCATCCACCAACGGAATTGACGCTGACGACCTTAACGGTGACTCCCTGACCTTGTCGGGCACCACCGTGAGCGGCTACGAAAACGGTGTGACCAAGACGAGCGGTGCACTTTACCTCACTGGCGATGCTTCCCTCACTGGTACCTCATACGGTGCCTACGTGGATGACGCAACCGTGAGTGCAATCACCGCTAACGTCGATGGTGGCGCAACTGGAACTGGACTCTATGTCATCGACTCCGATGATGTTTGGGTTTACCCAATGAACGCCTCTGGACTCGTCGGTATGTACGTCGAAAACTCTCCGTTCCGTTGGGACGGAGGCTCGGTTGATGCAACCACTGCTCTTGAAGTCGTGGAAGCACAAGGTACTGTTGAAAACATGACCTGGACCGCTTCGACCAACCAAATCAACGCTGGCACCAATGCCTACGTGACCTCGATCGGTAACACGATTGACGCCTCGAAGTTGATTGTCGATGCATCCGCTACCATTGATGAAGCAAACTTGTTCTCGATGAGTTCGACCCACTTGACTGCTGCTCCTACCAAGGAAGTCAGCATGCTCATTCAGTCGACCGACGGGTCTCGTGCTTCCTACGTGTCCACAAGTTTCCAACCTGAAGTCATGAGTATTGACGGATCGATGGACGACTGGAATGGCGGAAACGACCTCAACCCATCTGGCTATGCAATGCCAGGTATCATGAGTGGCGACGGAACCAGCGACATGGGAGTTACCTACATTGAAGGCGACGACCTGTACTTCGGTCTAAGCGGTGTTGATCTCTCAACAAGCGACTTGCTCATCTACCTCAGTGTCGATGGCGCAGGAAGCAGCGTTGGATACAACCTCGGTGGAGCACACAACTTGCCGTTCCAAGCAAACTACGTGCTTTGGGCAGACAGTGAATCCTCCTACGACTTGTACAGCTACGGCTTCCTCGGTTGGGGCCCAACTTCACTCAGCACCGCTGCAGTGGACATGGACTTCTCGACTGACTTCGCTGAGATTTCTATCCCATTCTCTCGAATGGGTGGAACACCTAGCCAAGTTGACATCGTGGCAATCGTTCAAGGCGAGACCACCGCTGATGTGAGCACGGTTCACCCGACTCAGACCATCGACGCCAGCAACACCATCCAGTCGTTCACCGAATACATGACCGTCGAGCTAACGCACGACGATTTGACCTCCGGTGCAATCTCTGACGAAGTGCTTGTGTACCGCTCCTACAAGGGCAGCAACACACCAAGCGTCGCCAAGAACTACGACGTGATGATCAAGACCGAAGCAGACTGTGCCTACGATTGGGCTACAACTGAAGACGTCTCACTTGCTACCAACGTCAACCTGAACATGGACATGGCCCGTGCCTGCCCAGAAATTCAGGCTGAATTGGCTGACGTGATTGTTGACGAAGACTCTGGTGCTTACACCTTCAGCCTGACCAACATGGCTGACGACGTGCAAGACGAAGAGGCGAGCCTCTCGTGGGTCTCGACCTCCGGAAACATTGTCGCTCACGCCAACGTACTCGTTGACTGGGCTCAGAACGGACACACCGTGACCATCACACCAATGGACGACCAATTTGGTACCATGGACTACGAGTTCACTGTGACTGACAGCAACGGATTGACCGACACCAAGAACATCTCGTTCGAGGTTCTCAACGTCAACGACGCACCTGTGATCTGCAACGTGGAACAAACTGACTGCTTGCCAATCTTCTCTGAAGACGACGCCTACACCAACATCTTGGCTGAAGGCTTTGGTGTGCACAGCAAGTTCCTTGGAAACGTGTCAAACGCTTCCAAGTCCTACATCCGTGACATGGCTAACGAGCAAACGCCCGACCGCCAAGTCTACGATTGGGATGCAAGCATTCCTGCTGACTGTATCGCATTCACTGTTGAAGTGAACGCACTGAACGAACTTGTGATCACCGAGAACACGAACAACGAACTCGGTGGAACCTGTACGGTGACCCTCACCCTGGCTGACGACGCTGCTGCAAACAGTGAAGCAACTCCTTACGAAGTTGCCTTCTCCGTTGCTCCAGTGAACGACGCACCTGTTATCCCAACATGGGACCGACAGAACGGTACGGTCATGGAAGCCGGAAACGGCTCCATCCCTGCAGCACCATGGCAGATCAGCTTGATGGAAGACGACTTGTCGACCGAGAACTTGACCTACGACCTAAGCTCCGTGATGACAGATGTTGACCACAACCTCTCTGACCTCACTTGGACCGTTGAGCCAACGTCTCAATGTGCTTACACGAACTACTTCACGACAACCATCGTTGTGGACAAACTCGTGTTCACACTGATTCCTGACGCAACGACCAACGCTAAGGATTGGGAAATCGATTACCTCAACGACAACGGTATCCACCAAATCGGACCATCTGGCTCCGAGTTCTGTAAGATCCGCTTGGTCCTCGAGGACACCGCAACAGCCCCAAGTTACGTGCCAAACTACGACACCACCTTGATGCCAATCGCAGCCTACCAACAAGGCCAAGATGACATCGAAATCGGTGTCCGTGTCGAAAACGTTCGTGAGCAAGTCGCTGACTACTACCTAGACAGCCTCTCTGGCTTCGACTTCAACGGCGTGACCAACATCATGACAGGCACCTACGTGCCGGTTACTGTGAAGGTCGGCGCTGGTGGCGACGAAGGACCGTTCACCTACGATCACATGCTTGCTGTGACCTTCCACTCGGACGGCCACACTGAGGACGAGCAAACTCGATACTACACCGTTCCATCCTATGGAACGAATGTGGCCTTCGACGAAATGGTCTACATCACCAAGGACACCACCAATGTGTGGGTTGAAATGGATGTTGTGACTTGCTTGAACGACCCATGTGACTTGACTGCAGCAGTTTCGGACCGCTTCCAGACCGACGACCCAGCATCCCACCGTGCCAACAACAACGGCATCCAGGGCGCTGACTGGTCCAAGCCTGGACAGTACGGTAGCAACGCTACTCAGACCTCCGAACGCCGACCACTTCTCGAAGACAGCAACTGGTGTAACAACCGAATGACGTCGCTCGAGAATGGATCCGTCTGTAACCACGCAAACCAGCCACCTGCTAACTTCGAAGCTACTGGACAACCGCTACCAAGCGTTGTTCGTACAATCGGAGCCAGCTCGGTCCCATCGTTCGCACCAAGCATCGTTGTGGTCAGCCTCACCGGTCTCTTCGTGAGCGCACTTGCCTTCTCCAGCCGCCGTGCTGATGATGAAGAAGAAGTCGCCGAGACCATGGTTGACAGTGACGTCGCAGTGAGCCCAGTGATTGCTACCATCTTGATGGTCGCTATCACCGTCGTTCTCTCCGGTGTGATCTACGTTTGGGCAAGCAGCCTCGCTGAAACTGACGTCAAGGGTGTTCCTCGGATCACCTTCGACATCGAGGACATCGACGGCTTTGATGCTGAAACCGGTCACTGGCGAATTACCGTGCAGTCGGCTGAAACCGACTTGGCTACACAAGCAGTTGTGCTCCGTGTGATCTACACAGACGCTGATGGAAACACAGCGATTGAAGAAGCGAACATGGCGGACACGAACGGTGTCTACGGGTTCAACCCCGACAACAGTGATGCATTCATCACCTTTGTCGACCAGGTGAACAAGGAAGGAAGCGACTCTGTCTCGACCTTCAATACCGGAGACACCATCTTCGTGCGAACCCACGCACCTGATGGCACGCCATTGACTGAAGTGACAATCACTCTATCCTACGCTCCAAGCGTTGGACAAGGTGCGCTCCTGCGCTCCTGGACTGGTTTGTCATACGACGTCAAGGCTTGAGTTCAAGTTTGAACGCTGAAGACAATCGGACGCATTGGGGATAGGGGCTTCGGCCTCTATCCCTCTTGTCTCCCAACATCCCAGAAATGGGATGATCCACCTCAACGGTGGAAAGCCCGCCCGAACGCAGGGGGTTTCCGAAAGGGGCCCCCTGTCTTCGGCCCCCCTCTTTTCTTTTTCAACGACAGTGTTGTTGCGAAGCCTTTCAAACCCGCACTCTGTCCACAAGCCATGGCACAAGGTCCAATCATTACACCGCTCACTAAAACGACGTGTGTTGTGTTTGATTGCGACGGTGTTCTTGTCGATGCAGTCAGCTCTTGGCGCACGCTCCATGACCACTTCGGAACAGACAATGGTGCCAACCTCCAGAGGTTCATCGATGGCGAAATATCAGATGCTGAATTCATGCGGTTGGACATCAAGAAATGGAAGTCGATAGAAGACCCAATCCATCGAGAAGACCTCTTTAGGGCCTATGCTGGTGTGCAACTGATGAAAGGGGCACGAGAATTGGTTCAGCACCTCCAAGATCAGGGTATTTTCGTGGCCATTGTCAGCGCTGGGGTCGATTTGTTTGTTGCCTCCATCGCTGCCATGCTCAAGGTCGACGATTGGATTGCGAATGGCTTTGAATTTAACGAAGATGACACGCTTGGAGACGAGGGCATTTGCCGACTTCATGCTACTGGTAAGGGTGAAATTATTCAGCGGCTATTAGCCATGAACAATCTCGAGGCAAGTGGCTGCGTCAGTGTGGGTGATTCCGAAATGGATCTTTCAATGCGTATTGATGGAGGCCATTTCATTGGCTTCAATCCTACACGGGATTCATCCAAACTAGCATTCGAGGCTGCTGGAGTTCCAGTGGTTATGGGCAAAGATTTGTTCGACATCGCTCCATACCTTGGAGTTTAAATTCGTTCAGGCGAATGGTATTGCTGTCGTTGCGTGGCTTTTGAGGTTGACAATGGTCAGCATGCATGGCTTAGGTTGGAATCCAAGCATTCGCTGGTATGAGGTTTGATCCTGCCAAGTGCTTGAACAAATCAGTGTGGTCCCCTTGTAATCAATGCAAGCGTGACCGTGAACGTGACCTGTTACGAAAATGTCCGGAACTTCTCGAATGACGAGCCCATCCTCTGGTTCCGGAGATAATGGTGTTTTTCCACCCCACTGAGGGGCTAAGTGGCGCCTTCTCAGCATTTGTCGCATGGCTTCAACAGGATCTGCGTACGTCACCGTTCTCAACCCCGCAACAAAGTCGTCAATTGATTTCCCGTGGTATGAGAGGTGGCGTACACCGTGCAACGAGAAGTCACAGGGATTGCCAACAAACGTGGTCGTGTTGTAATCCTGCTGAATGTCTTTTTCGAATGTCGGCTGAGGTTCTGCTGGTCGTACAGCATCGTGATTTCCAGGGAGCATGACGCACTCCACCCAATCGGGGAGCAGTTCCAGCAATCGAGCGAATTCCTGGTACTGGCCATACAAATCTGGTATGGATAATTCACTGTCTTGTCCGGGATAAATACCCACTCCATCCACGCAGTCACCTGAAAGAATGAGGTATTTGATGGTCTTTGCCAGCGGATCTGTATGGAACCAGCGGACCATCTTATGCCATTGGGCTTCGAGGAATGTCTTCGAACCGACGTGAATGTCCGAAAGGAAGGCCACGCTTACACCGTGTTCTGAACTGGCCTTGATGTGTTTTTCTTTCATTGGAAAGTGAAGATCATCAACGTAAAACAAATCACCAGTTTGGCTGAAGGTTCCTGAAACCCCCAGCACGTCATCCGGCATGAGCCCCGCTTCCAGTATTTGCTCGTGCGCTCGATCTCGATCATCGCCCTTTCGTTTTGTGAGAAGGCAGGTCAATTCTCCAGTCTCATCTTCGAGGTTCCAAATGAGGTGACCGTTTTTTGTGTACCTCGGTTCATTGACCAAACCAATGGCTACGGCTTTGTTCTCATAACCTTGATAGCGGCTGCTTTCAGCGTGAAGTCTGACAATTTCTGTCGGTGTTCGTGGAAGGCGAGAATTTTGGATAATCATCTTTCTGATGCTTGTTAGACGGTCGCTGAAGCAAGAGGTGATATCACTCATCTTCCCTTCTGTGGTGCTGTTTCCTGTGATGTCATAGTGGACCAAAATATCGCTTGAAGCGTCATTCGCATGTTCGCTGAAATCACTTTCTTTCCAGTCCGGTAGGTTATTTCTGAACCGCACATCGAGCGGCTCAGGTTCGTGGATTGGGGCAATTGTTCGTCCTAAATCTGTGTTGTTTGTACTGTTGATCGGCGGTGCAGGCAGAGGGGATGTGGCAGGTTGTGCTGCTGGCTGATTGGCCATCATTCGCTGCTTTCCACGCCAAACTGCGACCATGTCTTCCAAAATTTCAGCCGTCAGAAATCCCTTGTCAAAGGCCACCGCCTCTGCGCAATCAAGAACGCCCTTCAGGTCTTCCAATTTGACCAATTCATCCCGTACGGATGCTGTAGGGACAATGCCTCGTGAGCGCAGGACAGGGAGGATGTCTTCCCACGGCGCACTCATAACACAAGGTAACGGAGGCCCTCCAAAAGCACACCGGTGAGGGTGAGTGATTTTTTTGTGTGAAGCGCTACCACTTGACGTCGCTGTCGATGGCATCTTCTGACCCGGTGGGTTTTCCATCGCCGTCGAAATCATCATCCCGCCAAGGCGCTGCTTCTCGGGTTGCTGCATCCCTTTTGGCCCGATCAATTTCAAACTGGGCCTGAGCAAGAACTTCTGCCTTTCTGGCTTCATCTTGAGCCCGCTCGCTTTCTTCTTGCTTGGCCATGGCTATGTCGTAACGACGGATGGCGGTCAGCAGTGCAAAGTGGACAAAGCCAATTTTATTTTCAGCCCTGTTCCCTCCAATTTGAGTGGAATCTGCGTTTGCCCATGTGGCTGAGGCAATGCCGACATAGACCATGCCGACCTTCTTGTTGGTTCCATCACTGGCGGGTCCAGCAATACCGGTAATGGATATGGCGAGGCTGGCGTTTGCACGCTCCCGTGCCCCTTGAGCCATTTCCATGGCGACAATGGCTGAAACAGCCCCTTTCGACTCCAATGTTTCTGGCTTGACACTCAGTTCTTGAATCTTCGATTCATTTGAGTATGTCACCCAAGATTGGTTGAACCATTGCGATGCACCGGCTATGTCTGTGAAGGAGCTTGCCAGCAATCCACCCGTGCAGGACTCTGCTACTGTGATGGTGTGGCCACCTTCTTTCAGACGGCGCACAAGGCGGGCTGCAGCCGCTTGGACATCTTCATCCATGCAACCTGAGGGCGCGACTCATCGTCTTTGAGGTTAACCCTCAAACAATGGCTTCAAGAACTGAGGCTTACAGGACGAAGTGGGTCTGTGGTCTAGTGGTTATGACACCGCCCTTACACGGCGTTGATCGAGGGTTCAAATCCCTCCAGACCCATCTACCAAAGGTGCTGCACGAGTGCTTCGCTCGAGCCAGCTACGACTTTGGTAATTCCCGAAGTTCGTCTGAAGGTTTCAGCATCCGCAGTTGTACCATCGATCATGATGAAATGAACCGCTCGTTGCCACAATCCCGGCTCCGGTCGAGATCCACGGTGGTCAACTGCAACCAAGATGTCATCAAGTTCTGTGAACATCAACAGTGTGGTTGAATGAGCAATCTCGTCGGCTTTGAGAACCAACCACCGTGCACCGGACATCGAGGCACGAGGATTATCTCCTAAATCTTTGAGATGAACGATTCGCATAGCTATTCCTCACATCGCGTACCTAAGCAAGGCAATAGCTCCGCCCATACCGACCAATTGCTGACCAGCATCATGATCGACTGAACATTGAATCATTGTAGCGCCAATATCGGCCAACCCTTCGGCCCATATCGCCCAAGTCTTTCCGTTGATTCTTTGGTCTTGGTTGCGGAGCAAATCTGCTGTGATCAAAAACACTTCAATAGCGCCTTCATCCATCGCTTTAGCCAGCGCTTCCGGACCGTAAGCCACAGCCCCATTGGTCGATAGGCGAGTCCAAGCTTCGTCCAAAAGGGAGGTTTCTTTGGAAATAGCGTATTCACTCAACAGGTCTCCTGCAAGGCCTTCTCGAAGCAGTTCATTGGCTCCGGCTCTGCCTGCCATCGAAGTGGCAATTGATTTCATGAATCTCGTGTGCCCTAATGCCTTCATGTCGCTGAGGAGGACATCTCTTGGATGACCGGGCCCGCATAGCAACAGTGGCGTGGATTCATCGAGGGTTGCGGTCACTGCTTTGATGACGTTGCTGCGAAATGTTGCGGCGATACCGGAAGACTGCTTGAGGTCACCTCGCTTTCCTCCACCTCGCATGGTCCAAGTCGCCCCTTCCTTGAGGCCCCTTGGTGTAATGTAGAACAGGACAATTTCATCCGTTTCAACCATCGCGAGTGCTATGTTGGTTTGTTGAGCTGCTTTTTCAGATTGTCGCAGAAGTTCGTAATCTGCCTGTGAAAAGGCGTGGATTGCTGTTAATTCAACATCATTGCGTAGTTCGACAATGTGGGTGTGGTGGAGCCCAACATCGAATTGTGCTTCCTCGATCAAACCGTGTACACGGAGCAGTTCACTGAACGCCTGGTACTCAGTTGTAGCAATCTTCAGTCGTATCCACATTTTCTTTCGCTCGGCAACCTTTGCTCGACCGCCTTCTTCTCCGGTAGTCGTTTGGTCGCGGCGTTCTCCAAGCATACCGATGCTTAGCCCGGGTCTTGCAAGATGGGATAAGGTCCACAAGTCATCTTCTGATTCAATCCGCAAACGCCACTTGGTGGGTTCTCGCTTGAGGATTTTCATTCAGTTCACCCAAAGACGCCAGTGAGTTGGCCGTTTTCGTCCATGTCCATGTCTGCTGCTGCAGGGCGCTTTGGTAGACCTGGCATGGTCATCATGTTGCCAAGTACGGCCACGATGAATCCTGCTCCTGCATTCAGTCGGAACTCCCGGACTGGAATTGTGAAGCCAACAGGTGCTCCCAACAGCCCTGCATCATGCGAAAACGAATACTGAGTTTTTGCCATGCATACAGGAAGATGGCCGTAACCCCACGATTCAATGGCAGCAAGTTGTTTCATGGCTTTTGTGTCAACTTCTACGCCTTCTGCTTTGTAGATGCGCTTGGCAATGCCGTTGACCTTGTCCATAACCGGTGCGTCCTTGGTGAACAGCGGAGTGAAAGGGCGGCCTGCAGCCACGTGATCTTGGATGGCAGAGACAACGGCTCGGGCTAATTCTTCGCCACCGGCTCCACCTTTGGCATGAACTTCAGTCATGGTAACCGCATGAGCCCCACTTGCTCGTGCTTGGGCGGCGAGCGCATCAAGTTCGCCGTCTGTATCGGCAGTAAACCGGTTGATTGAGACGATTACGGGCATGCCAAAACCAGCCATGTTGCGGATGTGGCGGTCGAGGTTTCCTTGGGCGCCACGGGTGACTGCGTCGATGTTCTCCTCATCGAGTTCCTCCCTCGATGGACGGTAGCCACCACGGCTCCCGAACGCTCCTCCGTGCAGTTTCATAGAACGCACGGTGACGTTCATGACTACACAATCGGGGGCTTTTCCTGAAGTAGCGGCTTTGATGTGCATGAACTTCTCAGCGCCCATATCGGAACCAAATCCTGCTTCCGTGACCACAATATCTGCTGCGCCGAGCGCCAATCGGTCGGCGATGATGCTCGAATTGCCATGAGCAATGTTGGCAAAAGGCCCACCGTGGATGAAAGCAGGGTTTCCTTCGAGGGTTTGGACTAAATTAGGTAAAAAGGCATTGCGCAAGAGCAAGGCCATTGCTCCAGCTGCCTCAATCTCTTCCGCTTTTACCGGACGTCCTTCTGTGGATTGTCCGACAACGATATCGCCAAGTCGACGGCGTAGGTCTTCGTAGTCATTGGCGAGCACCAGGATCGCCATCACTTCACTTGCGGCGGTGATGTCGAATCGGTCTTGGCGTGGATTTCCATTTGCAGGACCGCCAAGCCCGACGGTTATGCTGCGCAGGGCTCGATCGTTCATGTCAATCACTCGAGGCCAGAAGATCCTTGTCGGATCTAATTTGGTCGCATTGCCATGCTTGATGTGGTTGTCCACCAGTGCGGAAAGAAGGTTGTGCGCCGAAGTTACAGCATGAAGATCTCCAGTGAAATGGAGGTTGATGTCTTCCATTGGAAGCACTTGCGATTGGCCCCCACCTGCGGCACCCCCCTTGATTCCGAATACGGGACCCATGGATGGTTCACGAATAACGCACGTTGCTGATTGATCGATTGCACACAAGGCCTGAGTCAAGCCAATTGTTGTGACTGTTTTACCTTCTCCAAACGGCGTAGGATTGACCGAAGTGACGAGAACGAGGCTGCCTTGCGGGCGTGAAAAGCGTTCACTGAGGGCTTCCCAAGTGATCTTTGCCATGCCCTTACCCATGGGTATCAACTCATGGCTCGAGATGCCCAATTTCCATGCAATGGTTTCAATGGGCTCTAAGGAAGCCGCTCGAGCAATTTCTAAGTCACTGGCCATGGACCTTGTACCGTGTGGTTATGGCTTTCAATCCCTCGGGTGGATGGGGGTTTTGCAATGGGTTTTGGCAACCCATTTTGAAGCGCCGTGAGGACTCAATCTTCTTTGACTCGTCCGAGGTATTCTGGCAGTTCTACACCAGCCATCTTGGCAACATCGTGCACAGGTGGGAGGCTTTGCATCAACGAGGAGATGAAGTTGGAAGTGGATCCGCCTTCGCCGTTTGCGCCACCGTTTCCGGAGTCCCAAACGGTAATCTTGTCAATCTTGAGGTTGGAGATTGCTTCAGTTTGTCGTGCAACCAATTCTTCCATCTTCTCGACCATGAGGAGTGTGGCAGCAGCCTTTGCATCGCCACCAGCGCTTGCCACGAGCTTTTGGTATCCAACTGCCTTTGCTTCAAGCACGGCTCTGGTACCTTCTGCTTCTGCTTGGTATCGAGCGAGGGTTGCATCGGCTTGTCCCCTTGCGATTCGGCGTTGTCGCTCTGCTTCTGCTTCCGCAGCGATTTCGACAGTCTTCTTCGAAACTTCTTCACGAACAACTTCCAAAGCGCGCAATCGCTCGCCTTCGAGTTCATACTGAGCGGATTCGATATCCTTCTGTGCGTTACGCTGAGCGACTTCAGCACGCTTTCGCGCATCGGCTTGCTTGACAATGAGGTCTGCTTCAAAGTCAGCAATTTCTGCGGCAGCAACGTTTTCACCTTGCTTACCCATTGCTTCTTGCTGCATGACGAAAACACGTCGGTTGACTTCTGCTTCCTTCTGGCCCTTTTCGGACTCAGCGGAGTTTTGTGCAACACCAACTTCACGCTCTCGGTCTGCCTTGGCCTGACCAAGTTCACCAGTCGAGCGAGCAATGGCGGTCTCCACGAGTGCTTCGTTGACAGCGGTTTCTGCGGCTTTGGTACCAATCGATTCGATGTATTGTCGCTCGTCGGTGATGTCGACCACGTTGACGTTGATGAGGTAAAGTCCGAGCTTGTGCAGTTCTGTGTCGACGTTGGTAAACACAATTCGTAGGAATGAATCACGGTCCTGGTTGACTTGCTCGATGGTGAGCGAAGCAACGGTCAATCGGAGTTGTCCGAAAATGATGTCTTCTGCAAGTTTTTCGATGTCGCTCTGTGGAAGGCCGAGCAGTCGAGTAGCAGCGTTCTGCATGATCGAAGGCTCAGTTGAGATTCCGATTGTGAACGATGAAGGGACGTTGATGCGGATGTTTTGCTTTGAAAGAGCGTGCTTAAGAGGGATGTTAAGGGTCATTGGGCGCAGTGACAAGTAGGCGTAGTGTTGAATCAAAGGCCAAACAATCTTTCCACCACCGTGGATACATTCTGCCGATTGTTTATTTTTCACGTTACCATAGACGACGAGAATTTGGTCAGATGGTGCGAGTTTGTATCTCTGAGTTGCAACATAGATTGTCCCGAGGAGTACAAAAAGGAAAAGTCCAATTCCGATTACGAATAGTTCTGCCATGTTATTCCCATGTACACCGACCTTTAAGACCTTTCACCCGACTAAAGAGCGTGCGTAATGGGGGCTGAGTGGGTTGATGGCGGCAGAAAATTCACTCGGGTGCTGTCTCTTTGAGGCT
>DUKM01000088.1:28231-34434 GCA_013329255.1 Candidatus Poseidoniaceae archaeon | reverse complement strand
ACAGCAGAGCAGGTTCGAAGCGCACTTTGGAATTCGACCTGAACTTGACCAGATTGGCCTGGTGGGATGGTCATGTAGACTTGGCCTTGTGCACCAATTGCTTGATCGTGTTGAACTGTAGCGTCAACTTCGAGGCTTTTCAACATCTGAAACACCTTTCCAATGAGCCACATGGAAATCGTTCCTGCAATTGTTCCTGCGAGAATCGCCAGTGTTGGTATCTGTGTTTCCATATTCACTGCGAGGCCAAAAATTCCAAACATCATTAAGAAGCTGAGTAACCCTTGAATTGTGAGCATGTTAAAAACGCCTTCTGCTCCCATTTCGAGATCAATGTCAACGCCAACCGCACCAAGAGCTCCATCGGCAACGCCGCCTATCAAAATAAGTGCAAAGTAAATCAAGAACAGAAATGTACCAACAATAGCCATTGCTGCGAAAAGGATATCGATGCCGCCGATGTCTCCCAAGCCGATAAGTTCGAGGAAATTAGTTAGTAGACTCATAGTGTAACCCAGTTGTTGATAGAGGCTTAGGACTTCAATCTTCTCCCAAGTTCTGTCTTCGAAGTGGACGGATGTAAATGAAATAGTAATGCCCATAGACAATCGGACCAAGTGAAGCGCCAACCACGATTCCAACACCCCAGTCCGGCAAACTCAGAGCAATTGCAAGGGCTATTACTATGAGCAATGCGATCAAGATTGAGGCTTTCTCCAATATGATGAAAATTGGGTTCGTGCCCTCATTGACGCGTTCCTTCATCAGGAATACGTCCATCAATCCAGTCATGTCTGCACCTTAATTGAAGATCAGGCCTGTTCCTGCTGCCTCGTTTATTACGACCACAAACAGGTAAAGCAGGACAATGAACATCACAGGATTACGGCCCTTTTGGGCTCCAAGTGGGTCTGTATTTTCGTTAAGGAATGACTCATGGAGGTCATAATTTCCATTAAGCTGAATCTCTTTCTGTTGTCTTTTCGATTGGAAAATGATGAGCATAGTGGTGGTGATCACCACTGCCAGTGGCGCTCCAATCAGGAGGCCGAGTGAGTCTTGTAGTTCTACCCACATCGAAGCGGTGAAGTATACACCGAGAAGTCCTGTGAGCAGAGAAATTGTATTTGATTTCGCTCCCTCTATTGCGTTCTGCATGGGTTTGCTAGGGATGCCTCCTTTTTGAATCCTATCCCGTTTCCCTTCATATCTTAGGGAGAGGTTGAAGGAGGGACGATGCATCTTTGGCCCATGGGTCGGGTTCGCTATGCGGTTGCAGGCAACCCCGTTGCACATTCACTCTCGCCCTTATTGCTTGGTTTAGTTCATGCCCGACTTTTGGATTTGCTCGGTAAGAAAGAACTCAATCTCGGTTTGGAATCGAGTAATTTAGTCCCAACCTCAACGATCGAGGGGGCCTTGGCATGGGGCTATGCTGGCGCAGTCCCGGACCCACCAGATTGGGTCTACACGGGCGCCCCCTTCGGTAAATTCCGCACTTCGAAGTTACTTGAAAAAGCAATACTTGTTGGTATGGCAATCGAAGACGCCGATGAGCGTTTTTCACCTGTTGGGGAAGAAGACTTTTTGGCTCACCCACTCGATTCAAAACAACCCCCGCTGACGCCCTTGCCAACAGGCTTTCTCAGCACAGAAATATGGGCCAACTTGACAACGCCGCTCAAGCACCAACTTTCAAGCAATGCAGTTTCAGCCATCGACGCTTCGATGGAATACCAATGCGTCAATGCGCTGCGCTGGGACGGACAGGGTTGGTGGTGCGCTGGGCTTGATGGCGCTGGCGTGGTTTCGCTGGCTAAGCATTTTGGCATCGATTTCCAAGAATCACCTGTGCTTTCGATTTGTGGTGGGGGTGGTGCAGCACGTTCCGTTGTCGCTGCATGGCTTGCAGCAGGGGGGGGCGTCCACACAGCTCTATCAAGACGTAAATTACCAGACAGCCTACGGACGTCTTGCACTGCATCCGGTAAAGATGCGGTTTTTGCTGTCAACTTTGATTCAGAATACAATTCCGCAGAAGCCCCTTTGATCCTCAATGCAACCTACCGGGCGTTCCATGGTGACACCGAAGCAATGCTCTCCTCGATGATGGCAACCGGATTAAATGGTCGATGGCTCCTTGTCGCACAACATTTGGCATGTTGGTCAGAATTGTGGGCGCCGCATCTTCGAGAGGTCCTCCCATCGATTGATTTGCTTCTTACACAACTGATTCACGCCGAGGCGCTTCTCAACGAGTACGCATGATGGAACAAAAATGAAAACATCCAACGCAGACGGCTACAACAGGAGGAGACGCTGATGAGACGAAATTTTTCTGCTTTCTTCCTCACATTCCTTCTTGCGTTGATGCCGCTTCAATCCGTTGCTGAGGTTCATCCGTCCGAATCCGCTGATTTCGAAGAAGTCCACACTGGTCCAGATTACCCAGTGGGGTGGTTTGATGGTCATTACGGCGATGATGGTGAGCATATACATTACCGACTGATTTACCCTGGTATGGAAGATGGTGAGTCCGCAAACATGGCGGGCAATGGTCCGTTCACTTGGATTCAATTCTTCGGCGATGACGGAGAAGAACTCGAAGACTACATGCAGGTGTCCACGCTTCTGGCCAAACGTGGTCACATCGTTGTGGTTCACTTGGGCGTTTCCGATGCCACTGACTTCGATCGAACACTCACCGATATTCAAACAGTCTATGAGTACATGGTGATGCTCAATGAATCCAATGACGTAATCATGGGATCGTTCGGTCAAATTGATTTGAATCACTGGGGCCTTGGTGGTCACGGCCACGGCGCCGCTTCTGCTTACGGCGTACTGCCGTTTTGGAACGAAAGAAGCGGTACACCAGGAGCACAACCGCCCCGGGGTGTGTTTGGTCTTGGTGCTGACTTCAGTTCTTGGCCAGCAGGTGAACACTGGACCACTCTTGCACCTTCGGATTGGAGCGTTGACCCAGCAGTGCCTTCAACCGGACTTTTCATCACCGGGACCTTGGATGGGGTCTCTGAATTCAATGAAGTCACGGATGTGCTGGGAGCCAGCGACCAACTGGGTTGGCACGCCATGCAACTTCTTGGGGCCAATCATTACCAATTCCAGGACAGCACATCCTTCACAGAAGGGTTCGGGGACGAGGATGCTTCAATCACTCAAGAAGAGCAACTTCAACGATCAGTTGAGCATGTGGTTCCCTACCTCAACGTCATGCTTCATGGGGACCATGATTCGTTTCGATCTGCTTTTAATCGCCCAAACGCCCCGAACACGCTCAGCGATGCAAACTCCTACCTTGAAGAAAATTTACAGGCCAGCCACTTCGTCAACATTCTCAACCAAACCTTTGCCCCGGCAAACACGACCACCTTCAACACCCAAGACACCGTCAATTGGCGCGTGGATTGGACCTTGCGCAACGGGACATCGTCTGCTCAAATCCCTTCGAATTGGCTCGTCGAGATCGAATGCACCGTTAGCGGAATGACGCCCACATCAGGTTCGATGACTTCCTCGAACCAAGCAGAGTGCTTGTTTCCAATGGCCAATGTAGCACCAGGCGAGCACGTCATGAGCATGCAAATCAAAGTTGAAGGTGCTCCGACAACCCTCCATCAAGCGTTCAACCGTACCGATGCCCCACTGATGTTTACTTCTCCGATTCCTTACATCGATGTTGAACAACGCAGCAGTACCGAAGTTGAAGCGAATTTGTTCGCATCCGATCCCGACGGGCAATCTGTCCTTTTCGTTGAAGCGGATATCACAGGCGGCTCAGTTGAGGATTTCAGCGCCTCAATCAACAGCGACGGCTTAAGCGTCACCATTTACCACACGGCGAATGGAGAGGAAGTGGCAGGAGCTGACGTGCGCTTGAAGGTCCGCGCTTCCGGTGATGGCGTAGTGGACGAAGGAGAAATCACCGCCTTGATTCGGGTTATTCCAGTCGATGACCCAGTTGTTGTGCTTGGTTCGGTGCCGATGCAAAACATGGTTGAAGACGGCCCCGCGACCACGATCCTCTTGTCGGATTATGTCAGTGATCCCGAAGGCGAGGTGCTCTTTGGAAGCATATCTGGAGAAACTGAAGGCCAGAACGGCCCCGTGGATTTTAACATTCTTGATGATGTCCTGACAATGACACCACGCCCTAACATGAACGGGGCCTCAGTGCTCCACCTTCTCGTCGGCGACGGGGTCAATGCACCGGTGGAACTTGATGTACCGCTTTACATCGAAGCCCTCAACGATCCGATGACGGTCAACACCTCTTTTTGGGACGTGACCATCGACGAAGACGGTTCGATTGCTTTGAACCTGTCACAGATGGCTTGGGACATCGACAATGATGTTCTTTTCTGGACCATCGCAGACGGTTCACCAAACGTGGATGTTGTTCGAGCTGCTTCTCAGATTCTAATCAGTGGTTCACTCGATTATTTTGGACTTGACACTACCGTATACCTCAATGTCTCAGACGGTGAAATCACCTACACCGCCACCATGAACATCACAGTGCTTGCTCTGCCAGATGCTCCCGCTGTCACGATCAAAGAACTCAACCCTGTCGATGACCGCTCAGGCGGTTTGATGTGGTGGGTGTATGACCCAGATGGTTCGGTGCCTTCCGAAGCAAACATCTCAATCAACGGGACTCAATTGGAGAATTTATCTCACTCCTGCAGTTTTGATGCTGCAGCCTCGACCAACCGCTGCTTAACCTTCCTTGAGTATCCGAACGATGCCAACGGAACGGTTGAACTTCGCGTGGCGGTGCTTGACTCTGATTTGGGCATCGAGTCAGCAGCTTATCTCGTTGTCAATTTATCTGGCGCCATTCCAAATTCTCCTTCGAACCCAACAACGGACTCATCCCAAGGGGCCGTACCGCTGACTGCAATTGGATTAGTTGGTGGTCTTTTGCTTGCCATTGTGGCCCTCATGGTGGGGTTGAATCGGCGCCTGTCGAACCCAACTGTGCCTTCATTGACCGAGGATGAGCCAAGCGAAGAAATCTCACAACCAGTCGAAGGTGGTTTGTTGGCGCGTGCTCAAAGCAAACAGTGAATCGATCACAATGGAATGTTCCCGTGTTTCTTAGGCGGGCTCCATTCGCGTTTTGAACGCAAAATGTTGAGCGCTCGGCACAAACGGATCCTGCTTTCTTCGGGTTCGATTACGTCATCGAGCCAACCGTTTCGTGCTGCGACATATGGATCGCCAAATTTGGCCTTGTATTCCGCAACTAATTTCTGGCGAACGTTTTCCTTTTCTTCATCAGGTACGGCGTTAATCTCTCTGCGATGAATGATATTCACAGCACCATCAGCGCCCATCACTGCGAGTTCTGCGGTTGGCCAAGCGACGTTGTAGTCGCTCTGAAGGTGCTTGCAAGACATAGCAAGGTACGCTCCTCCGTAGGCCTTTCTTGTGACCAAGGTGAGTTTAGGAACCGTTGCCTCGGCGTATGCAAACAGAAGTTTTGCACCGTGGCGAATGATGCCACCCCACTCTTGGACGACACCGGGCAGGAACCCAGGAACGTCTTCGAAGGTAACAAGAGGAATGTTGAACGCGTCGCACGTTCGAATGAACCGCGCAGCCTTGACCGAGGCGTCGATGTCAAGGCAACCGGCCAAGACCTTCGGTTGATTGCCGACCACGCCAATGGTCCGCCCTTCAAGCCGGGCAAATCCAATGATAATGTTGTCAGCATAGGCTTCGAAGAGTTCGACAAAAATGCCATCATCAACAATCTCTTCCACCACTTTGACCATGTCATAGGGTTTGTTGGGGTTGTCTGGGACAAGGGTTTCCAGAATTGTGTTTTTGCGTTCCTTCGGGTCTGCAGTTTCCTCGACAGGAGGATCCGCCATGTTGTGGTCTGGGAGGTAGGATAGAATTTCTGCTGCAAGGGTGCATGCGTCTTCTTCATCGGCTGCAATCATGCAAGCAATGCCCGAGCGTGAGGCGTGCAAGTTTGCACCGCCAAGGCCAGCGGCATCGACTTCGCCGTCCAACACTTCGGGGGTTTCAAGGGGTGAAGAGAGGAACAATTGCCCGTGTTCTTCGCCAAGGATTGTGAAATCTGCGAGGCTTGCTGCGAGCGCAGATACGCCCACAACCGGGCCAAGAACGAGTGAAATCATCGGGACCCTGCCGCTGCATTGTACGATGCG
>DUKM01000088.1:25061-27817 GCA_013329255.1 Candidatus Poseidoniaceae archaeon | reverse complement strand
GCCATTTCGACCAGTTTGGCGATTTTCTTAGCATGCATTTCGCCCATGCTTCCTCCATGAACGCTGAAGTCTTGGGCGAAGCAGTAAACCCGTCGGCCGTCGATTGTTCCGTGGCCTGCTACAACACCGTCACCAAGGGTGTGGTGGAGGAACATACCGTTGTCCGTGGTTCGATGGGTGACAAACGAATCAATTTCGATGAACGAGTCTTCATCGAGAAGCATTCGGACACGGTCCCTTGCTGTGCCTCGCCCGCTTGACCTAATGGCTTCTTGACGCTTCAATCCGCCGCCCAAACGAGCCTGCTCACGCTTGAATTGGAGGTCTTCGAGACGTTCGCTCGAGTCCCCTGCCATATCCTTTCCACTCCGTCACGGTTTTTCATTGAAACGCTCAGGCCATGAGGTCGTTTCGGCTTTCGCCACACAAATCTTGGCCTATGACTTCAGCCACAGTTTTAGCGTTTGAGAGTGCCCAATGTACCTTGACAATCACGGTTTCTGGCGCTGCAGCGCTTCCGTGGCCGAGGAGCCCCATCTCGATTTGCTTGCGCCCTTTCGAGTAGACATTCATATCGACGGGGCCATTGATGCATTGTGAGGTGACAACGATGGGGATTTCACGGTTTACGCACCGGGTGAGTGTTCGCCAGACTTTGGTGTTCTCAGGCGCGTCCTTTCCTGGATCATCGATGGGCAAATGGCCAAGACCAGTTCCATGAATCACGATGGCCTGAACGCCCGTTTGGACAACCGCCTCAATGTGTTCAGCATGCAACCATGGGCCTGCGACGAACTGCGCAATTCGAACACCGGTTTCGTATGAATCCGGACGTTGGGTCACAGTTCGGTCATTGTTTGATTGAAGCGCCTCGCTGTATCGAGGGTTGAGGGTGTGAGAAAGTACCCCGTTGTCAATATGAACTGCACCCAACTGTTCACAGTTGACGGGTTGAAACGCATCGCGCCTCGATGAATGCATCTTTCGAGCGCCTGTGCCTGGGAGCACGGCACACATGCCATCGTTGGAACCTGCATGCATGACCACAACGGTGGCATCTCCAACTGCGCCAGTTGGTTTTGGACCGTTTGCGGCCCAATGAACGGCGCAGAGAAGGTTCTCTGCCGCATCAGATGAGCCCCTATCTGAAGAGCGCTGTGATCCGACAAAAGCGATTGGGCCGGGAGGTGTACCACCGCGGCCAGCCCAGGACATACCAACTGCTGCAGAAGAAACATGCAGCGTGTCGGTGCCGTGCGTTACAACAACGCCCACGCATCCATCATCGAAAGCTTTCTTCGAGGCTTGAACAATGGCGTTCCAGTGCTGAGGGCGGATGTCGTCGCTGAACATGTTTCCAAGTTTGACCGCCTCGATGTTTGCAATTTCTCGAAGTTCGGGGAGACTCGCCACCAATTCTTCGGGTTCAAATCTGGCAACAACGGCTCCAGTGGCGTAATCAACCTTTGAAGCGATGGTGCCGCCTGTGTGTAGTATTCGGACTTTAGGAAGGTCGCTTGATGCCTCAGCGGGTTCGGAGTGGACGGGCTGCACCGCTTGGTGTTGGCCTGTGACTTCAATCGATTGAACAGCCTCAAGTGGATAACTCGCATTGTAGCCATTCACCAGCTTCAGGGTGATGTGGTGGCGCGCAGCAGGATGGAGGACGATGCCTTCAACCGTGGTCATTCCGTTGTGGCTTGCAACTTCGATTTTTACCCGTTCACCGGGCAGTGGTGCATCAACCATGAATCTCCCACCGGCCGAGGGCACATCAAGGGTTCGCCACTGCATGGCTCATCCGGGCCATTGAAGACGCTGAACGCTGATTGTAGATTGAATGGTGCCGGGAGCGGGGCTCGAACCCGCGACCTTCGGATGTCTCAGACACCGCAAGGGGTTTGCACGTCATACGATTGCCGTTAAGGCTGCCCTATGAGTCCGACGCGCTACCAACTACGCCACCCCGGCTTGAATCCTCCGTGCCGCCTTCCCCCTTTGAAGCATACGGCCAATTCAGGATGGTGATTCAACCGTAGCCTTCATTCGCTTCATGCCATAGGAGGGAGCATGGTGGACCTCAATACGGCAATGGCCGCTGCTTCGGCAGAACAGAAGCGAAGGTCAACCGATGGCAGTCAAGATCGTAAAAAGCGACGTACAGGCAAAGACATGGGCCTCGAAGCGTTTGATCCTGTCGTTTATGTCGCAAAAGAAAAGGCCGATACGGCCTCGATGTGGCTTGTCCTTTCGTTCTCGATCGCAGTGTCGTTGCTGATGCGCTATGTCTTGATGCCAAACACCGACCAAGCGAAATCGGATATCCTTTACCTGCTACCAATTGCTATGATTGTGCTCATCCCACAGGTTCACCGGATGATTTTACCAGAGCGTTTCATGGAACATTACACCAAAGGAACTTGGTTCAAATCAGGATTCCTCCACCTGTTCACGTTCCTAGCGCTTTCTTTCATGCTTGTCAACCCTCCTTTGGGCGATATTGTTGCCCCTCAATTAGCCAACACATGGGCCATTGCGGCCGATGACGGAACCGATTTGGTGTTCTCGAATGACAACGGCAAAGACGGCGAGATCACATGGACGGTTCAACAAGGTGAGTCGTTAACCGGTGAGATTTGGCTGTTGTTTGGTCTTGCCGACAACGTCAATTCTGACGGGGCAGTGGTCACAGTTGGTCTCGAAAACAACCAAGTCAGCACCACTGACCTTCCTGCCAATGGCACCTACTGGGCCGA
>DUKM01000088.1:16102-24686 GCA_013329255.1 Candidatus Poseidoniaceae archaeon | reverse complement strand
GGTGCAAGTGACCAACCCTTTGCGATCCTGCTTTCAGCGGATGGCCTTGGCGTAGGCTCCCACAAGATATCTGTGCTCATCACCGAACAAGGCGATCCTTGGGAAAACACCCGCAGTTACAATTGGACGCTTGAAGTGGTCGAAGAACTCCCAGATGCTGACGCTTCATGAGAGCATGTCGCCATGAGCGAGCATGATCGTGTTGAGAAGTTTAGAAATTCTATGCACATCGCTGCGCTCTCGAGTTTGGGACTGTATTTTGCGCCGCCTTGCTGCACCAATGAGTGGTGCGATCGGGGTCCAGCAAAGTGCGTCCATCAGGTGCGAAACAAGGGCGGTCATGCTCGATGGTAGGACAGGCCGACCCTGTTGTTTTCATTCACCCTTCGACTGAAAGTGAAAGTGAAATCAGCGAAGGTGAGTGACCAGCCTTGCGGTAAGTGCGTCCAACTGGATTTGTTCGCCGCCGCCTTCCACAAGGCGGTATTCCACTTCTGCCATCCATTCGGTTATGTCTAACTTGGCGTCTTCGTTGAGGAAGTCAGCGGTGTACAATTCTCTATGCAACTGATTGACGAAATCAGTCCCTGCGAGGCCGTAGCGATCAAGCAATTCTCGCAAGCGGCGCCGTGCAGCGTGGAATCCATCGTCCCTGCACGCCATCAGGTATTGATGAAGGGCTTCGGGTGGAGCGGTTGCCGAAGTTTCGTAGATGAGGTCGCGGGTGATATGCATGTTGATTGCAGATGCAACTTGCAGCGCTGTGATGGCTTTTCGCAGGTCGCCCTGGGAAATCCTCGTGAGAGCGTCACCTGCATCTTCTTCGAGGGTCACACCTTCATGTTCGGCCACGTGGTGAACTTGAGCGTTCACATCGGCATCAGAAAGCGGGCGGAACCGGAAGACAGCGCACCTTGATTGAATGGGTTCAATGATTTTAGAAGAATAATTGCATGAAAGGATGAATCGGCACGTTTCCGCATATTGCTCCATGATGCGCCTTAGAGCTCCTTGTGCATCGTTGGTGAGCGCATCGGCTTCATCGAGGAAGATGATCTTGAACTGGGCGCCACCGTAGGGTGCAGTTCGAGCAAATTGCTTTACTTTGGTTCGAATGCTTTCGAGTTTCCGCTCATCAGATGCATTCATCTCCAAGAGATTCCTCCGGTATTCCTCGCCAAATACATCCTTTGTCAACGCCATTGCAGCCGTTGTTTTTCCAGTTCCGGGCGGGCCTGCGAAAAGCAGGTGTGGAAATTCCTTCTTTGCTGAATAAACCGTTAGCCGTTGAACAATCGCGTGTTGGCCGCGAATCTCGCTCACGGCTTGTGGGCGATGGCGTTCAACCCAAAGTTCGCTCATGGTTCGTCCTTGACGGCGAGCGCCCTTCAACATTCGCCTGAATTATGACGGGATTTTAGAGCGGTCGGATAGGAATTAATCGCCTCTCGTGAGGCATTGAGGATGGGGTTGAAGCGAAAAGACAGTATATGTAGGAGGTCGTGAGTGGAATGAGTCCCATGCCGTCCGCGACCGAAACCCGTCGAACTCCTACGGTCATCCTCCTTGTGATGATGTTCCTTCTCGCTGATTTACTTGTCCCACAAGCCGTGCCAGAATGGCAGCAACTTGAAGACCAGTCCGTCGTTTTCAGCGTAACAACAACCGACACCGCTACCTACGACACCGTCATTTCCGACACCACTCCCAACGACGTAGGCAACCAGACTGAATCTGGAAGCTTTGGACTTTCGGAATTTGGGCAAGAAAGCCGACTCCTCTTCTCCTTCCCGATGAACATCACCTCGGCATCCTCCATCCAGTCAGCAACATTGACTCTTGAATGCGGTACGGACTCGATCTCGGCGACTCAAATCAACGCCTACACCGCTTCAGTCATCGCTTGGAATGATTCCGAAGCAACATGGATGCAAAGCGATGCCAACACGCCCTGGGACGAACAGGGCGCTGACGGAAACAGCGACCGAGGTGCTTGGGAGCCACCCTTCCGCGCCTCCGCTAACGGGACGTTCAACCTGAATGTCACCGCTCACGCCCAACAGGCTGCGCTCAACAACGAAAGCGAACTGAACCTCCTTGTTGCTGGAAACGGGGCGCTCTACACCTGTGAAATGTCCGAAAGCCAAGCGCTCAATGACAGGCCCGAATTAACCATGGTTTCCTCAACCACGCCTGCGGGCAACGGCGGTTCGATGGCCTCCACCTTTGCGGAACATGGTGAGCCTCTGATGACGGGCGACTTCCTTCTCACAGCCGACCGCGCTCCCCTGATCACCTATGATTCCCTGGCAGGGCAAGCGGTTGAATACCAATTCTCCACCGAAGCGAATTTTAAATCCGCACTCGATCTTGAATGGCATTACTCTTCCCTTTGGAACACCTTCACCACGACTGCAACCTCCGGATCTTATCAAATGCCATCAGGTGAGCAGTTCGACAACGGCTCAGAGGTTCACTACCGCTACCGTTCGATGGACGCTTCGGGAACCCTTGGCGCCTGGACCAGCGAAACCTTCCTCCTCCCCGCTCACGATGTCGTCGACAATGGCGACAACACGGCAACTATCACCTTGGATGTCGATTCCCTCGGCCTTCCTTACGACTTCATCGAAGACACCTACGTCAACCAGCTGAGTCGAAACACGAAGTACGGCACCACCGCCAGTATGGCAGCAATCCTGACCTCGAACAAAGAATCAATGATTCACTTCCGAATGGACTTGGGCTTAGTGGGCATGCACGACAACGTCACCATCACGGAGGCAGATGTTGTCCTTCATCGGAGCGCCTCCAGCGGATCCACCATGCTTTCCATGCACGGCATGGACTCCAACGTTTGGGTCGAAAACCAAGCGACATGGAACCGCGGATCGGACGGCAACAACTGGGACGATGGCGGCCGGTCGTACAGTTCTACGGCGACAGCGACTGGAATCTACGGTGATCAAACCGCTTCTCGCTTCCAATTTGGTTTCACGAACAGCCTTCAATCCTGGTTGCAATCGCCAACCAACGATGCGGCAGATTACATCATTCTTGCCAGAGGCGAGTACGGACCTTATTCCACCGCCGGGACGATTTCCACAACCTTCCACACCTCGGAAGCATCAACAGAAACACTCCAACCCTCTGTTGAGATTACCTACGCTTGGGGAACCGGAGCGACCCTACCTGCCATGACACAAACAGCACCAACTCAAGGCGAAGCTGTTTGGAATCAAACAGGTCACAATTTCACTGCCAACACCACGCCGTCCCTCGGATGGGATGGAAGCGTTGCTTCATCCTACGACATCGCCTTCCAAATGGCAACAGATGAGCAATTCCGAGACCGTGTTTGGGACCTCGACAACATGGAAGCAACGACCACAGTGGCCGCTTCTGCGGGTCAGTTCAACATGACCGGGACCGATGCACTTGATGCTGGGAACATGTACTTCTGGCGCATGGCCTTTGTCGACTCCGACGGCAGGCTTGGTGATTGGGCAACATCCAATTTCCTCGTCAGTTCGACAGAGTCCACTTGGCTGGGCGGCGATCGATATGAGTTCCGTATGAGCCACGGGAACGGCACGGACGATGGATTGTATCCTGCATGCATGGACACCTTCATCGACAGCGGAACACCAACCCAAAATTACGACGATGAATCCAAGTTGCTTGTTTCATACAACCCTTACCCGAGCGAAGCGATGGCTCTGATGAGTTGCGATCTCAAGTCTAACCTCTTGCCAGCAGGTTATGCGGTGGAATCCGCTAACCTCGAATTTACCCTCGGAAGCAGCCCATACAATGCACCAACCGTTGCGGTCTGGGAAAACACCCAGGACAACTGGTCTGCGGAAGGTGCAACTTGGTCCACCTATGACGGCACCAACAACTGGGGCATGGCCGGAGCAAAAGGCAGCGAACGTGGTTCACTCCTCGATTCAGTCGCTCTCACCACGAATTACGCATCTGGAGACAGCGTTGAATGGAACGTGACATTGGGCGTGCAAAACGCCATGCGAGAAAACCGAAGCGTGAATTTCTTCGTCGGTGTGCTTGGCGTAGGAACAGGTCAATCCCGTGAAGTGCAACTCTTCCCTGGCAGTGGCGCAGTCACAACGCGCCCTGAACTTACCTTTGTTTATGTTCCTGGCTCCAATGCCGTTCCAAGCAACCCCTCGCCAACGAGCCCGCTCAATGGCTCATGGGCCATCGGGACAGGCGTTGATTTGACGCCACTCGATCAGCCAACCTTGGCATGGAACTTCAACAGCAACCTCAGCGTAGGTGGATGGGCCGTTCAGCTCGACACCACATCCACTTTTGATTCCTCAAACCTCCAAGTTTCTACCTCGTGGAACGATGATGGGTTCGATTTTACCAACAACACCTACACGCCAGAGACAGCCCTTGACAAAGGGGTCACATGGCACTGGCGAGTTCGAGCGATCTCCGCCACAAACCAAATCGGAAACTGGTCGAACAGCTATCACTTCTTGTTGCCCGATCTCACCACATGGCAAACTTGTGCTGACGGTTCTTGCGCTGCTGTTGAACTCCATCACCGAGAAGCCATGCCTTTGCTCAACCTACCGAACTTCGAAGACACCTATGTCTATGAAGCCGGTTCAGGTTCCACGGATGCTCACGATGACGACACGGAAATGAAGGTTGGAGCCATCGGTTACAACCGCCAAGCGGTGTCCCTCATTCGAATCCCACTCAACGCCGTGCCGCAGCCAGCAAACGCTCGCGTCACTGATGCTGCACTGAACCTCTATTCGGAATTCGGTTCATCCACTGGAGAACCATTGGCCATACGCCCCGTGCTTCAAAGTTGGTCTGGCGATGCAAACGATACCACCTACGACGGTGTCAACAACTGGTCCGCTGTCGGCGGGCGCGACATTGGTGTCGACGCTGGCGAATACGTCGATCTTCAAACTTCAGTCAGCGCTGACTGGATGACATGGGATGTAACCGAAGCAGCACAGGCAGCGCTGGACGCTGGGGCATCTTCGCTCTCACTGATGGTTTACGCTTCCAATGACATTACGGCTTGGTCCGGCGGTGCAAACGTCATCACCTTCACGACTTCGGAAGGGACTTCCTCGAACCGACCATGGCTCAACTTGACATGGACAAACGGAACCGTAGCGGTCCCCAGCACTGCAGGAACGAACGTTGGTCCAGTGAACGCGTCCATCCAATGGAACGCCACCTCCCACGCAGTTTTGCCAAATTACGCACCTGTGCTTTCATGGAGCCTTCCAACTTCAACCACCGCTCCAGCAGCATGGCGAGTCATCATCTTCGAAGATGCCGACGACGACATGGCGGGCCGAACCGTGTACGATTCACGCAACACCCCATCCGCATTTGACTTGACAAACTTGACATTCACTCCACCAACCGACATTGAGGACATTCAAACCGTACGATGGACCGTCCAGCCGATTGATTCAGGCATGATTGGGCCGCAGAGTTCCTCGACTTTGTTTTACATCCCGAGCGTTGTCTCTGGAGAAGTAGATTCGACGCACGCATGGATTGATCTCCAAGACGGCAGCATCATTGAATCGTTGAATTATCCTTCATTGATGGCCGATACGGCAATTGATGGCGGGAACACACAATCAAACAACGGTGCAGGTGGTTACCTTTACGTCGGTCAAAGCCCGTCGAGCAGCACGTTGCGATCATCCACTCTCATCTCGGTTGACTTCAGCACCCTACCACTGCCAGCGACTTTTGAAATCCACAACGCGACCCTCGACTTGTCAGCGGTTTCTGGAAACGGCGAAGTGTATGTAACCGTCTCGCAAATGATTACTTCGTGGGATGAGTCTTCGACTTGGGCCCATCCTGGAAACAACAACACCTCATGGGTCGGTGTTGGGGCTTACCACTCCGCAGATTCTCAAGTTCCTGAAACTGATGGCTTCTGGATGAACGCTTCAAGTGAATATACACTTAACGTCACTTCCCTCCTCCAACACGCTATTTTGCGCGGTGCATCGAGCCTGGATATCATTCTCCAAGCTGAAGAAGTCGATGGCACCGTTGACGGTGTCTACTACATCGCAAGCAGCGAGAACTCAGTCCAAGATGATCGACCAACACTTTCGTTCACCTATGAAACAACCAACCCGTGGAGTCCAAGCACGCCAACAGGCCTCGTGCCTGCTGATGGCGCCACATTGTGGAACATGTCAGCAACGCGTCCAAGCGGTGCTGATGAAGTGAACGTGAACTGGTCTTCCCTCGACGCGAACCACACGCAATGGGTGATGTGCGGTTCACTGGGCGCAAGAATGATCGAAGCTACTTGCTTTGATTCAACCACCGTTACCACTTCCGATGAGTTCAACTTGACTTGGGACGCACAGAACCTCTCACTGATGGGAACTGACGTGGAGAAGGGCGATGAATGGCACTTCTGGAGAATCCGTGGCGATCAAGACCACCGAATCGGTTCATGGTCTTCAATCAACAAATTCCGGATCCCTGAAAACCAAGGGTACGATGATGGCGATGGAAATCAATCCTTGGCGCTTTATCGTGGTTCGATCTTTACCGAAACTGGCCTCCTGCCAAGCGTACCAGATGCAGAGATATCCTCGACTGTTTCCTCCAACATGGGCTCATCGCAAACCCTCAATCTTGGAACTTCCGGGTCAGGTTCTGGTCAAAGCAGCATTCTAATGGAATTCGATTTGAGCAGCATGCCATGGCCAACCGCCATGACACCCACATCGATGTTGTTGAGTATGTACCGATACAACGTAGTGGGTACTTCTGCAACAACCATTTCAGCCCATGCTTGCTCTTCCTTTGTGGAAACAAGCGTCACTTGGAACAACACAGCGACATGCTCGACAAGCGAGATCACTCGCTCTACGCTCACGCTCAATCCTTCGTCTGGATGGATTGAATGGGATCTGACGAGTTTGGCTCAATCCAACGTGGTGAACGGCAACATGACCATGACTGTGATGCTCGAAGTGGTTGGAACACCTTACACGAACCATCAATTCTACTCCTCGGATTACATCAACGAAAGCTTGCGCCCTCGAATTGTCCTTGAGTACATCGATAACGTGGATGGAATTCAACCGCCAACTCAGCCTTCCCTCACTTACCCAACGGATGGAAAGGTCCTGTACAACACCAGTGGGCCGCTGCTTACACCAGATGCTTCACCAATCCTGTCTTGGGCCCCATCAATCGGTGCTACAGGGTACATTGTGACCATCGCCAACCAATCTGGCGTGTACAAGTTCCGTTCATGGGAAGGCACAAGCATCACGAACAGCACCTTCCGCTTCCCGACCAGTCTTGATACTGGAGAAGTGTTCCAATGGTGGGTTCAAGGTGTCAATCAATCGATCCCTGGACCATCTTCGTCTCGCTGGTCCTTTGCCATCGGTGATCCAACCCACACTGACAACAACGACTTGACGTACACCTATCAATTCCAAACAGGCAACGAAGTCACTCAATTCGGACACACAAACGTGCGGGAAACCTACCTGAGTGAAGCCGATTCTGACACCAACTATGGTGATTCCGAAATGATTGAAGTTGGAACCTACTTTGGGCAGAACAGTGGAAAGAAGGCCTACATGACCTTCGCCCTCGACAACAGTCAAGTTCCGCTTCCACTCCATGCGAGCATCCATTCTGCAAGCCTTGGGCTCTACCTCGATTCATGGATTGCAGTTGGTGGAGCAAATGGCATGACCTTTGACGTTCATCGAATCACGAACACGCAATGGAGTCAATCCGCATCCTCGTGGAACAACGCTTCCACAGGCAACGCATGGGGCGCAGCTGGAATGCAAGCGGGCACCGATTATGATGCCACACCCGTCTCTAGTTTTGTTGAAACAGACCTCACCGATAACCGTTGGATTTGGTTCGACCTCAGCGCACAAGGCATGCTGATTGACAACGACAACGCATGGCTGATCATTGGAACACCAAACAGAGGCGACATGATGGGTAACTTCATCTCGAGCGAATCTGCTCAAACTCTTGCAGATTTCCGTCCGATCATTCTGTTGAATCACACCAACGTGACAACGCTTGACTTGACCCCAACATCACCAACGACAAACGCTGACACACCAATCAGTTTCGGTTCCGTATCCTATGACCATCTTTCGATGCCAATCAACACCCCAATCGTGTGGTCTGCATCGAATGGAACCATCTCATCGACAGGCGTGTTCACGCCCTATGCAACCGGACAACACACCGTCTCTGCTTGCTTTGGAATCATCTGTGCAACTGAAATTGTCACCGTAACGCCCGGAGCACCCACCACCTTGATTGCGAGCGGTTCCGCCGCTGAAATCACTGCGGATGGAAGCATGACCGTCACCGCCGTTGTGGTGGATCAATTCGGCAACATCGTTCCAAACCTGGCCATTACATACACGCCGAGCAACGGAAGCATGGATCTTGCTCAACCAAACCTGTTCTTGCCATATGCAGTTGGACTACAAACCATCGATGTTGCATGGAACGGTCAAACCGTGAGCGTCGGCGTCTTGGTGACCACTGGTGTTGC
>DUKM01000088.1:14308-15729 GCA_013329255.1 Candidatus Poseidoniaceae archaeon | reverse complement strand
TCCCACACGTTGTACGACCAATTCCACAACGAAATCCAAGACGTGACCCAAGCAGGGTCGCTCACTTGGACGGTGGCTGATGGAAACTACAGCACTGAGAATTCCGAGTACTTCCCAGACCATGTCGGAATGTGGATGCTCAACCTCACATCAACCAGTGGGGCAGTAGGCCAACTCGCAATCACCGTCGGTCACGGCGAGATGGACCGTCTTGAACTCGATTTGTCCGAGACCGTCATCACCGCTGACGACCGCATTTACATCAACACAACTCGCATTGACGTGCGCGGAAACCGATTGCCAGTCTTCTTGCCAAGCCAAAACTGGACCAAGACTTCCGATGGTATCCTTACCGCAGGCGGCCCTGCCATTTGGGACCCTATCTCTCGCGGACAGAAAATTCTGGAAGCCAAGTATGAAGATCAATTCACTCAAGTGTCAGTCACCGTTGAACAAGGCGCGATTGTAACGCTGGTGTTGGTTGTTGAAAACGTCGACTCGGTTGGCAACACCTTCCAACTCACCGCCGATGATTCCATCGACGTTAAAGTCAAAGCAACCGACCAAAAGGGCAACCGTTGGTCTGTGAGTGCAAATTGGACGCTCAGCCATGCCTCTTGGACCGACCAAGCCATTCTCGAAGGTGCGGAAATCGCTAACGACGAAGTGACCTTCCAACCGTATTTGTCTTCGGCTAACGCTTACACAATCACCGCCATCTATGACGACAGCGTCACGGTTCACGAAGTGAGCCTCTTCGTCGAAGTTGCGCAAGGCGACCTCATCTCAACCACCATCACCGCACTTGGTGCAGATGGAACCACAGGTGAGGCATTCGACATCACCTCAGATGAATACATTGACTTTGCAGCGGCACTCGAAGACCAAGACACCAACGAAATCGATGCAAGTACGTTGACTTGGGTCTTGATTGACGGCACCTCTGGTGACGTGGTTGACATCACTGCACAACTTGTCGCCGACAACATGCGCTGGCAAGCAACTGAGGTTGGAAATTACACCATCGCAGGTTACGCAGTCAGCAACGCAGGATACAACATCAGCGACTCAGTCTCGATCACTGTGTTGCACGGTGTGGCCGTCAGCGTGGTTTCAGAAGTTGACACCTTTGCTCAAGATGCCGGTAAGGAAATCACGATTCAAATCACCGGAACCGACGCAGATGGAAACACCTTCCCGCAAACAGTCGAATGGTCAGAAAACAGCACCTCTGTCAGCGACATGACCGCTGGAACAACCGAGGGTGCTTACGCTTACTTCGCACGAACCGCTGGAACACACACACTCGAGTTCACTTCAGGCCAAGCCTCGAGTGTGCTCGAACTCTCGGTTGCAGCACAACGAACAGTGAGTTCGATTACCGTTGAATTATCAACCGATACAACCGACCAACTTGGCTC
>DUKM01000088.1:13199-13927 GCA_013329255.1 Candidatus Poseidoniaceae archaeon | reverse complement strand
GACTCGTCAGGTCGAGCGGAAATTCTCGCACAAGGCCAAGGCGTGTGGAAGGTTGTCACCCTTGACAGCGGCCCACAAACGATCACGGTCACTTCTGGAAAGGTTTCAGAATCCCTCGAATATGAGGTCCTCGGCAACGTCGGCGGCTTCTTCAAGGCAGGTGGTCCGTTGTATTACGTCGGCGCTGGATTGGCTGGAATCATCGTGTTTGTCATCCTTGGATTGTTGGTTGTTGCCCTCCGTGGAGGCGGCGAAGACTACGATGATGAGTTCGATTATGAGGATGAAGGCGATGAGCCCCAACGCTCCGCTGCAGGCCCATCAGGCCCAGCACCGGGACCAAGCGGCCCAGCACCAGGCCCGAGCGGCCCAGCTCCAACACCGGAGCCTGAGGAAGACACGTCTTGGATTCAAGAACACCGAGTTGATGACGACGGCACTGAATGGGCCGAGTCTGAAGATGGCACGTGGTTCTACCGCCAGCCAGATGAGAGCGAATGGTCTGAATGGACCGATTGAAGGGTATCTTTGATACAGGTTGAAGTGAAAGGGAGCGTCATGCAGATGATAAAAAACAGGTTAGGAAAAAACCTCGTGTGTTTGATCCTTGTCGCCCTTTTTTGCGCCCAATCCTACCAACCACTTGCACCTGAACCCATGCTTGAATCGCCTCAAGATGTGGCGCATGCCGGCCCCGCTGCCCGCATTGCGATCACCTCACCGGTCTA
>DUKM01000088.1:10683-12806 GCA_013329255.1 Candidatus Poseidoniaceae archaeon | reverse complement strand
GTCAACTGGTCCAGTTCAAACGGCACCATCACCGAAGACGGCACGTTCTATCCATGGCAGGCTGGCTTAGTGAGCATTGAAGCGAGCAGTGGTGCACTCATGGATGTGTTTAACATCACCGTTAGCGCTGGTGTTGGACAAACTCTTGACATCACCACCTCAACCGCCCATGCTCTTGTGAGCACAACCCTCCAAGCCAACCTTCTCGATGCGAGGGGCAATTCAAAACCCGCAGAAAATGTGGTATGGACAATTGAGGGCGAGTATGTGGGCATCGGTACGCCACAATGGATCCCAACCGAACTTGGCGACGTGCAGATCAGAGCCCGCCTCAACCAAATGGAAGACAACGCAGTCGTCGAAGTTGTTGCCGGGGCACCTTACGCCTTCCTTTTCGAAGAAAATCTGCAAATTCGGAGCGGGGAATCAACCTACCTTCAAGTTCGATTGTTTGACCATAACGGTTACGAAATGAACAACACCGAGGCTGGTTACAAAACATGGACGGCTGAAAACGGCACCATGAGTCCAGTAGGGCGATACACTGCGACCTATCCTGGTGTGTGGAATTTGACGGTGGCAGCTGGCAATGCAACGGGTGTGGCTACGATCCGAGTGGTACCCGCTGATGCATCGCTGTCTCAACTTACGGTGGTTCCCGAACTCGATGTCTATGTCGCAGGCCAAGCCTACGAACTTGTGACCATGCGAACCGATTCAAACGGATACACCGGGGCATTCACGCCTCCATTGGCCAATTTCTCAACCACCAGTGGAGGCTTGGCTTTGGTAGACGGGCGAGTGCATTGGACCCCTGGTGCAATGGGCCACCATCATTTGAACGTCATTGACGAGGGTGTCGCATCCTCGCTTGAAGTGACGGTGACCCATGGTGACGCTATCGATACATCACTCAGCCTTGAGCCTGCGACGCTCCGTGCTGGTCTGCAAAACGTTCTCTCGTTCTATGCCATCGATGACGCAGGCAACCAGTGGCTTGTCAATGGGACGATGTCGCTGATCAGTGGCAATGCAAGTCATTTCACTCCTGATGAAGGCTATGCAACGCTTTCGCCTCTGGCGCTTGGTATTTGGCGCGTCGAGGCATCATGGTACGACGCAACGTCCAACATCCGCTTTGAGAGTGCCTTCCAGCAGGAAGCACAAACTGGGCCATTAGCCTTCATCGAACTGAACGGTGCCAATCAAATTCTTGCTTCAGACACCTCCCTTGATTTGAGTCCGACCTTCTACGATGGATTCGGCAACGAATTGCCGCCCATTGGATTGAACTGGACGGTGGACGGCGAAGATGCGACCGTTGAATTGATGCTCGGTAACATGCACTGGACCCCCACCACAGTAGGCGGCCATGAAATTCGTGCGAATGCAGACGGCATCTTTGCCACCATTCGCTTGACTGTTGTAGCGGGGGAAGCTCGAAACTTGGTCACCGACTATGAAAGCGGACTCACCGTCAGTGCAGGAATTCCCACAGAAGTGTTCGTGCAAGTGATTGACGCTCACGGAAACATGGCGCCTGCAACGAACGTCAGTCTCTTGCTTGACGAAGAAATTGGTGTGCTCGAAGCTTCACCATCTGGAAACGGATACTGGGATTTTACCGGCCGTATCTCGGGCACATATAGCCTTGAACTCAGTCAAGCAAACGCCACACATTCGATCGACTTGCTGGTCCAGCCCGGTCAAGCAGTTCGTGTTCTCGCCGAACTTGACGGATTCGACATCGCCCAAGGCGACACCGTCCTTTTGCAACTCCAAGGCGTCGATGAATACGACAACATTGTGATCGTCGAACCTGAAAACACAACCGTATCCTGCACGGCTGGAAAGGCAAGTTACGTGACCTCAGATACTTGGGAACTTAAAGTCAACAGAGCAGGCGACGATCGTTCTTGCACCGTCATATGGGACGACTTGATCACTCAACGATTTTTTGATGTCGAATCCGTTCTTCTTGGCGGCGCAGTTGGCTCCACCAACACCGCCATGACGCTTGCTTCGTTTTTGCTCGGGCTGATTTTAATCACCTTGGTTGTCCTTGTGCGTCGGGTCAACAGCGCGGAAGATGATGAATGGGTCGAAGACGCATTCGAAGACGA
>DUKM01000088.1:6372-10283 GCA_013329255.1 Candidatus Poseidoniaceae archaeon | reverse complement strand
GTTCCACACACAGAGGGGCAATTGTCTGATGACCTCAAAGCCTCACTTGCCAAGAAGGCTGGAGAAGTTGGCGTTATGCAAGCAGCCCCAGGCACAGAACAAGGCCAATCTGGCTGGTACGTCGATGTAAGCAGCGAAGTCCAATATTGGAACGTCGGTGAAGACGGTTCGTGGTCCCGGGTGGATTGATGACACTCTGGGAGCCTTCCGAAGAGGATTCGGGTCTTGTGTACCTGATCGGTGCAAGCGTCTGTTGGTCAAGCCCACTTTGGTATGAATTGTTTAGCACCGCCGTCATCGAACCGTTGCTCTTTCAATGGTCGTTGTTCGGCCTATTCCTCTTGTGAACTTGGTAATTCAATAATGCCTTCAATGGTCTGCATGAACTCATCGATGTCAATCACACCATTTTCATCAGCGTCTGATTTGTGGAACACTTCCCTAAATTCATCGTTCGTGAACTCAACACCAAGGGCTTTGAGAGCGTTGATGAATTCAGGCAATGTGAGGTGGTTCTTCTTGCCAAAGTCTGCAGCTAAGAAGGCCGCATGACGGAGGTCATGCTGAGCTTTTGTAGGGTTTGAGAATTTCTCTCTTAGGCTTTGAAACGGCGTGGTACGAACTTGACTATGCTTTTTTCCGTAACCGAGGTACGTGATGGTTCCAACGCTTACAGCAGTCCCTGCCCCGATGAATGCCTTGCTCCCCATGAGATAGATCAGAATGGCACCAGCCACGATACCCCACAATTGAATCCACGGGTAAAAGTGTGATTTGTACTCGGGCTTGTACCACGTTTGTGCACCAGGTGAGCGTCGGAGGATGATGACACACGAATTGATCAGCATGAAAATCATAATTTTGAATCCAGACGCAAGCTTTGCTACATCCTTGACGGGGAGGTACATAATGGCTAAGAGCATCATTACCCCTGTCACTATGATCGGCCAGTGTGGAGTTTCATACTTGGCATTCACCGTTTCTAAGGATTGAGGAAGCAGGTTGTCACGTGCCATTGCAAACAAGAACCTTGATGCTGCAAGAATGCCAGCGAGGGCCATTGAAATCATCGTCAAGACTGCCAAAGCAGCGGCCAGTACGCCAATTTTCGAGCCGGCAACAGCTTTGACAAATTGGTACACAGGGTCCTCGATCGGTGTCCCGTCTTTTATGTACCACATGTCAGGCAGGGCTGCCATCATCACGAAGGTCATAACGCAGTAGAGGAAGGTTGCAATGCCCAAAGAGAGCATGATTCCCATTGGCAGGTTGCGCCCGGGTTCTTTCACTTCGCCACCAATCGCTGCAACCTTTGTCACGCCTGCATAGGCTACAAAGACAAATGCAGCGGTCTCGGCAATCGTTGCTGGTGATTGGTCAAACGCACCGTTTCCGCCGTTAATCGGACGGGAGAAGTCCGTGCTGCCATCAAACAAGGCCATGATGCAAATGATTGCCAGAAGGGCCATAGTGACGCCGAGAATTGGAGTTTGAATCGCCTTTACCTTCTTGACGCCAAGAATATTGACAGCGGTGATAAGAACGAGTGCGGAAACTGAAACCATCGTGATTTCTCGCTCCCCAAGTGTGAACTCAAAATAAGTTGTCAAAGCCAGCATGTAGGCAGAGAATCCGATTAAGGCAAACGAGGCCTTGAGCAAAAATGATGCCCATAATCCAAGGCCGCTGATCGTTCCAAACAACGGTCCATAGGTTCGTTCAAGGTAGACATAGGAACCGCCGCTAGAGGGCATGGCCGAGGCAAGTTCTGATTTGGAAAGGGCGCCGGGGAGCACAACTGTAGCAGCGAGTAAGAACGCCAACCAAATACCAGGACCCATCATTTCTGCGGCAAACGCAGGCATCACAAAAAGACCCGAGCCCAGCATCGAAGAAAGGGAGATGATCACGATTCCCGAAAGACCGATGGTTCGTTCGATGGTTTGAGTGACATCATCGATGACGCCCTTAACATCCCCTTGGAGAAGTTTGCCTGCCGTACTTTTCAAATCCATTGTCAAACCCCGAAAAAGTACTGGTATTACACCAATAATCTATGGTAAACCACCAAATCATATAGGCTTGTGGAACAGTTCCCTTAGTGAGGCCCCGAAAAACGGAAACTCAGTTTGACTTCGGAGCCTTGGCGATGACTTTCATCTCCACAGCAATGGGCGTTGGAAGGGCGCGAATGGCGAGCGTGGTCCTTGTTGGCCCCACTTTCCCAAGCGTGTTAGCCCAGACTTCATTGTAGCCGCTGAAATCCCGATCCATGTCGACAAGGAATGAAGTCACGTCTAGCACATCTTCAATCGATCCACCAGCTTCTTCTAAGATTCTGGTGATGTTGTCAACAACGGCTTGGGTTTGAGCCTTGATGTCGTAGTTGAGGGGCTTGCCGTGCTCATCGCTAATCGGGCCACCGGGAATTGCGTTGGTGCCTGGTTGGCGCGGACCGACACCCGAGAGGTAGAGTAGATCGCCGACCCTACGAGCGTGGGGGTACATGCCGACTGGCTTTGGGGCTGCTTCGCTGTTGACGGAGTCTTGCCCAGTTGTTGGTTCCCACAGTGCGGGGCCTCCGCTTGCTTTTGGGGTGCTTTCGGTAATGGCTTCAGTTTCTTCTTCAGCATCGAGGACATTTCGTTCACCGGCGAAGTATTCGACATCGTCTTCGTCGTACTCTTTGTCACCAGCACCAGATGCTGCCGGATCGAGGTGCACAACAGCACCTCCTGCGCCATGAATTGCTTCGTAGGCCAACACTTCACCCGTCAGATTATTTCTGTTGTCGTTCATGCCAGAAAGCCACCACATCGGTTTGAACGCAACGACCTTTTGAACGCGAATTTGTTGATGGATGGTGCGAGAAAGTTGCCCAACATCCTCAAGGCGGCCTTCGCCGAGGAATTCGAGAATTTTTCGGTTCCATTCATCGTCTTTTAGCGAGTGGATTTTGTCATCCTTTGGTTCAATTGGAGCGGTGAACATGCGGTTGGACAGCGACATTGCGGTCACAGCAACGGCTTTTCGTCCGGTTGCTTTGATTACATCGAGGCATGCTTTGGCCAAAACTGTCGTTTCGGAACGGTTGGCGTAGACGTTTGATGAAACGATGACAGCAGGAATTGCGTTGTCTGGGTTGAGCAGTTTGAGCGCCACCACCGAGCCAACATCGATTGGGAATCCTGTGTAGTTGACCGTTCTTGATTTCAAGCCTCGCTTCTCGTTTGCCTCGTTCCATGCGTGAGCGAAATCAGCGTCGATGTTGAACGAGTAGGGGATTGAACCGAGGTCGTGAAAGTCGTCATCCACCATCACCCATTCGGGGTTTGGATTGGCTTGAATCTGATGGCCAATGATGCTCGGCCATGTGGTTGAGTAGATGATAAGAAGATCTGCATCGGCGTCCTTAATCCGCTGCGCTGCCTCATCAAAAGCGTGACGCAAGCGCTGCCACCCTTCATTTTGTTCCGGGACTAAAACGGTGTGTGGGTGGACCGGTACAATGTAGGATCCGACAATTCTTCCTTCAGTCATTGCGATGCCTCCTTGTGATTTCTCTCTGGCCATTCGACAATTGCGTTGCCCGTTCCAATGATGGTACCATAGCCGTGCAAGGTCGCTGGATAGGTTGGAACATCAAGGGTTGAGAGGAGCCATGAGAGTCCACCTCCATCGCTTTCTGCAATGGCTTGCTCGGTGAATTCAGGCATTTCATTGAGAATTCGTTGCGCTTGGCCGGTTCGGAAGTAATCGATCATTCGCATGTCCCAGAGGTGCATGGCGTGGCTTGTGATGTGCTCCTTGCTCATGTCTTCTGGAATGGCCGACTCGGTGGTAAAGTGGCGGTGTGAAAGGGAGTTGCTCGCAATAACGACCACCTTCTTGCCACTTTCCAAAATAGCTTC
>DUKM01000088.1:0-5990 GCA_013329255.1 Candidatus Poseidoniaceae archaeon | reverse complement strand
CGGTTGCTGGAGATGACCACAAGGGGTTTGTCCCATGCAGGGTTGAACATGTGTCCAGTGGTGATGGTGCCGTAGTCGACTCTGAAATCTGGATTCTCCATCATTTTCACGGCAAGCCCTGCTTCCGCTGCTTTGTCGTGGATTTTTGAAGTCAAATCAACGTCGATGTCGAGGTCATAGTGATAACGGAACAAGTTCGGAAACACCGGGTCCACGGACAGGCTTTTGAAATTTGGAAGGCCCAAAAAATGTGTACCAACATAAGTTTGCCAGTGCGGGGAAAGCAAAACGATAGCGTCGTATTCGACGTCTTTGAGTGATTCACGCAACCGCTCATAACCCCAACGCAGTTGTTCCCAACCGCCTTCAGCAACAGGTTCGTTTTGAGGTGGATTTTCAGCATAGACCAAATGGGGCGGATGCGGGGCTAAGCAACCAGCAACGATTTCACCTTGGGTCATGGACAGAGCCAAGCGCTTGGTGGCTATATCGCCATCGGCGTTTCCACTGTTCAATCGCTTGAAGACCCAAGCCTCAAACAAGGGGGCGATTTGGCACTGTCATGGAGGAGAGCACGACGGAACAAATCGCTGAAGTCCTCCTTGATTCACCTTCGCTAATGGAATCGAAGCCAGTGAACCTCCTTGAAGATATCAAAACCGGGTTGAAGCACATCGTTTCTCCTGCCATCCTCGGGGCTCTTTTTGGCAGCGGTTGGCAGCGCTATGGATTGCCTAAGTTGGACTCAGTATTCGCACCAAATCCGGTTCAATTTGCACTTCTTTTCGCTTTACTCCTTACGCCGCTCATCTATCGGATCTTGGTTCACACGTCCTTTGCTCGATGCTTGGAATACAGCTTTGGATTTTCTGCATTAGCCCTTCCATTGTGCGTGGTCTGGCTGTCTGGTTGGGGGGCATTATTCTGTGGAATGTATGCCATTCTTCTGGCGTGGGTGTCAATTTCCATGATGTGGAGTCGAAAGCAGTTACCACCATTCTCGTACGGGATTTGGCACGCCATGGGCGTCGATTTGGGTGCCTTTGCGGGGGCCGTCGTGATGTACAACGCCCTTGGATTATGAGGTGTAACTTTCCGAGTCGCTCGGGAACTCACCAGAGCGAACATCCTCGCAGTAACTTGTGATTGCGGTGTTGATGTCTTCAGCGAGGTTGAGGTAGCGTCGCAAGAACCGTGGAGAGAAGTCCATCGTGATTCCAAGTAGATCGTGGAGTACCAACACCTGACCGTCGCAGTCTGGACCGGCACCGATGCCGATGGTTGGAATTGAAATTTCTTCACTGACTCGCTTTGCCAATTCCCTTGGAATCTTTTCAAACACGATAGCGAAGCATCCTGCGGCTTCCAATAATTTAGCGTCGGCGATGAGTTTCTCTGCTTCTTCTTCCTCTTTGGCCCGGACAGTGTAGGTTCCAAACTTGTAGATGGATTGCGGTGTAAGTCCCAGATGGCCCATAACTGGGATCCCAGCGGTGAGAATGCGCTCGATGGACTGAATGATTTCAGAGCCTCCTTCGAGTTTAACAGCGTGGCCTTCTGCCTCCTTCATAATTCGAATGGCAGATTCAAGTGCGATTGCAGAATTGCCTTGGTAGGTTCCAAATGGCATGTCAACCACAATAAGAGCACGGTCAACGGCTCGTTGAACGCACTGTGCGTGGTAGATCATGTGATCGAGGGTCATTGGCACGGTTGTGACTTGACCAGCCATCACGTTTGACGCCGAGTCACCAACGAGGATGACATCCACACCCGCTTGGTCAACAAGTTTGGCCAATGAATAATCATAGGCGGTAAGCATGGTGATTTTTTCTTCAGCCCGCTTCATCTCAAGAAGCGTGTGCGTCGTCACCTTGCGCGCATTGCTGTGTACGGACATGGTTCCCCCACAGTTTCAGGTGTTTTGAAACCCTCGCCGGCTCTTTCGTGGTTATTCTTCCTCGTAAACGCCAGATAATTGATGCATCAATTCAGCCAAGGCTTCCTCTTCATCGGCGCTTGCCAAAACTTGCTGCTTTGATTCAAGACCATTGAGCACTAAGGCTGCGACAGTGAATACCGAGTTTGGATCTTCGTCGACGACATGCTCGACGCGTTCAGCAACCCATGAGTCGAGCACCTGTTCATCGATACGCAGCACCGCTCCAATTCGATTTAGCACTCCGTTGAGGACGTCTCTTAGCATGGTTTGATGGGTTGTGCTTATTGGTCCATTGCTCTCAGTATAGCGCACTTTGGCGGAGATATACAACTTCTGATGGGGGGAGGATTCGGGGATGTGCTCGAGGAGCGTTTGGAGGTCAGGGAACATTCCTTCTCCGGGCATCGCTGCCTCCATCGAGGGGTGTTCAAACGGAGGCAAGGCCGGTGCAATGACTTCTTCGATTGTAAAACGACGGCGCCCAACAATGGAAAGAAAGTGATTGCTTCCCTTGGTTTCATGCTCTAAGATTTCAGCCTCGCAACCATGAGTCCTTGGGCCGTCCCAGTGGTTTGTTGGCTCAAACGGATCGTTCATCACAAGCCCGAAGTTCTTGTTATCGAGCACACAATCATCGAGCATTTGCCTGTACCTTGGTTCAAACACCCTGAGTTCTTGGACCTCACCCGGCATGAGCACCATTGGCAGGACAAAAAGAGGAAGAGTTTCGCTTGACATGAATTGAGATTGGTCAAATTGCTTTTGAAGATGTGTTCACCAGCACCGAATCATTTCTGATTCATAACACAGACATTGGTGGTTTCTGAAAAGAATTCGAGCGACCATTGTCCACCCTCGCGGCCTACGCCAGAGTTCCTCACGCCACCGAAGGGTGTTCTCAAATCCCGATGAAGCCAGGTATTAATCCAGACAATTCCAGTTTCAATGGTTGCAGCGAGCGCTTGCCCCTTTTCGAGGTCTGCCGTCCAAATGGACCCAGCCAGACCGTACTCGGTCGCGTTTGCCATGACCGTCGCTTGTTCCATCGTTTCAAAGGTATGAACGGTGACGACAGGTCCAAAAATCTCCTCAGTAGCGCACCTCGAAAGGTGGCTTAAGCCTGAAACAACGGTCGGTGAAAGGTAGGCACCATCGGGGCTTGGTCCAATTGCACCGGTCATCGCACGTGTTCCACCTGTGAGGATTGTACCGCCTTCTTCGATGGCCAAATCAATGTAGGACTCTACTTTTTCGAGGTGATCCATAGAAATGAGGGTGCCAATTTGGGAAGATGGTTCAATGGGGTTGCCGATTGTCATTGATTCCACTTCTGCCACGAACGCAGCAAGGAAGGTGGAGGCGATGGAGGCATGGACCAAAATGCGGGATCCACACAGGCATACTTGGCCTGAGTTTGTGAACGCAGCACGGACTGCACCTTTCACGGCTTGGCCCATATCAGCATCCTCGAGGATAATCGTTGCGTTCTTTCCACCCAGTTCCAATGACAATTTTTTGAACAATGGTGCTGCAGTTGCGGCAACAATTCGACCGGTTGCGGTGCCGCCAGTGAAGGAAATTCCAGTTATCCTTTCGTCTTCTAAAATGGCTTGGCCGACTTCTGGGCCAAGACCGTGGACCATGTTGAACACGCCTTTGGGCAACTGCAATTCATCAAGTGTTTCGGCCAGAATGTTTGCTGTCAAGGGCGTCAATTCACTTGGCTTGGCAACGATTGCGTTGCCCATCAACAGCGCAGGAGCCACCTTCCAAGACAGGAGGTAAAGCGGCAGGTTCCACGGTGTGATGAGGCCAACAACGCCAAGTCCATTTCGATGAACATGGTTGATCGCATCGTCCATCTCAAACAGCATCGGTTTCTGTGAGCGTCCGAATTCTGCAAAGAATCTGAAGTTATCCACGCTTCGAGAGGCATCAACGCGTCGAGAAAGAGAAATTGGCTTTCCCGTATCCATCGTCTCAGCCTGAGCAATCGCTTCGTGCTTTTCCTGCAACGCATCTGCGATTTTATCAAGCCAAGCAGCGCGTTCTTTGAGGCTCAAGGCGTTCCAGGCCGGTTGGGCTTTTTTTGCAGCATCAGCTGCTAGTGTCACATCTGCTCGTTGAGAGCGTGGGATTGATGCCACAACCTTTCCAGTTGCAGGATTGTAATCCTCAAGAGTCTGCCCGTCGTTGGCGTTGACAAATGCGCCGTCGATGTAATTCATGAGGTGGTGCAAACCTATGCCTCCACATCGTACAGCCAGCGGTCTTGGTCTGGATCCCATTCATCCCATGTTGGCAGAGTTTCGAGGACTTCGAGGTACTTATCAGGAACGATTCCGGGAACAATGAAGGCCTTTTGCCTGTGGAGCGGGTATGGGTTTCTCAGGTTGATGCCGAGCACGCCGAGCAAAGCCCGTGCCACATACCACGTGGCTTGAGAATTCCAGCCATGCGCAATTTTGACGACAATCCCAAGACCCTTGGGATAATCTGGATGTTCAATTGCTAAGCCCAACAAACCATCAGCGCCTTCCTTGGCGATGACCTTGCCTTCTCCTGCTTTGAGCACCGTAGAATCCAATCGATTGAACCCGCCGACCAAATCAGGATGGCGCGTCATTGCTTCCCAAATCCAATCCTTGTCTTTGTCGCGAACCAAGCCAGCATAGATTTGAGCGAGTTCAGATACAGTGTTGGACACTGTAGGTAAGCCGCATCCATCCTTTGCCACGCGCAACGGTTGCCAGTCTGCGCCGAGGTAGGTTCGGATTTCGGCCATGTATGCGTGGAACACTTCGTGAGTTGGCAGGGTGTAACCGGCTCGATTCCAGCCTTTTTTCCGGCAGCCATGAAGGATGGCTGCGTGTTCACCAGAACAGGTGTGGAACCAACGGCGTGGACGACGGACTTGCCGCCCAAATTGAATCAAGGGCACATCCAGCGGAGTGAGCATCAGCGGCCATTCTTCCTTAGCGAGTAAGGACTGTGCTGCTGCGACGTGTTCGGTATCACCGTTGTGGGATGCGACAGAGATTGCTTTCTGCTCCCATGTTGTGTCTTCAAGTTCTTTGGTGAAGGCTTTGAGCATGAACGGTTTCATCATCGACCGGCCATAGCAAAGGACATTTCCTCCAAATGAATGAATCACTTCGTCACCGTGCGCCCATGCCACAGCACCGTGGATGGTGGTTTCAGAAACGCCGTTGCGGCGGTAATCAACAAGTGGCTCCCATGCCACTTCACGCCCGGTAGGGATGCCTTCGATCTTCTCGCCGAGTGGGCTGTCAGGATACAAGGCGCTGCCGGGTCTGCCCGGTTCAACAGCGGAAGGTGTATCATGCTCAATGGACATCCAGACACCTCAATTGTTCAACTTGGCTTCGACGTGCGGTACAACTTGCTCCATGTAGGCCGTCATGTCTCTACAGACTCGATCTGAATCGTGGTTGAAGAAATCGAACCACGCCATAATGCGGTCTTCAGGATGGAAACGTTCGAGGATTTGCTGAGCCACTTCTTCCACGTTACCTATGAGAGCGTTGTTTGCGGCGTTGCTGACCTTGCTCGGATCGATGGTCCCTTCCAGTGCGTTCCAATACGCACCAAGCGCTTCATCAGCTTCTTTCCGTGCTGCTGCGCTTTGTTCTGCGGGCGACAACCCTGGTTCTGCGTTCAAGAACACAAAGGAGGTTCTCGGCATGTCGCTTCGTTGCCAAGCACCTCCTGCAGGGTGGAACACTTCGGCCATTCGAGCGTGCGTGGCTTCGATGACCTCTGGTTTAGTGATTGAAAGATTGAACACCTTAACGGGGAGGATGGTGTTGAGGAAGGTCTGGGCTTTCGGGTCGTGGGTCCCAGCAACGAGTTGCAAGAGTTCCTTGCGAAAGTCGGTTGGGATAATTTTCAAGTCCTCAAAGACGTAGCGCTTTGGTATTGTGATTTGATCAGGTTTGGATGTCAAGTTTTCAGCCTCAACCGATGCCACTTGAACCCGTTCCCAATCTTCGTCTGAACGGAAGTTTGCGCGAGTTAACACCGTTTC
>DUKM01000004.1:2877-4948 GCA_013329255.1 Candidatus Poseidoniaceae archaeon | reverse complement strand
ATCCATTGTTTAACATACTTCGTGAGTGCATGTTGGTGGCGTGAAATAACGCCGGTCTGCTGGTTCAAACGTATCCAGTTGCAAGGTTGAACCCTCGCCTTCTTGGATGAACACCACAGAAGAGGTGCTTGCCGGCAGGTAGTCCTCGCCGGTCGACAAGAGGCTCAACCGTATTCGATGGCCTGCTTCGATTTCAACATCCATTGGCATGAATTCCATTTTGGCGTTAATTGTCTCAAGCACGGGCGTCCATGTCTGGATGTCATCCCCACCTGCGTGATACCGCAAATCCATGATTGCGTGACCAATGTGGATGCAAGCATCGCTTTCATCGCAATCTTCCAACAAGGCGTACAATTGTCCGCCCAGTGTAGCGGTGGTCACATCGATGTGAAGACGAGGATTTCCAGCCACATGCATTGCGGATTCGAACGCAGCTGATTCCCAAACGGGTCCAGTTGTTGCATCGGGTAAAACACTCATGCCTCCACCGACGCTGGTTAACAATCCGCCAAGGTCCATGCTGATTGCTTCAACATCGACTGGCGGGTAGCGGTCTTCGAGCCTCCACGAGCCTTGATTGGATTGGATCTCCACGTACAATCCAGGTTGTTCGCCGACATCACGTAGGTAGAAATCAAACCACTCAAGCAGGTCTTGCATCCAATCCATTCGGACCATTTCCGGGAAGGCTTCTCCCCCTCGGCCACCCATGTCTGAGCGGTCGAACAATTGCTGTGGACGGTCTGGATAATCGTGGTCCCACTGACCAAACAAGCCCTTGGCATCGATGCCTGCGTCTTTGAGGGCGTTGATGGTTGGAACTGCCATGTGCGGGTCAACGTTCCAGTCATGCATGCCTTGAATGAGGTAGACACTGCCTTGATAGTTCTCGATGACTCTGTCAAGGAAGTAGCGCTCAGCCCAGTAATCGCCAGCCACTTCTGAGCCAAACAGGTATGCGGAAACCCCCGTGCCGGGCCCAATCAGGTAATCGGGGCATATGTTTTGGTAATCTTCCTCATCACCATCAATTCCATAGGATCCATAGACGCCATTGTGCATAATTGGAGCGCGTGCTTCTGATGAACCGTTTCGCCACATGAGTTCCTTGACGCCAATCAATCCTGAAATGGGTACGATGGTCTTGAGATAGTCGTGTTCTGCGCCGAACATTGCTGCCTGCCAAGGCGTGCTGCCATCGTATGACTTTCCAATCATGCCTACATTACCGTTCGACCAATTTTGTTCGCCAAACCATCGGACAGCCGCATCGTTGCCGAGTTGCTCTGCATTCCCCATGAGATCCATGCAGTGATTTGAACGCCCAGTTCCTGCAACAGAAACCTGTGCGAATGCGAACCCGTGCGGTAGGATTTGGTCGATGATCATCTGCCCAAGCCAAGTGCCTGGCACTTCGATGCTTGGGGTTTCTACGCTTGCTTCTTGGAAGTAAGGTCCAAATTCAGCAATCACAGGAACCTTGACTCCCTCAGGGACATTTGGCCGCCAAACAGCGAGGCTAATTTTTGCATTTGGTGCCGCTCCACCTTCTTCAAGCGGGAGGGTGTATTCGACAAAGTGATGTGTGGAGTTCCATTCATTCTCAGTTGCTAAGATCTCGTAAGGACCGATTTCCAGCGCTACGCCAAATTCTCCATCGGTTTCATACGGCATCATCGAACGTTCCCATACAGGGACGCGTATGCCCTGACGTTGCTCTTCTTCAGAGACCAAATCCATCACGGCTTCGCCGAACACGGCAGAGATGAACAAGAACACCAAAGCTACAGCAATGGTGGAACCCAGCACGAGGTTGAATTCACGACTCATTCGCTGTTCAGTGATTAATTCTGCATCGACACCGCTCATGCTCCAACCTCCTACGGTGAAGCGTCGGTTTCGTTTCTTTTGAGGTTAACGAGTGGCTGGGCGCTCAACAATCGCGCTCAATCGTCCCTTGTGCGCTGATTTCTGTTGTTCCCTGAGCGGTTGTCGCCTCGAGGGTTTGAGTTGCCTTGTCCACCGCGGGATTGGTTGCGTCCGCCACCACCGCCACGGCCGCCGCCAC
>DUKM01000004.1:2421-2581 GCA_013329255.1 Candidatus Poseidoniaceae archaeon | reverse complement strand
CCACCGCCACGGCCGCCGCCACCGCCACGACCGCCACCACCGCCGCCACCGTGCGACCGGTTTCGTTGGTGTTGCTTCTTCTTTGGAGCGTTTTTATCCTTGATTTTTCCTGCTTTTTGGCCAGGTTTTGGAATGGCTCCAACGAAGTGGAACTCATGGG
>DUKM01000004.1:1614-2021 GCA_013329255.1 Candidatus Poseidoniaceae archaeon | reverse complement strand
GTGCGCCCTGCTCGAGCGGTTCGGCCAATTCGATGGACGTAACTCTCAGGTTCATTCGGTAAGTCGTAGTTGAAGACGTGGGTGACACCATCAACGTCAATGCCTCGACTGGCGATGTCGGTTGCCACTAAGATTGGGATGTTGCCATTTTTGAAACCTGCAAGGGCCTTTGTCCGGGCGCCTTGGCTCTTATTCCCGTGGATTGCAGCCGCCGAAATGCCGCTTTGATCCAACTGCTTGACCAGCCGGTTTGCTCCGTGTTTGGTTCGTGTGAACACGATTCCACGCTCGACGCGTTCTTGCTTGATGATCTTCACCAACAATCGGCGCTTGTCTGCCTTTCTGAGGAACATGATTTTTTGCTCGATTCGGTCGACGGTAATCTCTTCAGGCGTGATGTCCACTTT
>DUKM01000004.1:0-1198 GCA_013329255.1 Candidatus Poseidoniaceae archaeon | reverse complement strand
AGCACCTTCTTGATGTCATGAATGAATCCCATATCGAGCATGCGATCCGCCTCGTCCAAGACAAAGAATTCCACATGGGTGATGTCGATATGTCCTTGATTGATTAAGTCCAACAAACGGCCAGGGGTCGCCACCAAGACGTCGAGGCCTTTTTGCAACGCACGAACTTGTGGGTTTTGATTGACACCACCAAAAATCACTTTGTGGCGGATGTCCAAGTGCTCGCTGTAGGCAGAAAACCGCTCGTCGATTTGAGCAGCCAATTCTCGAGTTGGTGAGAGCACCAAAGCCCGAATCTTGCGGTTGCCTTGAGGTCGGTTCCGACTCATGATCTGCAACACTGGTAGAGCAAAAGCAGCGGTTTTACCCGTACCGGTTTGTGCAACGCCTAGCACATCTCGACCTGCGAGAAGCGGTGGAATTGATTGCTCTTGAACAGGTGTTGGTGTGGTGTATCCTTCTGCCTCAACGGCCCGCAGGAGTGGCTCTGAGAGCCCTAAAGTTTGAAAATCGGTCATGTACATCCCTCGAACTGTGGGCAGCAACGCAATGTTGAGGCCCAATCAGAACAGGCCGCGGTCCCGGCATCTCCCCTAAAACAGGGTTGGTCGGATTTACAACCCGTCGACGATTGAAGGCTTGTTGAGTCAAAGCCACATCACAAAATGGGTTGATTACGGAGCCATTCGAGGTCTGAGATGTACAATTGGCGAATATCATCGAGGCCAAGAACCAACATGGCCAATCGCTCAAGGCCCATACCCCACGCCAGAACGGGTGTGGTGATGCCCAGCGGTTCTGTCACTTCGGGTCGGAAGATTCCAGCGCCACCCAATTCCAGCCATGTCCCGCGCCACTTCACTTCGATCTCGAGGCTTGGTTCAGTGTATGGGAAATAAGCGGGACGAACTCGAACTTCTGGATATCCCATCTTGGCATAGAACGTCTTCAAGGTGGTAACGAGCATCTGAAGGTTGGCTCCTTCTTCCATGATGATGCCCTCGATTTGATGAAACTCAGGGAGGTGTGTTCGATCAATAGCTTCCTTGCGGAACACTCGGTCCACGGAGAAAACCCGGCATGCTTCGTCCGGATGTTGGGCCAAATATTGGATGGTGTTCACGGTGGTGTGGGTTCGCAACAATCCTTTCTCGGATGTGGCTTTGGAAAACGAACCGCCCCAGCCGACTGAACCAGT
>DUKM01000119.1:2732-4779 GCA_013329255.1 Candidatus Poseidoniaceae archaeon | reverse complement strand
AAGGTTGCGGTGAACATTTCATCATAGGTGAACGAGAACTGTGCGGTTTGGTCGTTTCCGATGAACAGCGTCTCGGTTTTCTCCCATTCTTCAATGGTGTAGTTCATCGTGAAATCCCCACCGGCACCCGCGCCAGATTCGTTTGATTCTGGTGCGAAACTGATGTAGGACACTTCGGTCACAGCGACGATTGCCACGAGGATCGCAACCCCAACCGTCACAGTTTGTTGGCCAGGAAGGCTGTAGCGCCCAAAGGCGTTGCTCGGTGAGTCGTCGCGCAACCAGCACAGCAGGAAGTGAGTGGCAAATGCAGCACCAACGCCCGGCACCGATGGGAAAATACCGTTTCCATCGCCATAGCCAAGAAGGGTCCAAACCACGACGGCAGTCATGGCTGCCATCATCATCATGATCGAATGCTGAGTGTCTGGCTCATAGCCTGACATGCGGACCAAAATCATTGGAACAAAGATGCCACCGAGGCCGTAGACGGCCAACACAACGAGTTTGAACACAGAGTCGCCAAAGCCGGGGAATTGTTGGCCCACAAGCGAGATGACCGTAGCGAAAACAGCCATGGCAAGCGTGACCAACTTCGTGGTTTTGTGGTCTTGACTCCACTCTGGTCGTACGTCATCGGTAATAGCAGCGGTGCAAGCCAAAACTTGACTGTCAGCAGTTGACATTGTAGCGGCAAAAATTGATGCCAAAATAACGCCGCCGAGGAACGGATTCAACTGTTCCATGGCAAGCATTGGCAAACCGGTCTGGGCACCATCGGCCCCGAGCTCAGGCAATAAAACGCGGCAGGCCAAGCCAATAATGAACATGAGAATGATGAATGGAGTTTGCCAAACGAAGAACCAGACCATGGCTTGCTTTCGAGCAGCATCGTCCTTCAGCGTCATCACGCGGGACACCACTTGAGGTTGGCCAGCCACACCAAGGCCACCAAGGAAGAAGGCAGCAATCCACAGGCTTGCGCCGAACTTCAAACCGGACGGGAAGACATTGACCATAGCAGGGTCGATTGAGGATAATTGATTATGCAGTCCTGAAAATCCACCAGAACTCTTCACTGCAACGAGGCAAAGGATGGTCGAGCCGACAATCATTACGCTTGACTGAGCAGCGTCCGTCCAGATCGAAGCGCGGATTCCACCAGCATAGCAGTAGGCAACAACCAGCACGAAACCAATCAGAATACCAATCGTTGGCGCCCAGTCGAGCATGGTCTCAAGCGCAACCCCACCAGCCGTCAGTTGAGCAGCAGCATAGATGGAGAGGAAAATTACGGAAAGCACCGCAGCAACCTTCGCTTCAGGCGATCCGGTGGTGTTTGAGACGAGCGAAGTCAAGGAGCGAATGCCTCGCTCTTCGCCTTCCTTCTGGATGTACTTGTACAACCACATCCATGCCACAAACTGGCCAATCGTAGACACGACAGCGATCCAGATGGCCGAATACCCTTGCAGGTAGATGAACCCGATGAACCCGATGAACATGTAACCTGAGTTCCACGTACTGACGGCAGAGAGCGCAGCCAATCCCGGGTGCATGCCACGTCCAGCAACGAGGTAATCGTCGGTGGTATCGACCTTGACCCTCATCGATGCGAGGCCAACGCCCGCAAAGAAGAACATAAACAGAAGGAAAGAAAGCAGAATCATTAGTTCATCAGACATAAAATCACACACCCTCATTGCCAACGAAGCAAAGCCTTCTCTTCAACTTCACTCGTTGTGGATTGGAACACAAGGCTGTTGAGACGGCCCCCTACGATGCCGCCAAGAGCGCCAACGGTCGTTGTCACCATGCGTTCATCATCGGTGCCCATGTCGGCGCACAGCACGACTGGTACTTCATCAAGCGAGCGGCCAAGCAATGCAGCGCACGCCTCGTGACGCATGGCTTCAAGCGCAGTTTCTTGTGGCATTTCATCAAGCGCTTCACCAAGTTTGTCCCGCATCAATCGAAGCGATACGAGCGCGTCTGATGGCTTCATTGGCACTTGATGGCCGATGCCTTCTCCAGTCGGATCCAAGTC
>DUKM01000119.1:0-2360 GCA_013329255.1 Candidatus Poseidoniaceae archaeon | reverse complement strand
GAAGTGGCGACCCAGCCGCCGTAAGGGTAGGTGAGGGTTGTTTGGCGTCCGAATTTGTAATTCGATAGCCCGATGGCTCCGGTGACCAGGGTGGTGATGGAAACGCCGTGGAACACGCGGCATTCGATGCCAGCTTCCGCCGCTTGAAGTTGCAAGTCCACGTGTGTGGTGGCCTGCAACGGGTCCCCGACGACAAGCAAAGCGACCAGAGAAGTACGCGCCAGTTCAAACAAGACATCGGGTTGTTCGACTTCAGGCCGCATGACCTTCTCAACCGAGCCAACTGCGACTTCAAGCGCGTCGAGTTCAGACTGGGGCCACAACGCAGTGTAGGCCTCGTACCGGCGCACATCAGCAGCCTTTGCCGCCTCAACCGCCTCGAGGCTCATGGCCGAAAGCCGACCCGGGCCCATGCCAATAAGCAACAACCCTGTTGTTGGAAGGGGGGTGGTTGTGGTGCGCTTCGCCGTCATGCTCAAACCTCCCCTTCGCTTGGATGGAGCGAGCATCATGCGTCATTTGAGTGTGCCGAGCGCGCAAACCCAACAATGGTTGGAGCGTTGCCGTTCAGAAAAATGGTTGGCCGAACACACCGGCGTCAGCGCGCTTGAAGACGGAAATAAGGCCATACCGCTCAACGATTCAGCGCCGCAAGCAGGTGACGAATCGTGGATGGGCAACGCTCTTGTCGCTCTTGAAGCAAAAGGGAAAGCCCCCTCGCACTGGTCTGAGCACCTCGATCGTGAACTGTACGAAGCGCACAAAGACGATTGGCCAAAAGCCTACGAAACGCAAGGCGATGTGTTGATTGTCAAAATAGAAGACAGCATTTGGCCCTTGGCTGAAACGGTGGCCGATGCCATGCTGACCCAACTGCCAAGCATCCGTTTGGTGTGCGCGGACCTTGGGGTTCACGGAGATTTCCGCGTTCGGGACCTTCACCCACTGGCCAGCCGCGATGGCAGCGTTGACACGCGAACTCGGATCAGAGAAAACGGCTATTTGCTCTGGGTTGATGCTTCAAAGGTGTATTTTTCAGCGCGACTCTCGAACGAACGCATCGAAACGCTTGCTACCGCAAAACGGCTCGCAGCGCGACTCAATCGAGGGATTGTCGTCGCCGACCCTTACGCTGGTGTTGGGCCAAGCATGGGCGCACTGCTGAGCGAGGCAGACCTCTTGACCGGATACCACACCGGCGACCTCAACCCCGATGCGTTTGAATTGCTCTCGCAAAACATAGCGCACCTGGCAAGCAAGAGAAAAACCCTCGACGGCAGCGAACCACCTGTTCTCGACCCTGCTACGGTCACGTGCAGCGATGCGACAACATGGGTGGACGATGAGGCACTGAGGGGCTCTTCCGACATGCTGCTGGTCAACTTGCCCCACGACAGCATCGAGCATCTGCCCCATGTGCTACCGCTTCTTCGCGGCGACCAAACCGCGGTGCTTCGAGGCTGGGCCATCGTTGAACGCACCCAAGAGGCTGAGAGCCAACAGCGCATTGAAGCGGCGATCGCACAAGCTGGCCACCACATTGAATCCATGCAGTTCAATGAAGTCAAGGGCTTTTCAGCGAGCAAGAGTTTCGTATGTTTTGAAGCATGGCTTGGTCGTCATGATTGAGCGTTGAGTTCATCAATCATCACCCATTGGCCATCTTCATGCAGAACACTGTCACCTGCGTTTGTGGTGTAAAAATCGATGTTGCGGGCGCTACGCCTCGCAAGGACGGCACCAAAGTCTGGTGCAGGGTGTGCGGAACCGTTTCAGTTCACCACCGAACATGAGTTTCTGCCCCAGCCAAAATCCATCCGGGTTGCGCCATTGCGTGCAATTTTTCACGCCTTTGTGTTGCCAAAAGGGGAGCCTTCAAGAGCCGTCAAACTGGGTTCACGCTATGACCCGTAGCACCATTGCCGCTGGAAGTTTACTTGTTTGCCTGCTGATGACCCTTTCTGCCCTTGGCGGAATGACCGTTGAAAACCACGAACAAGCCCCTTCAGAATTAACCGAAATCGAACCGATGCACATCGGTGGAACCGACCCTACCTCGTTTGTCGCCCCCGACACATCGGGTTATGTGGGATCTTACACTTCAACCGCAATCGATTCCAACGATGATGTCCACATTTCCTACTATGATAGCACCAATGGCGACCTCAAGTACGCCACCAATACCTCCGGCTATTGGGTAACCGTCTCCGTTGACACATCAGGTGATGTGGGACCCTTCACTTCAATCGCCATCGATTCCAACGATGCTGTTCACATTTCCTACTTTGATAACAACTATAGCGACCTCAAGTACGCCGCCTGTTCAAGCGGTTGCACAACCGCAAGCAATTGGGACGATG
>DUKM01000060.1 GCA_013329255.1 Candidatus Poseidoniaceae archaeon | reverse complement strand
TAAATGTCATCAAGTGCAACTTGAATCAATTGGCGAGTGGATTTCGCAATGCTCGGGAGTGCTTCAGGTCGAGTGCAATTGTTGAGCAGGGCCTCAACCTCTTCAGGTGGGGCACCGAGGCGAACAAGTTGCTCGAGTACATTTCTCAATCGACGCAACATGGTTATCGATCGGTCGTAGTCCTCCAGTAAGTGTTCTAGATCGAGAACCACATGGCCCACAGTCTCACCGAGTTGGTGTTCAAGGCGTTGTTGAACCGACCATCGAGCGAGTCCCCGAACCGCCCCTGCTGTCTGAGGCACTTGGCGTTCAAGCAACGTCATGACTTCGCTTGACAGCAAATGCCGTGGAGTTGCTGCGACATGATCAACGGTTGATTGTATCACCTGCAAACCGCGTTCCACAGCTCGATCAAGAAGGGTGACGGAGTACCCAAGTGCACGGGCGTGTTCCAAGCGTTCGAGCACTGGACCAAGACCGTCAAACGTTTGCGCGTCGTCAAGAAGAGCTTGTGCAAGCGGTTCTTCTGCCAAACGAGCACGCAGGCGCTCAGCTTCCTGAATGTCGGCCACCGCAGCCTCGTGGGCTTCGGACAACGCCTCGGCTCGTTCGATGAGTGAAGCGAGTTCTGCTTCTGCATGGCCTCTTCGTGCACCGAGGTCGCCTAACTCCCGCAAAATATGCCTGCGTTCGTCCATTAATTCGCGAAGTTCAGCCTGAACTTGGGCTTGGCGTGCCTCGTCAGTGGCAAGTCGGGTTCGGTCCTCTTCGGATCGCCGGCGACTGGCCTTGGCTTCGGATTCAATGGCGGACAACTCAGAGGTGTTGGTCTTGACTTTTTCATCCAACAGGAGGACTTCTGCTTGCGCCCGAGCGTGGCGTTCTCGTGTTGCTGCCACTTGTTCTTGCAGCACCTGCAGACGACGTTCGTCGTCCTCGCTTTGTTGACGAATAGAGGAAAGTTGTTGGCTGTGGGTGTTGAGTTCAGCGTTCAAAGCTGCTTCTTTCAGCGACATGTCTTCAATTGCGGTTCGCAATGTTTCACTCGACGAGGCATCGCCGAGGGCTTTCGCCAATTCTGCTGCGCGTTGGGAAACTTGATGCTCAAGTTCATTGACGCGACGCACCAATCGTTCAGCTCTGTTCTCTGCTTGTTCAGAAGAAGCCTTCGATTGGGCTAATTCTACTTGCATTGTTCCGTACTTTGAGTGCGCTTCTTCGAGTGAAGTTGTTGATTCAGCGCGGGTTTCTGATGCTTCCCTTGCCACAATTTGTGCAGCATTGGCTGCTGTATTCGCTTCGCTTAATCTGTTTTCCACAGTCGCTTTTTCTTTCTCCAGTTCATCGATACGATGGTCTGCGGCTTCCAAACGGCGGCGCAGGCCAGCGTCGACAGCAAGAGGTTGTGAGGTTTCACCACCCAAACCACCGCTTACAACTGCGACTGTTTCTGTAAACGACGCCCCGGCACGCTGAGTTCTGAGGAGTTCCATACCTGTTTCAAAACCATAGAGTTCGTTCAACTTTGAAGCCAAATTCGCCCGACGGCTTTCCGAGCGTGTTCGTAGGGTTACCAGAAGATCTTGGAAGTGATCGAGTGTGAATCCTTCAATGGTACCCGAATCCCTTGAAACAATGCTCCCTGCTGGCAATCGATGCAATTTCAACACTCGAGTTGAATCGGTAAAGGTCAGCATGGCTTCCTCCATCGTGGCGCTTTGAGGAGCGGAAACGCCCACTGGAATACCACGCGCCAAGACCACGGATACAGCGGTTGAAGATTGGCCAGATTGGAGGTGACCCGTGACTTCTTCGTGCATTGCGGCGGATAGCATCGACAGAATGGCATCAGGTCCACCTCGACCTTCCCTCAAAACGAATCCATCTGGTATGGGTCCCCCGGATGCACCGATGGCACCAAACTCTCCGTCCAAAATGCCCGCAACTGCAGAAATCATACGAGCATGGTCTGCATTTGCTTCTGTCCAAACACCGATGGACGCATCACCGGATTGAGCGAGTAAAAGTGCACCGCCTTCGTGGTGCATGGTCCAGTGTGAGGCTGAGGGTTCAATCCCTTCGTCCATCACTGAAATGGCCATTGCTCCCAAGGAGCCATGGATCTCACGGGCGAGTGTTTCTGCATCATTGGGTAGATTTCCAACGCTGTCAATCAGCAAGCCTTGGTCGATAGCAACAGCTCCTCGAACCGTATCGCGGCCCACGAGTACTTGCAACACAGAGGACAAATCCCGAGACATGAGGCGTTGCAATGCGTCGCCGCGTGGCAAAAGCCCTTGGCGGTCTGCTGGATGCTCAAAGGCTTCCGGGAGAACTTCAGCAACGCTTCCCAAACCAGCGAGTGAATAAGATTGAGCGATGAAGCGTGAAGCCCCTTCGGCTTCAATTGAGAGCAAGCGCTCTTTCGCTGCTGTGCCTGCGAGGAGGGTTTTACCCTTTCCGGACTCTGCAAGCCAACCAACAATCCTTCCTGCACGGACAATGCGATGGCCAGCAGGGGTTTTTCGACGTCCAATCCAAGTGCTGATTACGCCGTGGTCGAACGGCTGAATTGTTCCGGCATCAACCGAAATGGCTTCTTCGATGGGGGTTCCTTGTGGTAGGTTAAACATATCATCAACTCACTGTGGGGTGGTGGCCAAAATTTTCCGATCGCGGTCAAGAGCGTGACGCCATCGGGCCAGGCGGCCTCCATTGCCTGACAGAGCGACGATTCGAGTTGGCGAGGCAACGTCGATCATCATCCGGTTTTCACCTTCACACCATGCTTCGTACACCGCCCCCAATCCGAGGGCATCCGCTGAATCCAAAGCAGCAGAAATCACATCAACAGCGTGGTCAAATGGAGGGATTGACCCTTCATCACCTACGCTTGCCAACAAGGTTCCACTGTCGTCGATCAACATGGCGTGCTGCACGCCTTCAAGGCGATACAATCCGGCCAGCGTGCGTTGCAACATGGATGCTCAAACCTTTCGTCAGCGTTGTGGGCTTCAAGAAGTTTTGTGCTGCCATCCCCCTAAAGGGGGATTTGAAGACCAAAATCAATTTCCCAACTGGATTTCGAAAAAAGAAGGTCGCGGAAGCCCATTCCTTGTTTATTTTCCGCGCACATATTCGTCACTCCAAACCTA
>DUKM01000048.1:2487-5497 GCA_013329255.1 Candidatus Poseidoniaceae archaeon | reverse complement strand
ACCTCACAACCAAAAGGGTGCATGAGGAAGAATGAAGCAAATCGGTTACCTCGAATTGATTCGGACCAACCACGCATTCAGGCGTCTTTGGTCGGCATCTGTCATCTCGATGCTGGGTGAATGGTTCAACACCATTGCTTTGTTCTTAATTATCTTCGAATACACCGATTCAGAATTCCTTCTCGGGTTGTTGTTTACCATGCGGATGCTTTGTTTTGCAGCCTTTCAGCCGTTTGGAGGCTTGCTTGCCGATCGATTCAACCGCAAGGTCATCATGGTTTGGACAAACCTGATTCAAGTTGTATTAGCGCTCTGTTTCTTGTTGATCGATGGCCCAGAGGACATCGTATGGATTTACATTCTCACCGGTTTGATGATGGTCCTCCACGGCATGTATGTGACCGCTGAACGTGCTGCTCTCCCGAACATCGTTCCACCTGAGCACTTAGCGACGGCAAACGCACTTGATGCTGCAAGCTGGTCGACAGCATTGTGCATTGGCGCCATGATGGGCGGCATTGTTGTGGAGTTCTACGGGACGAATGCCGCATTCATCATCGATGCTGTAACCTTTGCATTCAGTGCCTTTTTACTGAGGAAATTGACCATCCCGCAAAAGATAGACGAAAGCATGAAAGGTCCACTTTTCTCCACCGCCATATCCAACATACGCAATGGTTGGGCACGTATTGCAAGGGAAAAGCGACTCCAGCGCATCGTCTTTGCTAAATCCTCTTGGAACATCGCAGGAGGAGGTTTGGCGGGTGTTTTCTTGGTTGTCGCTGGTTCAGATGTTGATGGGTTTGGAATGGCGCTTGGGTTTGGAATCTTCTTCTTTGCAAGAGGCGTAGGGACTGGGCTAGGACCCATTGCAGCAAGGAAATTCCTTACCAATGAAGAACGGTGGCCCACACTGGTTGGGGTATTGGTCATGGTTTCAGGGGCTTTTTACTTCCTTGTTGGCCTCACCCTCGATCATTCATTGTACCTCACCATGGTGCTGGTCATGTTGGCGCACTCTGCATCAGGAGCCAATTGGGTCCTCTCGACCATTCTCACACAACAATGGGTCGAGGATGAGGTGAGAGGGCGTGTATTTTCGATGGATATGTTGCTCATGTCGATTGCCTTTTCCATCTCCAGCGCTGCTGCTGGCTACCTCCTCGAACATGATTTCTTTACACTGCGGAATGGTTTCCTGATATTCTCAGTCATCATGATGATCTCAGGCGCCTTTTTCAGCATGTGGCGCGCCGAACCCGCACGAGCATGAAGACACGACCTCACTCAATACGAACGCTCAAGGATGGGTTCTGTTTGGTGAGAACATGGGCGATGCATTTCAGGGTTTGAAGGCCCACATCGCGGAGGGTATTCCTCTGGACTTGCCGCTACACCCTGGTCTTGATCCAAATGTCGATCATGCACCCCACCGCCGTCAAATTCTAACACAAAAAGAAAAGAAATTGGCCTTACGTAACGCTTTGAGGTACTTTGATAGTGCACACCACGAAGTCTTAGCCCCAGAATTCGCAGAGGAACTGAACACGTTTGGCCGCATTGTAATGTGGCGGTTCCGGCCAACTGAATACGAAATGAAGGCGCATCCAATCCATGCATACCCTGCCCGGTCTACGCACGCTGCTTCGATCATGCTGATGATTCAAAACAACCTCGATCCAGCGGTTGCTCAATTCCCTCATGAATTAATCACTTATGGTGGCAACGGCAGTGTGTTTCAAAATTGGGCACAGTACAGGTTGTGCATGCAATACCTCTCTCAAATGGATGATGAGCAAACATTAGTGATGTATTCGGGACACCCCATGGGCCTGTTCCCTTCGAACGCAAACGCTCCACGTGTCGTCGTCACAAATGGCATGATGATTCCAAGCGAATCGACGCCAGACAACTATGAACGGCTCAATGCAATGGGCGTCACCCAATACGGGCAAATGACTGCTGGCTCTTACATGTACATCGGACCACAAGGCATTGTCCACGGCACAACCATCACCCTCCTGAACGCCGCAAGAGCTCATTTAGGTCTCGCTGGAGATGCAGGGCTCGGTGGTGTGACATTCGTAACCTCTGGCCTTGGAGGTATGTCTGGTGCTCAAGCAAAAGCCGCAGTGATTGCTGGTGCCTCATGCATCGTTGCCGAATCCAACGCTCATGCTGCGTACAAACGCCACGAACAAGGTTGGTTAACCGAGGTCACCGATGATATCGATGTGGCCATCGACCAGATGGTCGAAGCGGCTGACAATAAAGAAGCCAAATCAATCGGTCTTATTGGAAACATCGTGGAACTTTGGGAACGCTTGGTCGAGCGCAACATCAACGTCGACCTCGGCTCCGATCAAACAAGCCTCCACAACCCATTCCAAGGTGGCTACTTCCCGGTAGGGATTCCATACGATGAAGCCGCTGCTATGCTTTCTGACAACCCCACTCTCTTTGCAGATGAAGTTCGCAAGACATTGATTCGGCATGCTGAAGCAGTCAATGCCATGTCCAGCAATGGAATGTACTTCTGGGATTATGGCAATGCGTTTCTCCTTGAAGCAAGTCGGGCCGGCGCAGATGTGTTGAATGACGACGGAACGTTCCGATACCCGAGCTACGTTGAAGACATCATGGGGCCAATGTGCTTCGACTATGGATTCGGTCCTTACCGCTGGGTCTGCTGTTCAGGCGACCCTAAGGATTTAGAGATCACAGATCGAATTGCAAAAGAAGTGTTAGAAGAGATGCTGGTTACAGCCCCCACTGAAATCACTCAACAAATGAAGGACAACATTCGATGGATTACAGAAGCAGGCCAAAACAACATGGTTGTGGGTTCCCAAGCTAGAATTCTCTATGCTGATGATGAAGGGCGGCGCCGGATTGCCTCTGCCATGAACAGCGCCATAGCCAGCGGCGAGTTGTCTGGACCAATTGTTCTTGGACGCGACCACCACGATGTATCAGGCACTGACAGCCCTTACAGGGAAACCGCGAACAT
>DUKM01000048.1:0-2083 GCA_013329255.1 Candidatus Poseidoniaceae archaeon | reverse complement strand
CACAACGGAGGAGGTGTTGGTTGGGGCCAAGTCATCAACGGTGGTTTTGGAATGCTTTTGGATGGGACTCAGGCGTGCGAAGAAAAACTCCAGTCAATGTTGCACTGGGATGTTAACAACGGTGTTGCCCGCAGAGCATGGGCGCGTAATGACGGTGCTGATTTTGCAATCAAGCGCGCCATGCAGGCCGACAAACGCTTGCATGTCACACTCCCTCATCATGCAAATGATGATGTGGTCGATCAAGCATTCAAAGGAGCGGGTATACAATGAGGCCAACAGTTCAACTCGATGGTACAACGCTCACGCCCGCAGAGGTTGAACGGATCTCCACAAACCATGCCGATGTGAGTATTTCCGAGGCAGCATGGCAGCGGGTCAATGTAGCTCGAGATGTGGTCGAAGGCATCCTAGAGCGTGGAGAAACCGTGTACGGAATTAACACGGGGTTCGGCGCTCTTGTCCACCAACGTATTTCACCCGATGATTTGGCAACGCTCCAAACAAACCTGATCCGATCCCACGCAACTGGCTTAGGCGAGCCAATGACTCGAGCCTCGGTTCGAGCAATGATGGTGGTGCGAATCAACTCCCTTGTGAAGGGTCACTCCGGTGTTCACCCTGAAGTTCTGGAACAACTCGTTTCTTTCTTGAATCACGACATCGTCCCCCATGTACCCCGAATTGGTAGTTTGGGTGCGAGCGGTGACCTTGCACCTTTGTCGCACATGGCCCTTGCACTGCTTGGTGAAGGGGAGGTTTTGTCAGAACAAGGCCAAGCAATATCGACTAAGGAAGTTTTGACAGAAAAAGGCATGATTGGGATAAAATTGCGTGCCAAAGACGGCCTCTCGTTGATCAATGGGACGAGCCAAATGTTGGCCTTCATGACGCTTGCCGAACGACGCCTCAACGCTCTCATGCCCTTGGCAGATCTAATTTTATGCACTTCGATGGAAGCGAGAAAAGCAAGCGTCAAGCCATCGGATGACCGTGTCCATCAAGCACGACCTCATCCCGGTCAACGCCTTGTTGCGGAACGGATCAGAACCATCATGGCTCATTCCCCCATTCTGGCGTCTCATGCAGACTGCGATCGCGTTCAGGATGCATACTCCTTCCGTTGCGCACCTCAAGTCCATGGGGCAGTCTTACAACGGTACCATTCTCTCGTAGAGACACTCGAAATTGAACTCAACAGCGCTACGGATAACCCACTCATTTTCCCAGATCCACAGAACCCAGGGCCACATGAAGTGATTTCCCAAGGAAATTTCCATGGCGAAGTGATTGCCCTAGCTGCAGATTCCATGAGCGCTGCATTGTTTGAATTGGGCTCGATTTCTGAGCGAAGAATAGACCAAATGTTGGACCCGGCTCGCAGTGAATTGCCGGCATTTTTGGCTCAAAACTCAGGGCTTGAATCAGGGTTGATGATCGTTCAATACGTCGCAGGGGCCTCACTTGCAGAACTGCACGGCCATGTCATGCCCCGTGCCGCATTTTCGACCAGTACATCGGCAGGTCAAGAAGACCATGTGAGCATGGGGGCAACCGCTGCATGGAACCTTCTGGAAGCAACAAAACGGCTCTCTGAAGTGTTGGCTTGTGAACTGTTTGTAGCGTGTGAAGCGCTTGAATGTGAAGAAACAGAACCGGCTCCCTTTGTTGCAGCTCTTAAGCAGCGCGTCCGGACGATTGCAAAACCACTCACTGGTGACCGAAGCACAAGCAAGGAATTAATTTCGATTGCCGAGGAACTCTGTGATGGTGCATGGTTGGCCAGAATTGAAGCAGAACTGGGCCGAATACCACGTTAAAGTGCGTCGATAAGGGCCTTGACCTGATCAAAACCGGTAAGTTGGCGTATTCGGAACTTCGCAGTGGTGAGTTCACTCGCACTCAACGATTCGCTGCATGAGTCAATTTGACGTTCAAGCTCAACAGCTGTTCGCACCTTTGACTCGATGGATGCATACAATTCAAAGCCCTCATGATCGTTGAGGTAGAGTGCTGGCTCGACTTCGGAAACATCCAAACCCATTCTCCTCCATTGCAAAATACGTTTGCGCAGGAGTTGCTT
>DUKM01000002.1:42245-45207 GCA_013329255.1 Candidatus Poseidoniaceae archaeon | reverse complement strand
GAACCGGCACCCCAACAGGCGATGGCTCCATCGTCAAGGATTGCACAAGTGTGGGAATGGCCTGATGAAAGCGTGATTGCTTTTTGACCAGATGGGAAAGGGAGGACAGGCGATGGGACGCTGCTGGTGCTTTGCATTGCACCGTTGCCAAGTTGCCCGTCTTCGCCTTTCCCCCAACAGGAAACTGAGCCGTTATCAAGCAGAGCGCAGGTATGACGAGCCCCTGCACTGATTGCTGTAGCAGTGCGACCGGGCCCAAAACTTGAGACATAGACTGGGGTTGATTGATCGGAAGTGTCGTTGTTGCCAAGTTGTCCATCCGCTCCTTTGCCCCAACAAGCCACCGATGCGTTATCGAGGATGGTGCACATGTGCTCAGCGCCGATGGCAATTGTGGCTTGAGTGAAAATCGATCCTTCTTGATAGCCACCGGCGTTCACTGATGCTGGAGGCGTGAGCACAAATTGTTCGCTTTTTTCTTCCAGAGGTGTTGCGAATCCGCCGATTCCCGCTGAAAAACTCAGCATCAGCATCAAGAATACGAGAAAGTAGGCTTTCCTCTGTATGTCCATGTTGCCCTCTCCGTCAAAATCAAAACAGTTCATCGAAAGCGGGGTGTTTCAATCCTGGTTCGACTCGGCATCGCTTAACTTATCCAAATCCGGAGCACTTGGCAGTTCAAAGGATGAGTCTGCGCCTTCGCGCTGAAGGCGTTCGTTGAGTTCGTTGAGAAGTTCTGTGGATTCCGCAGAAGACCCTTGAGGAGTCGCTAGCGGCTCCACATCGACATCTTCACCACGCCCGAGGGCTGCAAGTTGATCTTCAAGCGCTTGCTTGCGGCGACGGCGTTCAGCCATGGTTGGAACTTCGAAGGTTGCAACAAGCATGATTGGATCACCATGTGAAAGCGAAGCCTTGTATTCCATCACATCGGGAACGCCATCATTGTCTTCATCGTTTAGAGAGTTGATGATGACTTGGAACTTCGTTGGATCCTTTGCACGTCGCTTCTTGTGCTTTTTGTAGTGGTGAACATAGACTTGATACTTGCCGGCAGGAGCAGTTCCCTCTGGCCAGTAAACATTCTCAACAGGTTTCTTGCTTTCGGGGCGAACGTTGGCGTCAACGTCAAGTTCTCCACCGCATTTAGAGATTTTATTTCCGCCGTGAATCCGTTCTCCGGAAGGGCAGACAATGTGCAAATCAAGGTCGTTAAAGTTGTTCCACATGAGTGAAACTTGCACGTCCGAGGAACGAGCACCTTCACGGTCGAGACGAGCCTGAAGGTCCTTCATGGCTGCTTGAGCCGCTTGTTTGGATTGGATTGCTTCAGCGTCCCGAGCGGTCTGAATCTCATCGAGTCGAGATGCTTCTGCTGCGGCAAGTTCCGCTTGCCGATCCGCTTCCATTTGATCAATCTGAGCCATTCGGGCCTCTGCCAGTCGACCTTCTTCACGTTCACGTCGGCGGCGTTCTGCCTCATCTTCAGCGCGTTGTGCTTCAAGGTCTGCTTCTGCTTGTGCTTCGGCAATTGCAGCCAAGCGAAGGCGTTCTGCTTCACGAGCATTTTCTGCAACATCCTTAGCGGAACGCTCTGCTGCTTGCTTCTGAACATTACGTTCTGCATCGAGTTGAGCAAGTCGGCCACGGGCGAGTTCTCGAGCACGTCGGCGTTCTTCAACGACTGCCAGTTTCGCGTTGATCTGAAGTTTAGCGTTTCCAAAACCAGGCTCTCCGCTGCCGTAGCGCAACCCTTCTGCATTCATGCCTTGACGCATGGTGAGGTTAGCATCGCCACGGGCCACAATGTACCACAAGCCAACCCCGAATCCCCCTCCGAGAATTGCGAGCATACCGAGCGACTGTGCGTCCATTAGGCAATGCTAACAAGACCCCGCCTATTGTAGCATCGGTCTATTGCCCACCTGTCAACTGGACAAATCTTTTACTTTTTCGATTAAATCCATTTTACGAAGACGCCAAACACCAATCGGAGTCATTGCAATTGCGATTAAAATCACGCCACCCATCAGTTGGTAAGCGACGCTCGGGACGATGCTGACTGGGACAAAGAATTGCCACGTGGAAAAGGAGGCCGCCAGACCGACAGCACCACCATATGCGAACAAAATCCCAACCAAGCCCCCGACCACACCAATGAGGAGGCTTTCGAAAAGCAACATGATGCTCAGGCTCTTTGTTGAGGCACCAAGAACACGAAGTGTTGCGAGTTCAAGGTCTCGCTCTGCCACGTTCATAATCATGGTGTTGAACATCACCACAACAGTAAACATCAGTCCGAGGTACATCATCACCTGCAAAATCTGAGTTTGTTGTTCAAGCATACTTTTGATGCCATCGATCAAGGTTTCACGCTCAATCAAGCCGGCAGAAAGTTCCCCTAATTCGACATCCACGCCAACACCAGCAGGGAATTTGAGGTACACTGAAGTTGCGTTTACACCCAACATGGACCCCAAATCACTTCGGTGGAAGTACACCGTGCGAGACATCTCGCCTTGTGAAACCCCAACGATTTCGAAGTCTTGTTCAATGCCGCTGATGTTCACAGTTTGCACTTCGCCAAGGTTCCAATCAAGGAAAGCCATGGAACCTTCGTCAATGATCACCTGTGGGGGGGTTGCGGCTGAGTCCGGGAGGGTGCCTTCAATCAGTGAAACTGAACGCATACCCTCTTCGAACGTATCAAGGCCCACGAGGCTGAAGGTTCGTTCGATACCACTTGGATCTTCAACAATGCCCAATGGCAATTCGATAAGCAATTCATGAAGGGCGCCCTTTTCTTCAGCCCAATCAATAACATCTGACTCTCCATCAGACATAATATAGACTTGAGCGTCCCAAGATTGGCGGTTTTCCAAGCCACCAACAAGGTTCTCCTGAAGCCCTGCAGTCATCATTTGAATGGAGCCAAAGAGCATCAATGAAATGCCAACGGCGA
>DUKM01000002.1:0-41840 GCA_013329255.1 Candidatus Poseidoniaceae archaeon | reverse complement strand
GAACCTACACGCATTTCGCTCTGGCCGCTAAGGACCTCGAGAGGATCAAGACGGCTTGCCTTCCACGCCGGGAATGCTCCGGACAGGAACACCACGAACATTGTCGAACCAATAACGGCGGAGTATATCGAAAACGAAAGGCCTCGATCGATAATCGGCACACCAACCAAATCTTCGTAGAAGTCAAGCATTCCGTTCATGCCCCACGGGCCCAACAATGCTCCAAGGGCGCACCCAACGGCACCGATGGCAACCGGCGCAAGGAGGTAACCTGTCATCAACGAGGAACGACTGACGCCAAGGGTCCGCAAGACAGCAATTTCTTTTGCTTGGCTTTGAACTAACCGTTGCAGACTCAAAACAATGGTAATTGACGCAATAACGGCAATCATGACCGTGAATGGAACCGTTGAACGTTTGGCACCTTCAAGATCCAAACGCATGAGTTCTACGGGTTCATTTTGGCCTCTGTCGCGCACTCGTCCATCGATTTCATGCTCTTCCATAGCTTCAGCCACATGTTCTTTGATGGCATCAATTTCTTCGCCTTCATAGGCTTCAGTGTCGGATAAATCAAAGGAAGGTGTGCCTTCAATATCGAGAACAATGGTGTTGCTTGAACCCACCTCATTGCCAGTCAGTTGTGCCATTCCAGCCTCTGTGAGGTAGCCAACCACATATTGACCAGGCTCCGGAGGGAACAACGACCCCTCTGGAGCCATCAAGACATGGAGTGGGTGATAGCCAACGCCTACGACATCGAACGATGAAACCGAACCCCCGACGCCCAATTCGACGACGCTTCCAATGGTGATGTCAAGGGCATCTGCGACGTGAGCGTCGATGACAATCTCATTGGCTGCAGTTGCAATGGTTCCTTCAGAATACCCTTCTGGCATCCAGACTCGGTCTGCATTCGCTTCGGCTGGAATACCGTGCCATAGAGCGTTGATGATGTGATCACCAGTCGAGTTTTTGTGGTGCAGTGTTCCTTGAAGGACCGTTCGACCTTCACATGAATCGATATTGTGGATTGTTCCATCTTCACCCGTTAATTGAGGGCCAAGTGCGGCGCAGAAGCTGTCGACTTGGTCTGGCGTCCATACTGCGCTTCTGTTGTCGATCCAAAGATCGGCGAGGTTTGCGCCCGTTTCGTCATCTGCTTGCATTGTGCTGTACATGCCGTCGAGGCTATGTGCATAGCCTCCAAATGTGAGTCCAGCGAAAACACCAACCATGACCATGAGGACAACGGCTATGAGGCGTAGTTTCGTTCGCCACAGGCTCCTTGCGAGCCGTTTATTGAGGAGTTTGGACATGGAACCGCCTCACTCTTCACTGGTTGAAGAAGTCTGTTCGTCTGAGACGATCTTGCCACTGTCAATTCGAATCACTCGTGTTGCGTATTGCACCAAACTTTCATCGTGGGTGACGAGGACTGCCGTGATGTTTTCTTGCACACAAGCTTTGACGAGAGCCGTCATCACTTTCTGGGAGGTTTCGGTGTCCAGATTGCCAGTGAGTTCATCGCCAAGCAACAGGGTTGGCCGCTTAGCAATGCTTCGAGCAATCGCTACTCGCTGTTGCTGCCCCCCGCTGATTTCACCGGGAAATCGGTTGATTTCTGCTTCGAGCCCAACCAATTCGAGCAAATCCTTTGCTCGCTGTGGATCTTTCTTCCCTGCCAATTCTTGAATGAGAAGGATGTTCTCAAGCACTGACAGATCTTGTAAGAGGTTGAAAAATTGAAACACATACCCGATGTTCTCCCTTCGAAACGATGTCATTTTTTCTGAGTGGTTCCTTGGCACTTCAGCGCCATGGAAGGTGTAGGTACCTCCTGTTGGGCTGTCCAATGCGGATAAGCAATTCAGCAAGGTGGTTTTTCCAGAGCCGGAAGGCCCCAAGAGGATTACACGCTCACCTTCTTGAATTTCGATGTTGATCCCATCAAGCGCTCTGACGACGCCAGCAGGAGTTTCATAGTGTCGTTCTATGTTTTTCATGTTGAGTAAAAGGGTCATTCGGTCACCTCGATGGTTGAAATGTTGTTGACTCAACCGACCTATTGCCCTCAATTAAATGTTGGGGGGAAGCACCACAAACACAGCCAATTGATAAAGCGTAATCCTCTTGCAATGTGCCATTTTTATAGAGGTGCACAATTTATATCCACAGTTCATAATGTCTCAACATGCGAGAAATCCACCTCACTTGGACTGCCGAAACGGTGGCCACATCAGAATATGCGCCAATTGCCAAAATTGCGCATGTTTTGGAGGTTGTAGGGCATTTGGATATAGGAGAAGACGGCATCCGGCAACTCATTCATCCCACTTTTTGTGAAGGCATGGGGCCTGAGGATCTCAATGAGGTTCCGTTTCTAACAGTCGAGGCTACGTTGGGTGTTGGTGACGGGGGTTATCTTGTCGTATGGAATTCCCATCCACTCTCTATCGCTGCAATTAAATTTTCAAACATCCATATTCTACCACCCTACACCTACGGCGGCGAGGGGATTTCGATCAAGGTGAGAGGTGTTCCGAGCGGGATCTCCGACTTTTTGAAAATTGCACGCACCCAACTCCCTCCCGATTCAGTGAAAGTTGTGGAAATGGAAAGCAACACCAGCATCATCGAAACCTTACTGACAGAGCGCCAAATTGAGTGCATGAAAATCGCTGTATCCTCGGGGTATTATGAGCACCCAAAGAAAATCAATTTGCGAGAACTCGCAGAACTCATCGACACCCCTCGATCGACCCTTCAAGAACACCTCAGCAGAGCAGAAATTGCGATGATGCATTGGAGTTCCGAGCAAATTGAATGATTCCTTCGAGGTGCAAAACCTTGAGAATGGAGACCGGGTGGACTCGACATGGACAAAGCAGCACGGATGGCTAAGTTGCTGCCACAAGGCCGGGGCGTTTGGATTCCAATCGACCACGGTGCTTCGGATTTCCCAATTCCAGGATTGACGGATACTGAAGGAGTAATTCGATCCCTGATCGCAGCCGGTGTGGATGGAATTATCGCTCAGAAAGGTCTTGTTTCACATTATCACCACTTGTGCGAAGGTACAGCGACTTCGATGGTGATTCATTTTTCAGTATCGACAAGGCATGCTGGCCCCGATGGGGCAAACAAGGTCCTGGTTGGTCATGCTGATGAGGTTCTGCCACGCGGTGGACTTGGCGTTTCATGCCAAGTCAACATGGGAAGCCCAAATGAAGCTCAGATGATTGAACGAATGGGCCAAATCAGCAGAGAAGCCCTTCATCACAACCTGCCAATGTTTGGCATGGTGTACGCCCGAGGCGAGTACCTTGACCCAATCGAAGGGGACGCAACTGGAGGCAATGCCCATGCGGTGAGGCTGGCCTTTGAACTCGGATGTGACGCTGCCAAAACCGTGTGGAATGGGGATGCAGAAGCGTTCAAGATCATCACCTCTGCTGCACCAATTCCGGTGTTGGTTGCAGGTGGTCCATCCACCGGTGACAGCCATGGTATCCTCACGATGGTTCGATCTGCCCTCGACGCAGGCGCCTCTGGCGTGTGCATGGGCCGGCAGGTGTTTGCCCATGAAAACGTCGAAGGCATCGCTCGTGCACTCGTGATGCTGGTGCATCAAAATGCCTCTGTTGAAGATGCCATGAGCGCGTGTCAACTGTGAGAGGGAATGTCATGGAATTGTGGATCGACCGACGCGATGTCCTCGCCGGCGAGAAAACGTTGCCCAGTGGTTTTACTCGAAGCATCGGTGGAGAAGGAATGTCCATCGAAGGAAAGAAAATCCTGCTTAATGGGACTGTGATTGGGGCATATGTCCACATCCGAGATGGTACGCATCAAGACGATGCAAGAGCGCTGATTGGTAGCGTTGAATGGCTGTTAGTTTCGTTTGAGGATTGGTCGATGATTCCACTTGAGAATTTCATTGCGGCGGCAGAAGGAACGCCGACTAAAATCGCAGCAATGCTCACCGAGGCATCCCAAATCCAAGGCGCCGCTTTTGCTCTTGAGCGAGGTGTGGATGCGATTGTGGTTGGCGAAACGAACGGCTTGATTGAAGCCTCGCAAATTGCATTGGCCCAGCGCTTAGAACGACCTGATTCACGGACCAAGACAGCCCACGAAGTCACATCTGAAATCCTTCCAACTGTCCTGACCATCACCTCAGTTGAAGATGGAGGGCTTGGGGAACGGTATTGCATTGATTTCACTTCACTGCTTCGCCCTGGGGAAGGCATGCTCATCGGTTCTAACGCCTCAAGTTTCATGCTGGTTCACGGTGAAACTGTGCCGTCGGAATTTGTACCTGTCCGCCCGTTCAGAGTCAACGCTGGATCGCCGCAATCCTACACGCTGATGGCGGACGGCTCAACCAAATACCTGGCAGAGTTGTCTTCCGGCGACAACGTCACAGTGGTCAACCATGAAGGCCGTTCACGCCATGTTGTTATTGGCAGGCTCAAAATTGAACAACGCCCCCTTTTGCTGCTAAAATGGATGAATGCCAACCATAAAAAGGGGCATATGTTCTTACAACAAGCAGAGACGGTCCGAGCCGTCGATTCATCCGGAATTCCAGTGTCAGTGACTTCAATCTCCATTGGCGATGAAATCCTAGGCTGGAACGACACTGGTGCACGCCACATTGGCGTCGCTATCTCGAGCAATGTCTTCGAGAGGTGAAACTGTGGCGGTACTAGGAAACGGCGAGGCACATGGTGCTTGTAGCCTCCTTCATGCAGCTGGCTTGGGCTATGGAGCGAGCGTCGCGCTTGATTTGGCGGTAGCAGTGCGGCTTCTCGATGCTCCAAGTAAGCGGACATTAGAAGATCCAGATGGGTTGCTAAAGTGCGTGCTTGCGGCTTGGTCCAACGCTGGCCACCCCTTTCCTCAAGATCGCTCAGCGGAAGAGCTGCACTGGGCCGTTGCCTCAAAAATACCACCTCGTCAAGGCCTCAAATCCAGCGCAGCAATTGCTGTTGCAGCAATCCGTGCACTCGCAGATGCCACCTCAATTGAAATTGAGGATGCAGAGACCGTGGCCATCGCCGCCCAAGCGCAAATTGAATCGGGCGTTTCCCTCACAGGTTCGATTGACGATGCTTGGGCCTGCGCCACAACCGGTTGGAAACTGATTGACACTCAGGCGGAAACCATTCAAGAAGGCGTGCTCCTCGAGAGCCCGGGTCCCAGTTCCGAAGATTGGTATGTTCTCCTCATCTGCCGAGGCGACCGAGAACACAGACCAGTCATGGACGATTTTGTGCCTCATACGGCTGCCTTCCAACAAGCCTTGAGCGCCTTACAAGAAGGGCGGGAATTGGTCGCTCTGACTTGGAACGGGCGCGCTATGATTGGGGTTTTGGGCGATTTAGACGGTCGAAAACTGACAAATGACGCTCTGATGAATGGGGCACGCGCAGCAGGTTTGTCTGGTTCTGGCTCTGCTTTGGTGATCGTGGCCCCAAAGGTCAGCAAACCCACATGTGAACGATTGAAAAAATTCTTTGATTCTCGCAAGGATGGAATCACCGTCATTGAAACAACATTTTTGAGTCAGGTTTCAGACGAGTGAACCTCCTATGGTCTCGCACGCACCTTCTTGAAGGAAGTGCGGCTGGCATAGAGCGAATTACATGCAGATGCAGTTCGGTGAACAACTTCGCTTGACCCTTTTTGGGACAAGCCACGGGCCAAGAGTCGGCGCCGTGTTGGAAGGGGTTCCAAAAGGCCTTATTGTTGATGAAGAAGGAATCCGTACCGCCATGATTTCACGCCGCCCCGGCGGTCGGTATGCGAGCAAACGCACAGAAGAAGACAAGGTCGAAGTGTTGAGCGGTGTGGCAGAAGGGCGCACGACAGGCGAAGCGATTGAACTCTCAATCGAAAATCAAGATGCCAAATCCAAAGACTACAGTTTTCTCCCTAATCACCCCCGGCCGGGCCATCAAGACATGGTGATGCACAAGCGCACTAAGGGGCAGGCTGACCTTCGTGGAGGCGGTACATCTTCGGCGCGCTTGACTGCACCTTTGGTTGCGGCATCGGCGTTTGTCGCACCCTTGCTTGCCTCGCTCGGCGTTGAAATTGAAGCGCAGGTTGGCGCCATAGGAGATGTCACGTCAGGGCCTATGCTCGAACAGCCTCCACGGTGGGCTGATGAAGCCTGCAAAGAAATGCGATGCAGGGACCCAGTGGCTGCTCAAGCCATGGTGGATACCGTTGAAAAGCATCGAATGAACCTCAATTCTATAGGAAGCAGGGTTGATCTCACGGTTCAAGGGATTCCATTTGGTTTAGGTGAACCGTGGTTTGATGGGATTGAACCTGCTATGGCTCGAGCCATGATGGCCATTCCTGCTGCACGAGGTGTGACGTTTGGTCGCGGCTTCTCAGTTGTTTCAATGAATGGAGTTGATCATAACGATGCTTGGGGCGGTTCGCCAGAGCATCCTGAACCACTAGGAGAACGTCCAGATGGCGCTCTCGCTGGATTGGCCACTGGAGCGCCCCTCTGCTGCTCTGTAGCTTTCAAGCCACCCTCAAGCATCGCTTCAGAACAAATAACCTTGAACCTCAAAACTGGGGCAATGGAACCGCTTACTGTCAAAGGCAGGCATGACCCCGTGCTCGGCCCTCGTGCGGTTGCTGTTGTCGAAGCAATGGCCACATTGGTGCTGACGGACCTTGCCCTTCGTGGAGGTTACCTCGATGAATGAAACCCTCACGGTTCACAAATTTGGTGGTTCGTGCCTTCGGGACGCCACGGATTTGGATCGAATCGCTGAAGTGATTGGCGATTGGAAGGGGCAATCAATCGTTGTGGTTTCCGCTCTGTGGGGCACAACGGACCGGCTGATGCGAGCGAGCAAAGAGCCTCGGTACGCCAGCCGGCTGGTCAATGATTTGTCGAGTCAACACTTGCGTTTTGCCCCAGGTTTGCTCAAAAGCGAACTCGGTCCCTTGTTCACAAAAGTACTCACCGGCATTGAACAATCGCTCGTCGAACTGGCAAAGCAGCCTGCCGACCGCGTGGCGGTCAACCGACTTCTTGCTGCAGGTGAACGCCTCTCTGCTTTGGTTGTGGCTCATCGCCTCAAACAGCACGGCATCGTCGCCCACCCGGTTGGTTCCGAGGACATAGGACTGAGGCTTAACGGCATCAACAGAGCACCCACCGTTGATTTGGCAGCATCGATGGGGCTGCTTGACCGCAAAGCGCTTCACGACACCCCGGTGATCACGGGTTGGTTTGGCGAAGGCAACGATGGGGAACTGGCGCTGCTAAGCCGAGGTGGCTCCGACCATACCGCTACTTCGATTGCTCGATTGGTCGATGCTTCACGAGTGATTCTTTGGAAAGACGTCGAGGGAGTTTTGCCCCTCAATCCCCGATGGGGCATCGAAACTGAGCCAATTTCCTACCTCGGCTATGGTGAGGCAATGGAACTTTCTCGCCTTGACACGCCCATTCTTCATCCAGCAACAGTGGAACCCCTCGCCGACACGGGCATTCCACTCGAGATTAGACATCTTCGCGGTTCGATGCAAACGCAGGCCGCTACAGTGATCGGTCCAGATTTGTATGAAGCGAACGTCATCAAGGCGATCGGCTGCTTGCCCCGTGTGGTCTCAATTCGTTGCCAAACCAAGTCACTCGGGCAGCAAAGTGGGAAGTTGGGTGATGTGTTGGTGGATTTGGCTCAAGCCGAAATCGCTTGTTGGCATTTGGATGCACAACCTGGTGAACTGCGATGGATTGTGTCGCAACACGATGTAGAGGTGGCGCGTGAGTTGATCGAAAAACAATTTGGAACCACCGAAACTGAATCCTTCAGCGCTATCATTTCCCTCGTAGGGAACCAGTTCGATGCACAGCGGGAAGGCTGGCACTCGGATGAATCTGCACGGTTGGGCATCGAAGTCCTGTCCGATACCGGGCATGCGGTTCGAATGCTAACTAAAAATGACGATATGGTTGATTTGTTGCATCAATTGAGTCAGCGGTGTGGATTAAAGCACACCTTGCAGTCAAATGACTGAATCACTCTGCACGCTTCTCACGGAATTTTTGCAGGTGCATTGGAAGGTTGAGGGCAAACAGTCCTCCAACAACACAGAAGACAAAGAAGGTTCCAAGGGCAACGCCATAGACGGAAATCAGTTCAACCGATTCTTCCATCCGAGTTGCAGTATCCTTGGAGAAGATACCGACAAAGAACGGAAGAATTGTGTTTGCAGAAAGCACGACTGTCGCAAGAACAACCGCAATGATTGGGTTGATGATCAACGAGCGGTGGTACTTACCGACAATTTTCAGAGGGTTCATCACATACACTTCATTGGTGCGGATGCTCGTGTCCAGCATTGAATACCGGAGCACACCGTTGCTGAGTTCAAAGTACATGATGAGCAACACTGCGTAAATAACAACAAGTGCAGAGAGAAGGAAAGGTTTGTCTTGCAATCCAAACAAATCACTTGACAGGGTCACCTTCGATGATGCGAATCGCAAAATGGCGAGAATGAACAGAATGTTGCTGATCAAAGTGAACCGCCCGTCGCGTTGGAAGGTGCCCCAAAAGCCGGTTCCTGTAGCGGTGACAATCAAGACCAACTGCAGAATCGTAGCGATGCTGAGGCTTCCAGTAAGCATGTACCAGATGGTGCCCTCTGGTGGAGAAATCATGTAGGTGAGCATGGCAAGAGCCACAAGTACCCCATACACACAGAGTTGAAGGGTTTGTACCCACTTTGCCGGTGGCAAAAACTTGGTTTTCGGGACCAATGGTCCGCCGAGCAAACTTTCGATGAAAGAAGGTATTTCGACGGTCGGGATTGCGTCCTTGGGGATTTCGCTTCCGGACCCAATTTGTCCAGCTGCCTTCTTTCGTGAAGGGGCAGAAGAACGAACGGTCTTTCCGTCGTACAAGTGGGCGGTATCGCTGGATGGCTTGTTTACAGTCATCTTCTCACCTCAGAATCCTCGTGCTCCAGCAAGAGCGGTTGACAGAAGCATGTCAGGCTCCCAATCCATGATGTTGACACCGAGGCCGCGCAATTCGCTGATGAGCACGTCTCGTTCGGTCTTCATGACTTCATACCCGGTTCGGTCGAGGCGGCGTGCATCGAACTCGAATTCGAGTGAAGATGGGGTGAGCACGGTGACGTCGAAGTCACGGGCTCGGAAATCTCGAAGTGCGTTGACAATGGTTGGATCGTCCTCCAAGTTGGAAAGGAAGATAATCGGACTTCCCTTGTTGATGTGAGGCAAAATACGGTTGACGACGACCTGCAATGGAATGTTACCGCGTGCAACAGCGCCTGCAAGTTTGGTCAAGATGACATAGAGTTGCTTCTTTCCTGTGTCTCGGTCAACGCTGACCACTTCATCGCCATAGACGATGACGCCAACGCTGTCACGGCGACCGAGGAAGTACTTGGCCAACGAGGCTGCTGCTCGAGTGGAGTACACCAGAGCGTTTCGTGAAACAGGCCCGGTCTCTGCGACCGAGCGTGAGTCAACGATGATGATGATGTCGGAGACAGCATCACGTTCGCGCTCGTTCACCATGAGTTTGCCAGACCGAGCATAAGCAGACCAGTTGATGGCTCGGAAGGAATCGCCTTCGAAGTACTCTCGAAGGGAGTAGAATTCGGAACCAGGACCTGGTTGTCGAATGTTCACAGCACCGGTGAAAATCTTTGGGACACGCGATTTAACGAATGTATCTTTCAGATCTTCCATTTTCGGGAACACAAGGAAATCATTGTAGACATGCAATTCCTTTTCCTTGTGGAACAGACCGAATGGGTCTTGGATCCTGACAGCCACAGGACCCACGCTGTAGAAGCCTCGTAGAGGGCATTCAACGGTGTAAGTGATTTCCGTTTCCCGGCGAGGACCAAGTTCCATGAGAATGTAGTTTGCACCGTCTTTGATGCGCATAACCTCTGGAACACGATCTCGTACTTCCAAGATCTTGGCTAATGACGAATTATTTTGCATCCGCAGTACGATATTCAGGTCCCCGTCTTCGAAAATCCGGGCGCTCGAGAGTTTTCGCTGAGCAGACACGCTGCCCAGTGCTACACCCTCTTCGCCGGTCCATTCCTCTGCACGACGACCGCTTGAAGCGACGTCGGCGTGGCCGCCAAACAGGGCAGCCCAGGTAAGGAACACGAAGATGACAACCGCAATGGTAACCAGTTGGGAGTTTCGCAAGGTCAACCCAAGCAAATACATGGCAACAGCCAAACTTCCCAGCATAGCAGATTTACGGCTCCACATCATCAACACCTCAATTCAATTCAAGTAACGTCCGTCAACTCAAACAGTTGGCACAGGGACTTCTCGTAGGATCGCTTGAATCACTTCACCAGGCTCAAGGCCTTTGATTTGATGCTCAGGCTTGAGAATAATTCGGTGTGCGATAGCAAGTTCAGAGACAGCCTTGATGTCGTCAGGTGTGACGAAGTCACGACCACGAAGGGCTGCTGCTGCACGGGATGTCTTGAGCAATGCTTGGGAACCACGGGGCGAAGCACCGACAAGAACACGAGGATCTTCACGGGTTCGTGACACGATTTCGACCATGTACATGCGGAGAGCAGGGTCGACGTAAACGTCTTCACAAGCTTGTTGCATAGCGATAACTCGCTGTGGGTCAGTGATCACATCGACATCGACGGCGTCCTTACCACGAGCAATACGTCGGCGCAGAATTTCGTCTTCGTCAGCACGGTCTGGGTAGCCCACGGACATCTTGAACATGAAACGGTCAAGTTGTGCTTCAGGAAGCGGGTAGGTACCTTCTTGCTCGACCGGGTTTTGAGTGGCCATAACAATGAACGGTGCAGGGAGTTTGTGAGTAACCGTACCAATGGTCACCTGCTTCTCTTGCATAGCCTCAAGCAAAGCAGCTTGGGTCTTTGGAGGAGCACGGTTAATCTCGTCAGCAAGAAGAAGGTTGCAGAACAGAGGTCCTGGCTTGAAGGTGAATTCACCCTTCTTTGCGTCGTAGATGTTGGTACCTGTGATGTCAGCAGGGAGCAAGTCAGGCGTGAATTGGACACGCTTGAAATCGCAACCCAACGCATCAGCGAAGGTGTTGGTCATCAAGGTCTTCGCCAAACCAGGGTAATCTTCGAAGAGAAGGTTACCGTTCGACAAGATGTTGATCAACACGTTGTCGATAACGTGGGGCTTACCGATAATCACTTTCTGCACTTCAGCAGCAATCGCTTGAGAGATTGCGCCGACGTGGGTCAAGCGAGCTTTGACCTCGGGTGTGGCTTGGTGCTTCGGCTGGGCCGGAGCGGCCGGTGCTGCTGGTGCTGGGGCTGGGGCCGCTGGTGCTGCTGGTGCTGGTGCTGCCGGCATTGGTGGTGCTGGCGCAACAGGTGCTGCGGGGGCGGCTGGAGCCATTGGCATTGGCGGCGCTGGCGCGGGCGGGGCTGCGGGTGGGGTAGGGGGTTGCATGTCTATTGTCCTCCGATTTTCAATTTCCCCAACGTCGGATATGCGGGATTACCTCTCGCAATTCTTCGCTGGAGTAGATGCGGTTGGAACTGATAAGTTCCACCAATCGCGGATCACGCACCATCTGCATGATTTCCGCTGGGGATTTGCGCATGAATTCATCACGCGTCAAGTCGTTGAACTGACGTACCTTGGAGAGCAATGCTTCCCGGGTGCGCATTTGATACTGGGTGGCGTCGACCTTCTTGGGACGCTCTCTAAATCGAGTGAGATCGAACACGTGGCGCCAGTTTTCTTTCTCTGGTACCACCATGATCGCAATAGCGAGGAGGGCGAACAGATTGAGGACAATCAGCCACTTGAGGACAACATCGCTTGTGAGCAGAACGACGGCGCCCATAGCCTCAGTAAAAGGCGAAGCGAGGGCGCTGGACACGTGACGGCTCTCATCAAACACGATGTAGAAGTTGGAGTTGAATCGAGTCACGGTTGTGGAAATCTCCTCATTGTCTTTTTCCATCATGTCCTGCATGAGCGCTTGGAAGTATTGCCCGTTGCCGTTCCATGTTGTGTCGCCTTGAGCGTCGGAGAGGCCGTTAGAATCTGAGTTCCAGCAGTTGTGGCCTTGCTCAACATAGAACGGAGAACTGCACTGTTGGTAGCCGAGTTCTTCAGCGATGTCTTTGTCCCAAAGGTGGTTGGCCAACACGGAATGGTCGGCGACAAAGACAATTGAACCAGTGACAGAGACTTCGCCTTGATCCTTGTTTTCCATAACGTCCAAGACGTTGATTCCTGGATAGTCAATTCGAACAATCAGTCCGGTTTTTCCTTCACCAAGTGTTGGGTTTTTGTCGCTGTTAATGTCGATGTTGCTCGAATCAGCGACGATCACGGCGGAGGTTGATGCAGCCGCTAAGACATTGATGTCACGGTTGGTGTCAGTTTGGTCGTCAAGGACCTGAATGGCTGTGGGGCGGTGGAACAAGACTGGAAGGCGGCAGTTGTCGTAAACGCCAATGTCCAAGTTACCCTGTGCACAAGGAATCAACCGCTCATCGCCCATTTCGGTGACGTTGGCGCGAAGACTTGCCGCAGCCCAAAGGCGCCGGTAGTCCCCAGGTTGAACTTCATCGAGTTCGTTGGACATTTCATAGTACCGTTGGTCATCGAGGACCATGTCTCCGAAGTACTTGACACCAAATTGGTCAGCGACCAGTTGAGCGTTCGTGGAGTTGGCTGCAAGAATGACCTTGCCCCCTTTCTTTGTGACGAAGTCATACAGCGCTGAGGCTTCTGCGGCGTCGAATGGTTTTTCTGGGCCCGCAATGACAAGCATGGTACGATGAGGATCTTGCCAATCGTTGACGAGCATGGGCGTAGACATGGTGTTAGCGATTGAGTAATCTATTTCTGAGAAATCCGCTCGCATCGAAGTTAACTGTTGGTTGGAGTATTCATTGTCTGCTGTAGCGTAGGGAGAAAGCACGGTCTGCTTGTTGAAGCTGACCAATCCAATGAGGGCAACTGAAAGTACGAGCGAGGCCATCAACCCAACTTTGAGCCAGGATTCGACGGAGAGTTTTTTTCCTTCTGTTTCTGCCATTTCTCTCCCTCCTGTTCATCATCTCGCGTTGCAATTGCTCGTAAAGACATCTGTCGGAACTTCGCTCCACTCATAATGGTTCTCCATGAGTGCTCCGTAGAATTTTCATAGGACAAGAGGTTCATATACCCCCTATGCACAAAATTATGAAGGATTTCTCCTCAAAAGTGTAAGAAAATTGCGTTTTGTTCAAAGGGTTGTCTTTTTCCGGCGAAGCACACTGCATGTTGCAAGCATGAGGATCGTCTCAAAAGCGAGGAAGCCGGGGAGCGTGTTCGATTCAACGTTGAGCCCGTCATCCGAGGTATCGCTGTCGTCGCTGTCGCCCGAATCACTCGAGGGTTTCTCTTCACCATCGTAGGCAAACACTTCGACGTCGAAGGTTGTGCTTCGGGCGGCGTTATCGCCCTCGGAGATGATTGAGATGGTAAGTTCACACGCTCTGCGAGGTTGGCTCTCTGAAGCGACGAGCGTCAACGTTGAGAAGGTGTCTTTGCCGTTTCGTGCATCGGTTGTTTCAACGACCGTGTTGGCCAAAGCATCCAAACCTTCGACCGAAAGGTGTGGGCAACTTCTCACCTGTGCAGATGCTTCCTTAACGGCATCCTTAGCGTTTCCAAGATTGAGAATTTGGATTGAAATTTCAACCGATGAACCTGCATAGAGATCATCATTGGAAAGGGTCACTTCAGGCCGCAAATTGAACATTTTTGGCACGTGAATGTCGCCTTCGATCTCTTGTGTTTCAGTGGAAGTATCGCCGACCTTTTCTTCGGCCATAACCGTCAGCATGGAATTGTTATCAGGGTTGTATTCGCGAACATCTGCATCGTTATCTGTCACGAGCGATATGGTGAAGCTCTTGTTTTCCCCTGCACCGACTGTAATCGTCTCCGGCCCGCTGAATGTGAATGGAACCCACGTGTTGACCTCATAGGTCAACTCGAGTTGCACTTGACTCATTCTTGTGTTCTCCACATAGGCAACGATTTCGCCCTCAATATCCCAATCATCGTCCAACTCAACGGTGTAGCCATCGTCCATGTCTGTCGACCATCCGAGCGTCCAACTGGGCGCCTCAAATTGATCTTGCGCCACAACCGTGGGTGGCAGGCTTAACCCAACCGTTAGCAGGAGGACAAGGGTGAAGAGAAGGTTGCTTCGCGTCATCTTAATCACTCCAGCAACCCTTGTATTGCTCGTTTGGTGAGCACACGAACCATTGACTTGCGGTATCGAGGTGGCAAAGCGGTGTTGTTCACCGGCTTAACGCTCTTTTGCATAGCAGAAGAAAGGGCCTTCACTGAGGCTGCACCACTCCAGCCATCGGCAAAGATGGCTGCGACTTCGTCAGGGTGGCAACGTGGAATTGATTCAAGCGCTGTTGTGGCAATGACAAGCGATGCTGGATCGCCTTCAATCCACGATGCGGCAACACCTGCTTCGGGGAAATCCCATGTGTCGCGAACTCGAAGCTTTTGGTACGAGCCTGTGCGCTTTGCTGCATCGTCTGGGAGCGTCACTTTGAGAAGGAACTCTCCTTCTTCAAGCACGTTCTTCTTGATCCCGTCGAGTTGGTAGAAGGCGTCAATTGGCACGGTGCGGGCCCCGTTTGGGCCGATGAGGTGCACGCTGGCACCCAACACCATCAGCGTAGGTGCAATATCGCCCTGATAGGTGGCCACACAGAGTGTGTTTTGGTTTGGAATCACACGGCAATCTGCGCCGGTACCACAATCTGCTTTATGGCACCAGTCAATCGAACGCCGCCAATCTTCACCTTGATTGTACCAGAAGCATCGTGTGTCCAAACAGAGGTTGCCACCCAAGGTTGCGTTGTTTCGGATTAACGATGAAGCGACCTTTGAGGCTGCTTGAACGATGACGGGATGCACACCGTTGGCTTCGGTCAAGTCCGCCAATCGGATCATGCAACCGAGTTCATTTGCAGAAATGGTCGATGTTCCTTCGATTCGTGCGAGCGAAATGACGTGCGGCTTGGTGTTGATGTGCCATTTGTAATTGGCCAGCAAATCGGTTCCGCCAGCGACCCAATCAAAGGATTCGCCAGCAGCCATTAACTCGGCTGCAAGTTCACATGCTTCGTCGACTGTTGTAGGGTGATGGAGGGTAAATGGAGGCATCAGCATCATTCATCACCGCCCATGTGTCGTTGTTCTTTTTTGAGCCAAGCCTTTCCGGCCAGGCCGAGTTCAGCCAGCTGCTCAGGATCTGGTTCGGTGGCCGTGCGCCAACCTTCCACTTGGTCTTCAAGCGGGATGTTCGGATCAAAGCCGAACAAGACGCCGTTGACATACTGACTGGTGTCTTCGCTGCGTTGTCGCGCTTGATCTCGCGTTTTGTGTTCTGCCGCTCGCTTGACCAAAACCGGTTGCAAGTCGCCGTGCGTGACTCGAGGTGATTTAAGATCCAGCGGATCGTCAGCACCAGCAGCCTTCATTGCTTTCTCGATGCCCTTGAACACAACATCTGGCGTGAGAGGGAGGTCGCGCAGACGAATGCCGATGGCGTCGTAGACCGCGTTGACCACAGCGGGTAGAATTGGAAGAAGTGGCCCCTCACCTGCTTCTTTGGCACCAAAAGGCCCCTCAGGATCGCAAGATTCGATGATGATTGGAACCACGTGCGGCATTTCATGCACGGATGGGATTTTGTATTCCAAGAGGTTTGGGTTTTGTAAATGCCCGGTGCGGCCATAAACCATTTTCTCAGAGAGAACTTGGCCCAGTCCCATGTGACATGAGCCGATGATTTGGCCTTTGACAGCAAGCGGGTTGAGTGCTTTTCCACAATCGTGAGCGGCCCAAACTTTGGTGCACTTGATGATGCCAGTTTCCACATCGACATCCACTTCTGCAACATAAGCAGAGAAGGAGTATGCGGGAGCCAGACCTGCTGCTGCGCCTTTGTGGACGCCACCCATTGGTGGAGAACGATAGGCACCGCTTGCTATGAGCGCACCCTTGTCTTCCTGTGCCTTGTGCAGGGCTTTCAGATAAGAAACGCCAATTGCAGGGTCGTGCTTGTAGTAAATCCGGCGATCGTTGAGCACCAAATTGTTCGGATGGTAACCAAGGATTTCCCAAGCTGCAGCGAGTATTTGTTCACGGATTTCAAGCGCTGCCCGGATGGCTGCGTTTGCGTTCATGAAGGTGACCCTACTCGAGTAAGAACCCAAATCGACGGGTGATGTATCGCTTTCATGGCTTCGAACATGAATCATTTCAAGGGGCAATGCAAGCACTTCTGAGACGACCTGAGCAACGGCGGTTGTCGAACCTTGTCCGATGTCTGCAGCGCCCGTATGAACCGTGACGCCTCCATCCATGTCCACTTGGATGTGGACCGTTGCGTGAGGGAATCGGTTTGGATCCCAGTGAATTGGCAATCCAGAACCTGAAATGAAGAAACCACATCCAATGCCAAGGCCCTTTCCAAGCGGCATTTGGCGGAACTTATTGTCCCATTCTGAGCCTTCACGGACCTTTTCGAGGGCTTCGCGCATTCCGTTGGAAGTGATTCGGAAGCCGCTGATGGTTCGGCTGTGAGGAGGCAATAGATTGGCAAGACGAAGATCGATTGGATCAACTTGCATCTGCTCGGACATTTCATCCAAACCAACTTCAACAGCACACCGAGTGTTCACGGCACCGTGGCCACGCATTGCACCGGATGCTGGTTTGTTGGTCCAGACGCGAGCGCCGGTGTAGTGGAACGAGCCCAGTTCGTAAGGCGCTGTAGCGAGCACGCCGTTGTAGTAGGAAGTGACGTGGCCGAATGAAGCGAAACCTCCGCCGTCAATCAGAGCATCGATGTCAAACCCAGAGATACGAGCTTCTTCATCTGCTGTCATCTTCACTTCGATATGACTTGGGTGCCGCCCACGGTTGATCCAGTACACTTCTTCTCGATCAAAGGTAATGCGAACAGGTCGGCCGGATTTACGAGCGAGGATGGCGGCGCACATTTCGTGCGGGAAAGGATCTGATTTTCCGCCAAAACCGCCACCGACAAAGGTTCGAATGACGTTGATTTGGTGCATTGGCACATCCAAGACCGTAGCGAGAGCCCTGTGGGTGTAGTGAGGAACCTGCTGAGGCGTATAGAGTTGCAATCTACCGTTTGGATCCCAATGGGCAACAACAGCGTGAGGTTCAGTGAACCCGTGATGGACACCGGCCATTTTCCACTTGCCATGAGAGGAAGCAAGCGGCTTTTCAACAAGAGAGCGATCTCCGAATTCTTGGAACACCCGTTTTTGGACGTTGGTTCGAGCCAAATGGTACTTACCTCGCCAGTGAATTGGCTCATCAGCGTCTTCCAAACCCTTCTTTGGGTCGAACACAGGTTCCAACACTTCGTATTCGACTTCAAACAGGTTGAGTGCAGCCATCGCCGTCGCTTCGTCAACCGCTGCCACAGATGCGACAAGATCGCCGACGTGCCTTACCTTTTCAACGGCCATAGCGTGTTCGTCTTTGGTCACAGGAAGCACACCGAATTGGTGAGGGGAATCTGCGCCAGTGGCGACTGCTAAAACGCCGGGGAGGGCTTCAACTTTGGAAGTGTCAATCGATTTTATTCTTGCGTAATGATGTGGCGAGCGGAGGATTTTGCCAATCACTTCGTTGGCTAGACGTACGTCATCGCCGTACCAAGCTTGGCCGGTCACCTTTGCGTTCGAATCAACCAGAGCGGTTGGCTTCCCAACAGAAGTGCCAGTCCGCGCACGATCGTGCACGTGGGCGCCTGCTGGTTGGGCTTCTTTGCCGCCCACCATCTCAGGGATAAAATCGAGATCTCTCGGTGCCATGGTTGGGTTGGAACCGCCCGAGCCAGGTGGAGGGAATGCTTGCTTTCCAGCGACGCGCTTGCCGTCTTTTCGTGTTATTTTCCCGGCTCCACCGGGTTGCTGACGGTAACCTCCTGACATCACAATCATCTCGCGTGGCCCGGCGGCATCTGAGGTTCTTCTGGCCCACTTGGATGTGGATCTGGGTGAGGGTTGCTTGCGGGTGCGGCAGGCTCAGCTTCGCCACGGTGAATGGCTGCTGCGGCTTGAATGGATTCGACAATTTGTTGGTAGCCGGTGCATCGGCAAAGGTTGCCTTCAATCGCCTGAGCGACTTCTTGATCGGTTGGAGCGCTGTTTTCATTGAGCAATGCTTGGGCGGTCACGAGGAAGCCCGGGGTGCAGAATCCACATTGGGAGCCACCATGTTCTGCGAAGCAGGATTGAATCGGAGCGAGATGGGCGCCGTCAGCCAATCCTTCGACGGTCACGATGGAGGTGCCTTCCACTTGGCCTGCCAAGCAAAGGCAAGAGATGCGGGGGGTGCCGTCAATCATCACGGTACAACAGCCACACGTTCCAAGATCGCAGCCACGTTTCACGCCCAGTGTCCCAACTTTGTCCCGCAGAACATCGAGGAGAATTGCGTTCGAAGGAGCAAGGACTTCAACCGGTCTTCCGTTGACTTTCGCGGACCAAATTTCCTTCTTTGCGACGGGTATCATTTCAACGTGTTCGGTGCCTACCATGTCTGTCGCCTACGGCGACGTGGGGAGCACCGCATATCAACCTAAGGTAGGATATTTTTCGCTCATGCTGTCATGCTCGCTCGAGGGCGCACCGACACGACATCATCCTGGCCCGCCGGAGGGTCAATCCAATCTTCATCGCCGGGCAAAACTAAGCCCTCTCCAACACCAACGAGCCGACCGGCCAAGGTGCGTTGAGTGATCACCAACTGGTCCCAATCGACCTCTTCATCGCGCCAAGATTGCCAGCGCTTGAGCGTTCGATAATTTACCACGACCTTGGAAAACAAGCGCATGTGTGCCTTGGCCGAGAGTGGCCACCACATGAAAAACACGCAGAATACGAGGTAATATGGGAGATTAGCCAACGGTTCGAGAAGCCAATGCATTTGCAGCAACTCGTTGATTGGGCTGGCCGAGTTAAGCAACAGCCAAGTTGCGCCTGCGGATGCAATAATCCACCACAGCGGGAATAAAACAATCGCCGTGAGCACCTTGATTGTGCTAATGATGGACCCATCCGCCCCTTTTGCCTTCATGCGATTGACCAGCAACGCATTGGCTTTGTAGGGCACGATGTTGCCGAGCATAGCGCCCCATGAAATCAGGCCAAACATCCAAGCGCCAGCCCAAGCCCAAGACAAGAAAATCTTCAAGAAACCTGAGGCTGAGAGCCGCTCTGGTTTTGAATCCACATCAAAAGGTGTGATCCCACGGTGGTCCAAGGCTTTGAAGTGAGATTCTGCTTCTTCGACAATCGAAGCGGCTGTTTCAGGTTGGTGCGCAGCCATGTAATCCCACCCTGCTCGAACCCTTCGAGCTCCAAGGACGGCATGGGCATAACTCGGCTTAGTGAGCTTGTCTTTGGATTGTCGAGCCCGTTCGGCATAAGCCAAACTCCGCCCTTTCCAGATGAGGGTGCGTTCTCGCCAAGTCGTTTTTGAGAGGCTTGCTCGCTTCAGTTCGACGCTGATGGCTTCTGTGACCTCTTTGACCCAGGCTCGGTCGTTTTGATCTTGAACGGTTTCATCCTCAATCGATTCTGGAATGGGAGGAAACTCCATGGCTCGTTCGATGATGACGGCTGCACGTTCACGAAACCGCTGTGAGTTCGAGTAATGAAGACCGATTGGAACCAACTGGGGTTCGCTAAATCCTTCAAGTTTGGCTTGCCTTCGCGCCGCCAAAAGGATTCGCCCCGCCCCTGACCGCACGCGCTTTACATCCGAGTCAGTGTGCGTGGTGCCTTCTGGGAAAATCATCAAACGCCCACCCTTGGCGACAACGGAGGAAACACCAGTCAGCATGTTTGAGTTGCGCTCACTTGCACCTTCTTTGTCACCGCTGTCTTGGGATCGTTCCACTGGCACGCCGCCAGCAGCCCGAAGCAAGCGGCCAATAAGAGGCAACTTGAACAGCGTGTGCTTGGCGATGATGGAAATTCGCCCCGGGAGTGAAGCGTTCATCAGCATGGGGTCAATCAGGCCACTTGGATGCCAAGAGATGAAAATAATCCCACCCTCTGGAGGTAGGTTTTCGTCGTCAACGATGTTGATTTCTCGGAACCAAACTGATGTAAGCGAGCGGAAAAAACGCCGCGCTATCCGATAAGCCCGAGGGACGCGCTGATGATGTTCCCCAACAGGATCTTTCAGCCACCGCATGGTTCGCAGAACCTGTCTTTGCTTTTATCCTCATCTCCGGCGCAAGGCCGAAACAGGAGCAATCGTCTCAGTTCTTTGAGGCGCCTGTTTCCGCAATGGTGGCGTCATGAGACGACTGATCCAAAGGTTCTGATCCGTCCTGAAGCGTTTTGAAATCAATTCCAGCGAGTGTGCCTTCCTCTTTGTCGCTGATGGCGCCTGTCACCAGCAACACAACGAGGAACAAGCCGATGAAACCGAGCAAACCAAACGCAAGGGTGGTGGTCGAGAGTCCAGTTGAAGTCTCATCTTGGGTCACGAATGCTTTCGCTGTGTCCATGAGCATGATGTCAATGGTCACAAGTGGAGTCGAGGCGTGACCGCCGGAGTCGTTGGCCATGATGCCGCGAAGCGAAATGGTGTGGTTGCCCTCGAGCGTGGTGCCCGGTAGGTGTTCCAGTTGGTGGATGATGTCAATGGCGGTGAGTGTTCCTTCGGTGCCGTGGTCAAAGGTATGAACGATGGACCAATCATCGCGTAGGTGGTTGCTTCGCCATTGAATGGTTTCGATGCCTTCGGTGGCCAAGAACGCTACTTCGCCTTCGGGGAACATGTGAATGCGATTGTCCATGCCACTTGGGGTATCGATGGTGACTTGAATCGAGTTATCGAATTCATAATCCTCTTGAGCCGCTTCCATCACTGCATCCAAAGCACGCACTTCGCCGTGGCCGTAAACGTTGTTTTGACGGTTCTTTGGGATCGCATCTTCCAAACAGGGCTCGTTGGCAAACATGTAGTTGCACATTCGGTAGGTCGAAGTTTCCTGCATGATGTTTCGGACATCAAACGGGCTGAGGTCTGGATTGGCTTGCAACATCAAAGCAGCGACACCAGCAGCACCGGGAGTCGCCATAGAAGTTCCTGACATGTCGGTGTATTGGTCGCCGGTGTTGAATGCAACAGACATCACGCTTGAACCAACGTAAGCGATGTTGGGCTTGATTCGGCCTTCTTCGGTTGGTCCTTGGCTGGAATAGACTGCGATGGCTGAATTCTTGTCAAGCGCACCGACGGTGATGACATCCTCTGCGGAGCCTGGTGTGCCAATTTGTCCGGCAACGCCGTTGTTGCCTGCTGCGATGAACAAAGCAATACCTGCTCGGACCATTTCGTTGCCGTAACGGTTGACGCTGTCTTCTTCGGAAGAAGTCCACTCGATCGCACCTGGGCCACCCAAGCTCATTGAAGCAGCACGGATGTTGAATTGATATCGGTTATCGACCGTCCATTGCATGCCCGCCATAACGGTTGCAAATGATCCTGAACCACCTGCATCGAGCACCTTCACGCCCACGAGGTTGGCTTGTGGGGCCATACCGATGTGTTCGTAATTTGGTGCCCCCGTTCCTGCAGTGGTTCCAGCGCAGTGAGAGCCGTGGCCTTGGTCGTCGTATGGGAACACTTCTGTTCCGTTGGTGAGGCTTGGGTTGTTGACTGGATCGTAAAATCCAATCACCTTAGGGTCGGTGGTTGAGTTGTCGTCGTCCAAGTCGTCAAGGCTTGCGTGTGCACCATCGATTCCGGTGTCAATAATTGCGACGGTTGTTCCTGCTCCGTCATATCCTGTGTCAGCCCAAACTGTGTCCACACCGTGGAGCACAGCGGCATCGCCGTTCTGGATGGACAGAATGCCGTCCAGTTCAATCATCACGACGCCCGGCAAGGAAGAGGTCTCAAGGATTTGATCAACATGGATGCGGCCTGCAAGTGCGTCAATGTGCCTTAGGGTCCACTCGTGGACAAAGCCAACTTCTCGCTCCAGCAGAGCAATCTCCGTTTCACCCGGCGTGTGATCAAAATCAACGATAAGTGGGAGGGTGCCATCTTCGCTCAAAAAGATCGGATTGTCTTTGTGAAATTCAACCATGTCTCCGATTCCGTTTCCGTCACGGTCAACGGTGGTTTCGACCCACCAGCCCTCTTCTGAATGTTGCGCTGATTGGACTTCAACGGGCACAGCCATAGCCAAAGCGGGCAGGAGCAGCAAACTCAAACAGAGCACAGATAGGGTGGATTGAACCTTGGACATAGCGACGCCTCGATGTGCAACCACAGCGGGGTACTTTTTCAACCCATTGAGGAAATGATTGAGGCGAATATGCCGCATCTTCCCAATTTAGTACAAAAAGCAGGCTTCCCCCGAGAAACGGGTCAACGCTTTTATCGAAAGACGACTGGATTTAACGCTGTATGGCGGCACCTCGACGAAACACCAACACCATCCCCCTTCCTAATCCAGAGTTAACGCCTAATGTTGGCACATCATTGCTCCAACATGCACCGCTCCCTTCGCCCCCCATGCGCGTCCGAGCGCCGGGTAGCGCCATCGATGATTCCGAACGATCACTGATTCGATTTTCTCAAATCATTATGCTTGCAATCGCACTGGGTGCCATTTGGTTCAGCATTTACAACATTGCGTTCAGCGACGAAGGGACAAGCAACGCCGATTTCGCCGTTCTCTTTTTCGGAGGCATTCTATCGGCCGGTTTCGCCATTGGTTGGATTGAGGCACAAAGTCGCTCAAACGGCCACCAACTCAGAGATGTCCAAGACTACATGCTTGGGATTGGGTTCTTTTTCGCAACGGTTGGTACAGTGTGGGGCGCACGGTTTGTTCTCGGTTTGTTCGAAGGGAGCACTGCTTTTGGTTCGCTCTCCAATGAAGATGGATGGTACCCAAACGGAAATGGAATCTATGTACAAACGGCGGCGATTCTCCTGCTCATGGTTGCGCAGTACAAACTTTTGCAACGGTACAAAGGCCAGACGAAGTTTGGTTGGGCAGTGGCCTCTTATGCACCAATGATTGTATTGCTCGGTGCTGGAATGAACATTTGGCTCAAATGGTCTGGAAATGTGGTGAGTTATGAAATCGGAATCTCTCTGATTGTCCTAAGCATAGCAGCGATGGAAATGGCACTGCGTTCGAACAATTCGATCAACCTCACCGTCATCGTCATCGCTTCAAGCATAGCACCAATCTTGTTTGAGAGCGCTCATGATGTCGATGCTGCCAAACAGGGTGGAGCTCTCTCTCTGCTGGTGTTCATCATTGCTATACAAGGGTATTATGCTTCGAAAAAGGAATTGAGAACCGACATCATTCAACGGGCTTCCCTCGTGTTGATTGGCATCATTGTCTTGGCAATGCTTTTCGCCCGGGGCGATAACCTCAGCCTCATTCTTGGCCCCCTTACCGCAGACGCATTGGGCGGTTTAAGCCAGTACTTCACACTCATTGTTGCCCTGTGGTTGGCTGTTCTTGGCTTCTACTTCCCCGCCATGCTTGATCAACGCCTCCCTTGGATCCCGATTGGATTGGCATTTGCTCTGATGATTATACCAACCGATGAAAGCACAATACCATGGTTGGTGACCGTCGCGATTCTGCCCTACATGTTGCTGATTTCAACGGCGACCCGTCAGTGGGTAGCAAATGGAACAATGGCGATGGCAGCAATATCCTACATTGTTGTGGATTTAGTTGCGCGTGCTCAAGAAATCGCTCAAATTGACACCTACGGGACAGTTGGGTTGCACCTCTTGATTCCGATTGCATTCGTCGCTGTTTCTGAATTAGCCCAGAGACGTGGGAAAATCGACATCCAGATTCACATGCTCGTCATCGGTTGCGTTGCTTTATCCCGTGCGGTCCTGTTTGCTGAAGAATGGTACATGCCTTGGTTTTTCATCGTTTACTTGCTGTACCTTGCCCGTACAGGCTTGGATGAAATCGGGGATGATGCACCCCTTGAGAGCCGTTGGAGGGCCACGCTGGGCGTGTTGCTTGCGAATTCGGTTATGATTGCCTTGGTTGCCTTGGGCCGTTTGAACGTCCCTGATCAATTGGTCTTTGGAGGATACAGTTTCCATGTGTTCGCTGCGGGCGCAATCTCCTACTTCCTCCTGCTTTCGGGCCGCAACAAGGAATTTGACCTCGGCATGACTTTCGCTTGGTTCGGCAGCAGCGCGAGTGGCGCTCCGACATACGACCCAGAGACACAAACTTGGAAGGAAAACAAATTGGATGAAGGCGCAATGAGCGAATGGTGCACCACTCACAGTTGGAGCCCACTGGCCCGCAGCTCGCTGATTATCCCCTTCATCATGATGACGGCAGGTATTTTCATAGCCAATGGGATTGAATCAGATGCACAGATCAGAAATTTTGTTTCTGAACCGGTTGGCGTTCTTCTCTTAGCCTTGCCAATTTCTTGCTTGGTTTGGGAAATTCTTGATTTGAAAACCATAACTTCGAGAGCAAGAGCGACCGCAGTATGGATTCTTTTCGGCATGGGACTTGGTCCTTCACTTTTCATCAATGTCCTTCGCGAGGAAATGCCTCGTCTGGAAGGCTACGCTAGCAAGTACATTTTACCGGCTGCAATTTTGCTTGATTTCATCCTCTTGGCTGCGCCGCTCGTCGTTGCTTGGGCCATTGAGCGCCGTGGCCTCGATAAGACCGGTATATCTCCTCCCGCAGATCTTGCCGCTATGATTGGATTGATTGCCATAGCTTGCCTTGACACCTCTGGTGGCTGGCTGATGATCCCAATGCTCACATTAGTCACCTACCAATCAGTGCGATACGGCCACAGTTTGGCTTTGATTTTGGCACCCTTAGCATTGGTGCTCACCAACAACATGTGGTTGGATCTGCAAGGCTTTGGTTGGAAGTTGTCAGAGGCATTCCCTTCGTGGGGTCTTGATGAGCGGTCTATGTTCTACACCCTCGGCCTTTCTCGACTCAGCGGGGTCTTGGTCGTCTTGCAAATGTCTTACATTTTGATGGCTCAATTCTCGAAGAAGGAAAATAAGCATCAAAAGGCGTTGCCTTGGCTTGGTGCGTGGGTATGGATGGCCATTGGATTGATGGCTTGCTTCCCAGGCATGGACTGGTTCTTATGGATGCCATTGTTCTTCACAGCAGCTCTCATGCTTAACGCTTGGTTCAATGGCCAAGTCCAATACTTACCTGCGCTTGGATTTGCTCAGTTTGTATCCCTAATCATCGCTATTGGAGGCCAACCTTGGGCCCTCAGTGAATTGGATGTTATCTCTTGGGCAGCATTGCTCTCAGGCGCAACCGCTCTTGGGTTTGCAGCTTCGCATGAAAGTGGAATTTTATACAAGAATTTGGATGAAACCACAAAGCCTGACGACGCTACCTCCGCATTCACTTACCCTGAAACAATCGAGCAACGGCAAGAGTTGAACGAACAATTCCAGTTGGTAGGTTACATCGGCCTTACCTTGAGCGTGTCTGTTCTTTGGGGTATTGGTACGATGGTGGGGGCTTTGATGCTCACGAAACAGGGGGCAGCCAAAGGCCAATACAACATTCTCTTATTGGCCCCTCTAGTCCATGGCTTGGCGTTCTATAATTTCTTGATGCAGGCTGAACTCCTCAACTCCGATCTCAACCTTTCGCTCATCGGAGGCCTGTTAATCGCTGAAGGATTCGCTTTGGGATACGGCTCGATTAAGAACGATGCAATTTATGATTACGACGGCTTTGACTGGCCAAGTGATAATGCCTTCTTCGAATTCACAGATCGCATGGGCATTATCGGGGTTGGAACCATCATTGCAGGGATTTTCTTCCTCATCAACAACCCAGATTGGGACACCCTCACTTATGGGTTGACAACCGTGGTGCTGATTGGCGTCGGTATCCAAGGTTACAGCGACGACTATGATGCACGATGGCGCCGTGTGTTTGGTGGTTACGGCTCGATCTTTACTGCGTTCATCACTGCGTTCACCCTTGATGGGTTGATGCAAAACGTGAGCATTATGGGCGCCGCAATCGTAGCAATGGGCTGGTTGTTCATGAACAGCAGTCGCTTAGGCGACACAAATGAACTCTACATCCCAGATCCGAATGCTGTTCAACCGGTGATGGCGAGCGAGCAACCTGCGCAGCCTGCCCCTCAACTTGGGTCACACTCCGTGCCTGCAGCCGTTCCTGAACCGGAAATGGCAGTTGAAATGGTTGTGGAGGTTGAGCCTGTTATTGCGAAATCAAAGGGCAAAACCGAACCAAAGATGGAAAACCTTCCTCTGCAGATTCCTGAACCTGTGCTCAGCGTCAAAGAACGAGTCAAAACCCGTCACGGATTTGAGATTGAATTGCCAGATGACATGTTTAAGACCATCTTATCGTCAATCGATATGACGCCGCATGAAGGATACAAGCCAGTCGTTTCGTTTGGCCCCAGAGGAGAAATTGTTCTGGAATTTGAGGCGATTTGATCAGTCTTTGGTCCGGGTGCCTTCGGTGCCCGTCACGTGAGCTTGGGCTGGCAATGATGGGAATGCTGCCCAATACGACTCCCTTAGTTGTTGATTGACATCCATGCATGCAACAACGTCTCCTGGGCGGTCGGGCAGTGGCTCACTGCCGTTAAGGTGCTTAATGATCGGTTGAATGTTGGATAGATTCACCAGTCCCCAGCCGGTTTGTGTGCAAGGTGCAACAGGTGAAATTGGCATGGTTCCCGAAGTCGGGTCCCAGTCGAGGGCTGGATACCACGCTGAGCGGTTGAGCGCCTCTCGAACCTCTGCGTTCGAGACAGTGAACGCATTTCCTTCTCCATCGGTTCCGTTGACGAGTTGCTTTGAGCGGGCGTCGGGTGCTGCACCAGATGATGCATCATTGAACTCGTCTCGAAGTGCCTCGAGTACAAAGGAAAGAATGCCTGCTGTGCGAGGGGTTGCAAAGGATGTGCCTGAAGTTTCATGGTATCCATCGGTGTCTTCATGATTCGGCAACAACTGTGTCCAATCTGCGGATATATCCGGGTATGAACCCGACATGATTTCCTTTTGGTCGTCGCCTTCTTCAGCGTAACCAGCGATACCAATCGACCAGGGTGGGCCTGCAGTAGCGTCTTGGATGGCAGGGGAAGGGCTGTTGTCTGCAGCACCGGCGTGTATTTTTCCAAACTCAACAACCGCTGATTCAGTCGCCCTTTCAATACCGGGCACGGGCACTGAACCGGGTGCCCCGAATGAAGTGGTGATGATGTCAACGAGAGGTTGATCCGCTGCAGATTGTACAGCCTCTGAGGAAAAACCTTCGACGAAGAAAATGATGGCGTTTGGATTGGCATTCAAAACCGCTCCTGTGACAGCGGAGCCGTGACCGTCCCCCGGATCGTCCAAGATCAGAATGTCGCTGTCGCCATCTGGAGAACTGCCGATGATTTTGGTACCAGGGAAGTAGACGATGTCGCTTGCGGTAAGGGTGTCCCAACATTCGCTTTTATCCGCTTCATAGCGTTCTTGCCACGTGCCTTCAAAGGTCAAGGTGCACACCTTGTTGACGCCCAGACCATCCTGAATCCATTGAGGATAGGTCTCATTGGTGCGGTAATGATCGTGATACACATTGATGCCGGTGTCAATCGGTGCGACAACCGAAAACGCTCGCCAATCTTCACCTTGCGGCGTCGTTTGTTGCATTGTCTCAGCAGCGGGCGATTCGTTCAACATTGCCAAAACTGTAGCAAAAGAAACGACAAGAATCGTCGCCATACTGAGGGCCATCAACTGCTTAGCACCCATCGATTTTGCGCTTGATTCGCTGACCAAAAGCACGGCGTCCTCGGTTGCTGCCATGAACATCCGTCCACATCAGTGCCTCAAGAACCCTGCGCCCCATTGAAGAACCGCCACCTTGTGGCCGTTTCTATGAGCAAAGCCGAAGAACGCTTGGTTTGGATTGATCTTGAAATGACTGGGCTGGATGTCACCCGCGAATCGATCATCGAAATTGCCACGGTCATCACAGACGGCGAACTCAATATCCTCGCCCAAGGGCCAAACTTGGCCATTAAGGTGGACGATGCACTGTTGGCCGGAATGGATGAATGGAACACCAGCCATCACACCTCAAGCGGTCTCGTGGACCGTGTGAAGCACAACAGTGTGAGCCTCGAAGAAGCAGAACAGCAAACCCTTGAATTTCTCCAAGAATGGGTGCCCATCGGTGTTGCTCCACTGTGTGGAAACAGCGTTTGGAACGACAAAAAATTCATGGAAAAGGAAATGCCAAACCTCGTCGAACACCTTCACTATCGAATGATCGATGTTTCCACGGTCAAAGAATTGGCTCGTAGATGGTATCCCGAAGTGAAGCGGTATGAGAAAAAGGGCGCTCACCTGGCTCTTGATGACATCCTCGAATCGATTGAGGAACTGCGGCACTTCCGTTCTCGAGTGTTCAAGAATTGAAGGTCAGACTCGCCATGTGGCATCGCTTGGGTTCACGCCTTTGTGAAGAGACATAATTTGGGCCACAACCGCAACTGCAATTTCTTCGGGCGATTCAGCTCCGATGTTAACGCCAATTGGGCATATCACTTGGTCAAGAACATCTTGTTTGACACCTTGATCTAATGCAGCCTGTTCAAAGGCCTGCCATTTGGATCGGCTTCCAATCACACCAACTCGAGGCCCCGAGCGGCCGTCAAGGGTTGAATTCTGATCCTGCAATGCAGCCAAGAGGCCCAGCAAACGGGTTTGATCTTCGGCCCAATCATGGCCAAGCAGCAGAACATCCGAGTATCGACTGAGCGTCGCTGCATCGTGGTGTTCAACAAAAGAAGAGGCTTCCATGTGATAGTGAGCCTCGGCTTGGGGAAACAGGTTGGCGTTGCAAAATTCTTCACGGGTATCGTGAATTGAATGAGACCATCCAAGCGCATCAAGGGCCGGAGCAATCGCTTGAGCGCAATGGCCTCCTCCGATCAGCAACACGTGTGGCATTGGTACAAGAACCTCCATACTGAGGGTAACGCGCCCCCCACATAGAGAATCTAACGCCGTTACTTCATAGCCCTTCGCCCCTTTATTCAAACCGTATGTGTGGACTTCGCCGGCAGGCAGATTATGCTTGCCAAGCAGCAAAGCGCTTCGCTTCAGCACCGTCATTTCAAGACCAGCACCACCAACCGTACCGACCCATTCCTGATCCGAAGAGCGCATTGCAAGTCGAGCACCTGCTTTGCCTGGAACGCTTCCAGAAGTATCGATGACGCTTGCCAGAACGACCTTATCGCCCGCCTCGAGTTGAGCCAAAGCCCAAGCGAGAACGGTTGCAGTCATATTCACCGCTCGAAGCGCTTACACATACCCTTTGCCCTTGTGCTCGGTGCTTATTCGAGCAAGACAGATTCAAGCCTCAGCAGAGCGTCTAAATCTTCTGGAGTGTCGATGTTAAGCCCAATGTGCGGGCATGAACCTTGCACAAGTTGAGGCGTGATGAGGTCACGAAGGGGGGTCTGGGGTGGCGCGGCGAGCACAGCCTCAACGTCGGGGTGATGGAGGAACAACGGGTGGCCGGGTCGGCCCTCGTATGCCAGCGTCGAGGTTGTGACTTGCCCCATGAGCAGACGAGCATCGTTCGCAGTCCACCCCGGGCGATCAACAGGGGCGATGACGACGCACCTGGGCATGCGTCCCTTGTCGCCCATGAGCGCCATGATGCCGCATTGAACACTCCCCGTACGCCCTTGCTCTGGTTTCTTATTCACAACAACCGTTGCATCCACTGCCTTTGTCATGACTTCAAACTGCAGTGATTGGCGAGTGACGACGATGATTGGGGTGCAGCCTGCTTGAAGCAAACGACGCACTGCAAGACCAACAAGGGTTGTCGGGCCAATGGAGACCAGTGCTTTTGGTTGACCCAATCGGCTGCTTGCCCCAGCGGCGAGAACCAGCGCTGGGCATCCCCGGACCATGGTTGGTGCTTGGATTGGGGTGTCAAGGCCTTTTCGTTTTTCCTTGAAATACACTGACCGTTCTTTGACCGTATGAACGCAAGTGTATCCCCATTTACAGAACCAGAACAGCGTTCCCTTGAACTTCTCGCCAGCATTATCGAAGCAAACCCTTGGGCGGAGAGTTTGGGCCAAGAAGAGCATGACATCAAAATCAGAGTGCAAGGTCAATCTAAGCGTTGGTACGTCATCTCTGCAACACGGTTCAAAGGTCCTATGACGGTGCTTTCAATCGACCCTTCTAACCCTTGGAACGTGACCGTACAAGGTGGAGCTCGAAAGAGGGATGTCATCCACAAAAACCAGTACTGCGCTAATCTTTGCCTTAACATTCGCCATGCGTCACCGCTGCCTGTCGGCGATCAACTCGCCGCGCTTGGACTCTCACTTCACAATGACCTTACAACTGCGATGACCATCCCTCTGCTGGCTCAATTCCTCATTTGTCCGCGGGAAGAACTGGCCAAGGTCATGGTGTTTCAAGATGAAATGGTTGTCTTTCATTCGATGGCTTTCGGGAATGAAGGGCCTTTTGGTGCCTTTGAAGACTATGATGAATTCGATGAAGAACCAGACAATGTGCACGGGGGATGGGATGAAACTTTCTCGGAGATTGAACCCTCTGAATCTGTCCCATCACCTCAAGAAGGCCAAACCAATACGACCGCCGTTGAAGCAAATCCTCCATTTCATGACCCGCCACAACTCAGCGAAGAGGAACTGGCTGAACAACGGATGTGGGAGGCCTATGAACAGCACATGGAAGAATTGGCTCAAAGCGCCCGCTGGGACGACAGAAGACCCTAAACCGGCTCACAGGTCTTTGGTGATTTCACGGCCAATGATCATGCGTTGAACTTGCGATGAACCTTCGTAGATTTGCATGACCTTTGCAGCCCGCATCAACCGAGCCACCGGATATTCCTCTGAATAGCCGTAGCCACCGTACACCTGCACTGCATCCGTGGAAACTTCCATGGCGGTGTCGGCTGCAAATCGCTTTGCATGGGCAGCGGATTCAGTGTTGCGAATGCCAGCATCAGATTCTGCGGCCGACTTCCATGTTAACATGCGAGACGCCTCAATCTTTGTTTTCATGTCAGCCAGCATGAATTGAATCGCTTGGTGTTGATGTAAATGCTTTCCAAACGTCTTGCGCTCTCCCGAATATTGCAAAGCGTGCTCGTAAGAAGCGCGTGCCAAGCCCGTTGCGTGAGCGGCAATGTTTGGCCGTGACATGTCAAAGGCCTTCATGGCGTTCATCCAGCCTCCAGATTCCGAACCGCCGATGAGGTGTTCGGCTGGCACCCTTACATCATCGAAGTTGATTGAGCGAGTGTCTGAGCACCGCTGGCCCATGTTGCTTTCTTTCTTACCAAGGCTGAACCCTGCTGCATCCTTTTCGACGATGAAGCCAGACATGCCGCGGTAACCAGCATCCATGTCTGTCTTGGCAAGAACGAAGAAGAAATCTGCATGACCTGCGCCGGTGATCCACATTTTCGAGCCGTTGATGATGTAGTCATCCCCGTCTCGAACGGCGCTTGTTTTGCACGCTGCGACATCGGACCCAGCTCCAGGTTCAGTGACTGCGTACGATGCAAGCGCTCCCTCCTCTGCCACTTTGCGAAGCCAGACTTCCTTTTGAGCGTCTGTTGCGCCTGTGATGATCGGAGCGCAGGCGAGGGCGGTGGCGTAAGCTGCTGTTGCGAATCCAGGGTCGCCCCATGCCAGTTCTTCATTGACGAGGACTTCTTCCATGGATCCCAGACCAGGGCCTCCGTATGCTTCCGGGATGTGGAGGTTGAGCAAACCCATTTCATGAGCTGCGAGGATTGTTTCTTTTGGGTAGGTAGAGGTCGCATCCCAGTGTTCTGCTTTAGGACGAATCTCTTCCAAGGCAAACTCACGGGCGAGTTCCTTCAACATCTCCTGCATTTCATCAAGTTGGAAGTTGACCATGCCAATGGGAGGAGGCCGCCCCTTATGTCTCCATTGTTTAGGAGATGACAAGAACACCACGGCGGTGCGCTTCGAGCACGAGGAGGAAGATCCCATAGATTGCAATCATAACCCAGCCTTCCCACTTCTTGAATTCGTAGGAAGTTCGCATCAGAACCAAAGCAGCGAAGCAACCAAAAATGGTGAATGGCATGATGATGTAAAGGATGAGATCATGTCCTGCATCTGTGATTGCGAGGGGGGATATCAACCCGGCGATACCGATTGAAAGCAACGGGTCGGTGATGTTTGAACCAATGAGGGTTCCAATCGCAACGCCTTGACTGCGTTTCGCAGCCATTAAAGCGATTGTAAGTTCAGGAAGAGAGGTCCCAATGCCAAGAAGCGTTGTGCTGACTATTGCGTCAGGCACTTTGAGTTCATATGCAATTTGAGCCACATTTTGAATCAATTCATTGGCTGCATAAACGGCGAATGTCAAGCCGACAATCACCATGATGAGGTAGGCTGCTGTACTCCATGAAGCGCCTTGAGTTTCAACTTGAAATCCGTCTTCCACCTCTTCTTTTTGGATTTCCCTCCGGTTGGTCAGCAACCAAGTGATGTAAACCAAATAAAGGCTCACCAGAATAGCAGCTTCCCATTGACGAAGCGTCGCTTCTGTGATCAAAAAGAGGCTGAGTAAGAGAACAGAGAGCACCATGATTTGGCCGTCCCTTTTCACCCATGACTCCCTAATTTTCAAGCCCTTGTTGACGGCAACAATGCCCAAAATCAAAGTGATTTGAACCAAAACCGAGCCAAGAATATTTCCAATAGCCGTATCTGCAAACTCTGGCGCATCAGCAATGTTTGAAGCCGAGGATGCTGAAATGAGGATTTCGGGAAGTGAAGTTCCAATCGAGACGATGGTGAGGCCAATCACCAATTCGGGCAGGCCAACCCTGCGAGCGAGCCCTTTTGCCCCTTCGATGAAAAAATCCGCTGAGAAAATCAACAAGAAAAGGGCGAGAATAACAGCGCTAAGCGCCACAATCAAGGTGTTAAGAGTAATTCCACTTGAAATTAATTTTACAGCCAAAAGGGCAAGAAACAAGCCTCCAGTTGTGACAAGGGTCTGGAAATGAACGAGTTGGGGAACCCCCATTAGTTCCTTGTCGGACCCCATGCTTTAGCGTTGAGGCTCTCCTTCTTCACCATTCTCCTTCAAACCAATCGACACGGGTGATTCAAAAGGGACTTAATCCATGGGTGGCGCCCGTAAATCATGTGGCAACGTGCTCTTGCCGAATTTGGTGGCACGTGGTTCATGGTGTTCATTGGGTGCGGGAGCATTGCACTTGGGGCACCCGGTTGGTTGATTTCATTGGCTTTCGGAACAGCAGTTACCGTTGCAATATTGGTGTTGCAGCCGATCAGTGGCGCTCACATTAACCCCGCAGTGAGCATCGCTTTCACCCGGACTGGCCATTTGGAACGTTCGGCTTTAGTGCCTTACATCGCGGCGCAATTGAGCGGCGCCCTGCTTGCAGCATGGATGCTGAAGGGAGCCGGTCCAACTCAACTGGCTGACGGGGTGAGCGTTGCTGAAGCTACAGCCATTGAAGTGTTCATCACTTTCATGTTGATGGCTTCGATCTATTGGATTGTGATCAAGTCCAAAACTCATGTTTCGATTGCCTTTTTTGTTGGCGCCACAGTTGCTGTGCTGGCTTACTTTTTCGGACCGCTCACCGGTGCTTCGATGAACCCGGCAAGAACTTTTGGACCGAACATGATAGATGGTTTGTACTCAAGCCTTCCGTTCTATATTTTTACAACCGTCATTGGTGCATTGATCGCAGCGGAGATTTACCTGCGTTTTTACAAGAACCTAAAGGCTCAAGATTGAGCAATAAAGCGGACAACATCAACGACATGTTCAGTCGATGGAACGGTAAAATCTTCGAGCGGTGGAGAGAAAGGAACCGGTGTATCGATCGCTCCGATTACAACGGGGGCAGCCTCAAGTGCGTAGAAACTTGATTCTAAAATACGACTCTGCACCGTATGCCCAAGCCCTCCATTCCATTGCCCTTCTTGAAGAACAACCAGCCGACCAGTGCGGGTGACGGAATCAATGCAAGTTTGTGCATCAAAGGGGAGCAGGGTACGCAAATCAACGATTTCGACTTCGATGCCTTCCTTGGCTAGAGTTTCAGCTGCTTGTTTGGCCACGTGAATCATTGCGCCCCAAGTTACGAGGGTGATGTCACGCCCACCACGGATGACCGCAGCCTTACCAATTTTGAGGTGGCGTTGCTCTTCAATCGCTTTCTTCACCGTCTCTGTGTCGACCTTTTGGTTGATGTTTTGCCCCCAACCTGTCAAGCCACCACCAAGGCCGTAAAGGCCAATGTGTTCAAGCATAATCACCGGATCATCGAGTTCAGCGCCTTCCATGAGAAGGTCATAGGCATCTTGTGGCGAACCCGGTGCAATAACGACCATCCCAGGATCGTTTGCAAACCACGATTCAATCATGTTGGCATGGAACGGTCCAGATCGAGTCTTGGCTCCTAACGGCACGCGAATCGTCATGGGGCAATCAGCGCCCCAGCGCCATCGGAGCATGGCTGCGTTGTTGATCAAGGCGTTGTAGCCGAGTGCAGCAAAGCCACCAAATTGTATCTCCACCATCGGACGCATGCCTGAAAGAGCGGCGCCCGTTCCCGTATGGACAATGACAGCCTCGCACAGGGGCATGTCCACAAGTTTGTCAGCGTGGCCGGCATTTTTGAGCGCCATGTTCATCCCGAACGCGCCGGCGACTTCCATGTCTTCGCCAATGAAAACGCATTTTTCACCGTGCCGAGTTGCGATGTCCGCCATTGCTTGTTGAATGGCCCTAGCGTAGGTCCAACCCCCAGTTTCAACGTAATTAAGGGTGGTTTCTCCGACTTCAAGAGGAGCGATTGCTTCAGATTCCAACGATGGTTGTTGAAGGCGTGCAAAGCGCTCTTGGTGAGTCTCAGCATCGTTGAGGGTGGTGACGCCTTTTGTCACACTCGCCGGGTCCGGCCAAGCCATTTCGGTGACATCGCTCAGGGCTTTGTCCATCAAGGATTGCTCCTCTTCTTCCATGTTGCTGAGTGCGATTTCATCCACACCTAAATCCAAAAGCAGTTGCCGATGGGTTGGCAGTGGGTCTTTTGCTTCCCAATACTCCAACAGATCTCGATCCACATAACCGGGTGGGGTGCCCGAAGCGTTTCCTAAGTACAAATCGTCATGATGGTGAGCATGCCCGCATCCGCGCATGGTTTCAACGTGGATTAAGGTCGGGCCGCCGCCCTCCATTGCGAACTCACGAGCGACTGCCGCACTGGCATGCCATGCCGCAGGGTCTGATCCGTCAATGGTCCAAGCTGGGAAGCCCATAGCAACCGCTTTATCAGCCCATACTTCGACGCCAGACTGCTTTGCAGGAGGCGTGTCCAAAGCGATTTGGTTGTTTTGTAAGATGTAACAAATGGGCAATCCACGAGCCCCTGCAAGGTTCATGGCTTCCCAAAATTCGCCAGAAGAAGAGGCTCCTTCACCGATGCAGGCAACGTGAAAGCGATCGATGTTTTGTCGCCAAGCAGCAAACGCCAGCCCTGTCATCGTTACGCTTGCAATGGGCAATGGCGCTGTTGGAGGCAGCACGCCAACGTGCCACGCCCCGACGTGTAGATCGCGCCCGCCAGCCCCTTCCCAGCCGCCGTTTTGATTGGACCCTGCTTTGCCTAAATTGGCAGCCATAACATCAAGCGGTGTATCCCCCATAGCGAGGCCAAGGCCAATATCACGAATCATTGGAGCGACTAAATCACCATCATAGCCTTGCCCGGGTCGAGCGTCTCGAGGTGAATCTTGTTGCCGATTGAGAGCGGTTGCCACAGCGACAACGCCTTCCTGCCAGGTCGAACGGAAGCCTTTGCCCCCAAATCGGCCGCCATCAGGGGTCGGCATACCGTCGGTGTGAATGGTCTTGAGGTGAGCATCGAGTTTTCGAGTTCGAGTCATCAAGCGTTGCCATTCAAGACGGTCGCCAATGTGAACCGCCATGTAGTGAGCAAGCCGTCGGAAGGTGAGGCGCAAATCGATGAGGAAGTGTTGTGAACGGCGATCAAGGAAATCATTCATCGTTCGTCGAGGAATGACTTCAACCGCTTCGTCTTCACCCATCTTGGCCTGAATTTGGGCTTGAAGACCCCTGTGCACGGCTTCGATGAAGCGATTGGTGAAGGTGTGCCATGCCTCCCCCTCAAACTGGCTTGGTTCGTTTTCAATCAAGACATCCCAAACATTCGCAACCAAAAACAGGTGGCCGTCATGGCGCTGAGCCACGAAACGGAGGAGTTCCCTTCGAGCAGCATCAGCAAGCAAAGGCTGATTGAACTTAAGCGGTGAACTCGCCCTCCATTCTGAACCGTGAATCACGGGCAAGTCGCTTTGGCTCATGGTTCGGCCAATCGTCACCCAAATACAAACCCCACGGGCGAGGAAGTTGCTGTGAATCAGCGACTTTATTCGCTCTCATCACTCATTGCGCCGCTCAAAGCCCGCATCGAGGCCCGAGTAACGAATACCGTTGCGAGAATGGAAGCCATGATGCCTAAGCCGAGCATGAGGCTTCCCGAAGTGGAGGTTTGTACATCTTGTAAGGCGTTCCTGTTGAGGGCAAAACTGCCCAGCGCATGGCCGTAATAGGCGTAGGCCAACGAATAGATGATGCTCGATGCGTTCGAGAGCATGAACACTCGAAACGAGACTGGGCCTGCCGACATCATGTAATTGAGCCACTCATCTGGAATCAATGGAGAGAGGCGCACAAGGATGGAGATTCGCATGGCATCTTCTGCCAACGCCCGTTCAATGCGTTTCATTTTTTCATCGTCTGCAATCGAGGCCTGAATTGTATCCCTAAACAACCAGCGTCCCAAGAGGAAGGCGATCATGCCGCCAATCATTGAGGCTGCGTAGTTGACAAGTGTGGCAACCCAGAAAGGGAAAATTGCCCCTGCGGCAACCTTGAGCAACGGTGAAGGAATCAACAATACAATGCCAAGTGAAACAGCAAGGGCGTAGAGAATCGGCCCGAGAGGTCCGATGTCTTCAAACCAGGAAATGATGACTTGTGCGTCTTGAAAAAGGACGTACCCTGCACCAGCGCATCCAATCAACATCACGGCTCCGAAAAGAGCACGCCAACGGTACAACTGCGGTTGGTTTTCCTTCATTTGTTGAAGGTTGACCTTCCCGTCGATCAATTGCATTTCAGCCGGCTTGGGTAGAGAAGCAAGGCGTTTCATTCCTCTTCCTCCGCTGCTGGTAAGGCTTCAAGGACATCCTTGAGCATTTGTGCAGCGTCTTCGACCTGCGTCATCAAGGTGATATCTGAAACGGCACCTGGCTGCCCGAGGTTCCAAAGTAGATCCGATACAAATTCGGTGGTCAGCCTTGTCATTTGGAGCACCTCGGGGTCAATTGGAGTCATGGTGGCCTCGTGATGAATAGCCACAAAGTCTGGCGTTTCGCTTAGGATGTCATCCATTGCGTCTTCGACCTCTTTGGCCAAACCTTGGGCTTGAGCCTCAAGAATATCCTCCATTGAAGATTTGAATCCTTGGTTCATCGATTCTAAACCAGGCTTCCCTTTGCCGAGGGATTCACTTCGTTGGATGTCTCCAAAGGAGGGGGCTTGGGATGTTGGTTGCCCAGCAGGGCCTCCAGGAGGTGCCATCAAACCCGTACCGTCGGCTTCCCCAACGAGTTTGTTCAGAGCCAAACGAAGCATGGCCGACATCGTTGATGGATCCAATTCCTCATTGACTTCCAACCCTTCTTCACCCATTTGGCCGAGGATTTCATCGATGAACCCACTGTCAATTTTTTCTGGCCCAACCAGGCCTTTCAGCATAGGAAGCGCCCATGTGCTGTCGCCCATCGTCATCGATACATCGAAACTTCCACCCTTGCCTCCACCAACGTTGACATCTGCCGGTGGTGGAACGAATTGTTTCCGAGTGTGCCGGTTGAGTTGTTCAATCAGCGCCGACATATCGATCGGTTTGCCCATGACTTCTGCGACACCTGCCTGCGCTGCACCCACGAGGTATTCTTGACTCGTGTTTCGAGAAAGAATGACGATTCGGCATTTGAAAGCAAATTCCGGGTCGGACATTAACCGCTGTGAAGCATCAATAGCATCGCCGTTTTTCCATTCACTGTCAAACAAAACAACTTCTGGCATGACGGCCAAAGCAGTGCCTTCTGCTTGCCGAAGCGTCCCTGCACGGGTGATTTCGAAACCCTCGCGCTCAAGGGTGTTGGCAAGGAGGCTTCGACGGCCTTCGTTTTCATCTGCGACGATTACCTTGGCCATGTTCTCCCCCCTTTTCCCTCAAGGGGTTGCTGAGGAGTCTTGAACCTCACCCTTCATTCTGGCCACGCCACGATGATTGGCAGTGCGCCGGTTGGCACCGGATGTCCGAGTTATTGAAGAATTTCTTCAGGGTGGGCGGCGTTCCATGCCAAAATACCACCATCGAGGTTGTACAGAGTGCTGCCATCCATGCCCGCTTGCATCAACAGCATGGCAGCCGTCTGGGATCGCACGCCACTCTTGCAGTAAATCAAAATGTCACGATCTTTAGGCAAAACATCGATTGAATCAGTGACTGATTCGTGTGACACGTGATGATCGCATGAGGCAACATGAGCCTGTTGGTGTTCCATTGCCGAACGCACATCGAGAATGAACGGAGCCCAGCCTTGGTTTCTTCGTTCAATAAAATCCGACATGGATATGCGCTGGAACATTGACCTCACATCGGAGGCTTCACCCTCTTGAATTGAACGCTTGGGGTCGGCCACTGCACACCATTCAGGTGAATTGAACATAGCTGTGGCAGCGTCCAATGTGGTGATGGTTTCACGATCCTCATCGCGACTGAAACGAAGGGTGTTGAAGGCCATTTCTTCCGCATCGTACAGCAGAAGACGCCCCGTCAGTACTTTGCCAAGATCGAGGATGATTTTCAGCGCTTCATTCGCCTGTAGAGAACCGACTACACCCGGCAAAACACCGAGTACACCGCCTTCGCTGCATGACGGAACCGCACCCGGTGGTGGGGAGGTGGTGAACAGGTCACGGTATGTGGGTCCACCTTGATAATTGAAGACGCTGACTTGGCCTTCATATCGATATATAGAACCGTACACCCACGGCAGATTTAGTAAACTACAACAGTCGTCTACAAGGTAACGTGTCGGAAGATTATCGGTCCCATCGACAATCAGATCCCATCCTTCTTGGAAGATACCCAATGCGTTTGAAGGCGTGAGTCTTGTGTCATAGGCTACAACTTCGACCTCATCGTTGAGTTCTCGGAGGCGGTTTTGAGCAGAAGTTACCTTTTTTTCTCCAACGGCTCCTGTCGAATGGATGATCTGACGCTGAAGGTTAGAAAGAGCCACCGTATCGTCATCAACAACGCCCAATCGGCCGACGCCTGCTGCTGCAAGATAAAGCAATACAGGGCTACCAAGGCCGCCTGAACCAATCACAAGAACACTCGCTGCTGCAAGTTTTTCTTGGCCTTCCAAGCCAACCCCAGGTAGAACGAGGTGACGGTCATATCTCTCATTTAGGCCCATCATCACACCATCAGAAACCGAAAGCAAGTAACATTGCGACGAAGAGACCGAGCAAGACAATGCTAAGAACAAGAAGACCAACCATGATCCCAGATAGGATTTGCGCAGCTCGTGCGATTCCATGATCCGGATGGCCCGGTGAAGCCTTGGTGATTTGGAGGGCCTTATTGGCTAAAATCAAAGAAATTGGAGACAGCAAAAAGCCAAGACCGCCCAAAAAGACACCAGAAATGAGAGAAACGATGGATATAATCAGCGCAACTTGTGCTTGAGTGCCCTGTTGCGGCAATACATTCAGGCCGCCCATCGGTGAATGAACCGAGCCTTGAACGATTTGTTGGGGGCTGCCGTACAAAAGTGGCTCCGAATCATTCCTAGACTCTTCAGGGGCAGGGTCCCACTTGAAGCCTTGAGGGGGGCCGTCGCCGGATGTCATGCTCCATCCAAGACCCGTGGTAAAATAAAGGATATGCACGCCTCAAGCATGGTTGTCTTCCAACCACTTTTCCACATCAATGGCTGATTGGCAACCCATGCCTGCTGCTGTGATGGCTTGCTTGTAGCGAGTGTCCACGACATCGCCTGCGGCAAACACGCCCTCGACTGATGTCATGGTGTGATGCTTGTGAAGGATGTAGCCTTCTTCATCGGTCTCAACTTGACCACCAAGGAATCCTGTGATGGGTTTGTGACCGATAGCAATGAAGGCCCCAGTGACGTTAATGGTCTCTGTGCTTCCATCGCGCGGGTCCTCAAGAATCGCTCCTGAGAGCCCCTTTTCATTCGATAGCCAAGACTGAACTTGACGGAAGGTTTTGATTTCGATTTTCTCATTGGCGGCAGCGCGCTCATACATGATGGTGGAGGCTTTGAAGACATCTCGTCGGTGAACGAGGGTGACCTTTGAAGCGAAACGGGTCAAGAAAGTCGCTTCTTCGCAGGCTGAATCTCCACCACCAACGACCATGACTTCTTCGTCCCTGAAGAAAGCCCCATCGCATGTGGCGCATGTGGATATACCGCGCCCCTTTTGCTCTTCTTCACCAGGTACATTGAGCCAAATGGATTCGGCACCAGTGCAGATAATGATGGCATGGGTAAGGAAGACTTCGCCTTCCACGACAACCTTGTATGGGCGCTCAGACAAGTCGACGGATTCTACATTTTGATCTCGAACTTCCAATCCGAAACGCTCGGCTTGTTCGCGCAATTCGGTCATCATTTCTGGCCCACCGATGCCATTCGGATAGCCGGGGAAGTTCTCTACGTCAGAAGTAAGCATCAACTGACCTCCTGACATGTACCCTGCAAACATCAGGGGGTTGAGCATGGCGCGAGCAGCGTAGAGGCCTGCGGTGTATCCGGCTGGTCCGGAACCGATGATGATGACATTGTGAATTTCAGACATAAAGATGCACTCCAACAAGTCTCCATGGGTGGGAGTCGCCATTTGAACATTCACATGCATTCACATCAAAGTGAAGGTCACGAACGCTGAAGAAAAACCCGCTATTTGCTTTACCTTACCACGTAGATCTGCTCGTCAGAGCATGCTTGCAATGGCTGCCACAGCCGCCCTCGCATGTGGTTCAAGTCTTGGTTCAATATGTTCAGGTTCAGCGCCCGGGCCAATAATGCCGAGGCCGACTGGCTTTTCATGAACAAGTTGCAATTCAATGATGGTTTTGATGACGGCTTGACCCATAGCCAATCCGTGCTGAGTTTGCCCCCGTTCAATGATGCCCAAACAAGCTACAGCTGAAATGTCCTCTCGGCCAAGCAATCGATCGATGGCCAATGGTACCTCCATAGCCCCTGGTACCCAAACGACCTCGATCACCTCGAGATCGTTTTGCTCGGCTTCTTCTTTAGCCCAAGCAAGCATGCGTTCAATCTCGTTTTTGTGGAATGAACCACAGACCAATCCAATCGGTGCTGCCATATTTTCATGCTCCTTTTTGTTGAGATAAATACCGTTCAACGGTCTCGACGATGGTTTGGGTGGTTGAATCAATTTCCAAGTTGACTGCGTC